>CAIXGS010000075.1 GCA_903919125.1 uncultured Spartobacteria bacterium | reverse complement strand
TTCAAAGCGCGCACATAAAGGGGCTCTGCCTTCGCGTACGCCCCAGTGGAGCTGTATAATGACGCCAGATTGTTTAACGATGTCACCGTGTCCGGATGGGTGGGACCCAGCACTTTCTCGCGAATCTCCAAAGAGCGCAAATAAAGGGGTTCTGCCTTCGCGTACGCCCCAGTGGAGCTGTATAATGACGCCAGATTCCCTAACGCGTACGCCGTGCTCGGATGGGCGGGACCAAGCGCTTTCTCGTAAATCTCCAAAGCGCGCACACAAAGGGGTTCTGCCTTCGCGTACGCCCCAGTGGAGCTGTATAATACCCCCAGCTGGGCTAAGGAGTCCGCCGTGTGCGGATGGGTGGGCCCCAGCACTTTCTCGCGAATCTCCAGAGCGCGCACAGAAAGGGGTTCTGCCTTCGCGTACGCCAAAGTCGAATCGTATAAGCCCGCCAGATTGTATAACGAGATCGCCGTTTCCGGATGGGTGGGACCCAGCACTTTCTCGTTAATCTCCAAAGAGCGCAAATAAAGGGGTTCTGCCCCCGCGTAGTCGCCTGCTTCGAAGAACTGATTCGCTTCTTTGGCGAGGCGAATCGCCTCAGCGTTAGGCGATCTTTGAGAGTAACAGTTTTGTTTAAAGCACAGGAACCAACAGCCTAGTAGTAATAAAATCCTAAATCGGTTCATTTTGAAGAGCGAACTAGATTTGCGCAATGCGAACAGTTTTCACGAGGTTTGATCCTCACAATTCGGTGACCGTATAATGGAGAACAATGTTCTGCTGCGAACTTAGCGAGTTTTTCGCTTGCATTCAAACAGGTCTCCATTCGCGCCCTTGTAAATGCCTCACCGCTAACACCCCGCCCATGAACCAGACGATTTCGCAACTCAAATGCGTTTATCAACAACTGCCAATCATCAATAAAATCTGGCAAACCAATCGAATGAATCGGCTTAACCTCATCGCGCCAGCAATTATTGTAATGTTTAAGTCCCGACTTTTTACCATTTGAAAGAACTTGGACCTTTATATATTTCGTGGAATTTTTGCCGAGGGCCAGAATTGCACGCCTTATAGTCCACTCTAAGTCAACGGCCGCTAAAATCAGACCGACAGTGGCTTCCTCTTCGGCGTAACGTCGAATCTTGCCATGACGAATTTCAAGTGAATCATTAACGATAAACATAAATTAATTCTCAGATTTGCTAGGTGCTAAAATGCTTTAAGTGTAAATCGGACTCTCTTTGCCTCGAGATCTGGGTGTGGTTGGTATCCTGCGAAAGTCCATGCATGGGACTGGGTATACGTCGAGTCTCCGTACGCCCACCACGCTAGGTGCTCTAGGGCTGCTGGCGGCAACCCTCCGTCAACAAATCGTTCAATTTCCTCGAAGCTCATAAGTAACTCCTTACATTCGTTGCTTGAGTTCCTATTCAAAAACTCTCCCAATTTTTCATATTTCATAATGTTATCTTTTTAGTTCTTCGGAAACGTACTCACCACCATGTGAGCCTCCGACCACATGGCCGGTGCGCCGCTCTGAGTGCTGGACGGGGACGCACCTGCCTCCGAAATCCCCTTGGCAGCCATGCCACGAGTCAGAACCGCGACGGGTTGTGAGGCGGATGCAGTACTCAGTTGTTTGCCCACCATTTTTTCAATCTCCCGTTCGCTGGTGCACGCGATGACCTGCACCACATCGGAACCGTAGGGCGGACCGATCTCGATCTCAAACCCGTGTTTTTGAGTGCCCGGAATGTCAATCGCTTTGCCTGCGGGAACAAACGTGCTGCGCTGCCAGTTGTTGGGAAACAAAAGGACACTCGCCCCATCGGACTGATGACAATACACCGCTACAAAACAGTCCCGATCACTTCGCACCCTGAAAGAAAGCACTTCTCCCTGCTTAAAGGCGCGGCGAGTGTCCGTCGTAAAAAACTCCAGAGGAAACTCCTTGTTCACTCGCTTCAGACGCCCCTCTGTAATCTCCTGGAGGTTGGAGATGCTTGCCTCCAAGTTTTGAGGAGTGACGAGCGATCCCATGGCCTGCTCCGTTTTAACTCCTTCAGGAAACACACGGGCGGCAATTTGAGAGGTTGCCAACGTGACCTTCGTCTTTTCGACATTTCCACCCTCAAGCCAGACCAACTCTGTAAAAACGGAAACGCCAGCCCCTGAAGCGTAAAACCGGCCGCGCACTATCCCCTGAATGCCCTTCACAGAGACTTTTTCCACTGCGGTGCCCGGTTCCAGAAGATCCCGCATCTGAAACTTGCCCTCGTTTTGAAGATCAGCGATGCGGTCACGGGTCACGACTTTGAACCCGTTTGTTTTACCAAGAGCCACCTCCAATTCGTCGCGCAACAGAGCAGAGAAAGGCGACAACAGATCGGTGTCTTGAAACGCGAAGTTTCCAACCCCCACGCTCACCGCCGTTTTATCCCCTAAAAGACTGGAAAGTTGAGTGGCGATTGCGTCGAAAGGATCGTCCGTGGAGGAACGCCGTGCGCCGTCAACCTTCCGTTCTTGAGAAGGAGCTGGGGCCATGACACGCCCCTGCTCCTTTGCTGCGGGATTCGACTCGCTGGAATCCCTTTTTTTAGAGGCGTTGGGAGTCTGGCCGGTTGCTGTTGCCAGAGAAAGCGCGAGTGCGCACCCCCAAGCAACGGCGCGGCTACTTGCGCAATTCGGAATCATCGCCAATGACGGGTTTGGTTCCGAGGACGGTCTCCACCTGCGTGCTGTCAGTGACATGCGCCTTCACTTTGGACTGCTTGTCGCTAGGAGAAGAGGTTGCTGAGGGGACAGAGGCTGCCGTTTTAGCGGCGTACTCGCGTTGGGCTTGAGACGGCGTTTTCTCAGCAGCGCAACAGTCGCCACTAGCAGTGCTTTTAGCAGTAGAATGGGCGCGGGGTGTGGAAGCGCAAGCGGGTAGCAACGAAGCGGTTAGCAGACACAGAAGAGTGTTTTTATTCATAGGAGCTTCAGTTGTTCGCTGGCGTCTCGGAAACCACACGGCGAAGCGTTTCGGACACCTGCACTTCTGTCACATCAGAGCCAACGTCAGCGGACGAACCCGTGCTAGGATCGTTGGAAGCCACGCCCGTGCCGGTTTCAGAAATCGTTTTCGCATCAATGGAATCTTCCATGTGCGTCTTACCCTTCACCACCCGAGTCACGGTGCGGATGATTTCAGAAAGCTTCACCTGCATGGTCACTTCGCAGGAACCGTCTTTTTGATACCGAATGGCAGTAACATCCGCGCCCTTCAACACGCCTGACATGGACTTGACGACCTCGTCGTTTTTCAAAGCCAGGTCGCGAACTGTTGTGTCGCTGGTGATTTTTACGCCCATGAGGCGTTCGCCAAGTTTGCGGTAGGCGTCACCTTCGGCGGCACGTTTGGCCTTAATCTTAAGGTGCCCCTCGGAGTTGGGAATGGCGCTGCTGCCCACGACATCGAGCTTTTCGTTGCGAGTGACGAATTCCGTTTTCTGAGAGTCCGCAACCTTTTTGATGACGCCATCGGCCATGTGTTCCTCTTTAACGACCTTGCTCAAGACTTCGATCACTTGCTGGACCTTGACCGCGCGGACGACCTGCACCCGACCGTCGGCAAGATATTCTGGCGGTTCAGTGGTGGTGACTCCTTTTATCGAAGCGGAAAGACTGCCCTTGATAGTGTCGTTTGCGAGAACCAGATCCCGCACGGTGGAGTCTGAATTGAGGTGGAGCCCCATGATGCGCTCAACAAGGAGGCGAGTGGCATCGACTTCAGCGGCACGAAGAGCCATGAGGCGCTGTTGAGCTGGAACTTTCTGCCAGATATCAGGGAGTGCAGGAGCCTCTGCTGCCTCGGTGGGTTTGACTGCGGCAGATGCCGGCTGCGTCAAGCATGTGATCGGCAGGGAAACCGACAAAAGGAGAAGGCACCGCCCGAGTGATGAAGGGTTTTTTAAATTCATAGGGAGCAATGTTATTGAGAAGCATCTTTCAAGCCGAGCAACCGGTTTCCGAGCTCTTTTTTTCTCACTTACCCACGAGGATTTAACCCCGACTTACAGCTTCCTGAAAATTTGCACCCGCCGATTCCTAGCTCGGGCCTGCTCATCCGTATTGGGGACAATCGGATCGCCCTGACCGCAACCGATGGCCTGTAGACGAACGGCATCAACGCCCAACGTCACGAGAGCCTCCCTGACCGCCTGTGCCCTGCGGCGCGATAAATCAGTATTCAGCATCTCGCCACCCCTGTCGCAAGTGTGTCCCTCAATTAAAAATTGTTCATTGCCAGCACTCTGCATCGCCTTCGCAATTTCATTGAGCTGTGCACCCGAGGTGCCTTCTGCGATCTCGGCGCTATTGAGTTGGAACTGGATATTCTGAAAACTCGCAAGCGTTTTAGCGTCCACCGTTATCTCGAGCGTCTTGCCCATCGAAGAACCGCCCCCAACTTCCACGACCGACATTCCTTTGCGCACTTTCTCCTCTGGCGCGGCGAGCGATTTGGTGCGCCTCCACTGTTTTGCAAGTTGCTCGGCAGGAGTTATTTCATCACCTGCGCCGTAGAGTTGGGAACTCAGCGAGAGGATGAGCAACGCATTCAAAAACTTGGGGATGCCGTAAGGTTGCATGAGGCACATTGAAGCAGCTTTATGCGATTCAAGCACTGCTTTTAACGCAATTTCTTATACTATCTGGGCTCCGCAGAGCTCTTCCCCCCGGAGCGTTCGCTCCACCTCTGCAGGCTACCAGCACCGGGGGGCGCACTTTGCTTTTGCCCGCGTTAACCCAACGGGACGGGTCGCTGACCGGTTCCATCCAGCCAATGCGACGTTGCGGCATCCACCGTGTACGCACTGGGGGCGGGCGGAGCTGGGGCGGGGCGGAAACCAGTGTTGTTGTTCCGGTTGCCCGGGTTGTTCCTGTTCCGGTTGGCCGCTCGACAGTTGGCGGCGTTGTTGTTCCAAGTGCCGCCGCGCATCACGCGGTTGACGCCCTAGCCAGCGCCCACTTGCGAAAATGCCATGACCGGCCCTCTTTAGCAAACGCAACGAGCGAATCTGCCCGAGCCTGCAATTCCCTCTCTGGCGTTTGACCTGCCAACCCCAACCGCTCCAATTCTGCCATGCGCGCTGCAAACCGACGGCGTGAACGCCTGTTCAATTCACGCCACCCCGGAAAAATACGAAAACCGCAAAAATTCATCCCGTGACGCACAGCGTTGAGATGGGTTCCCTCCTTTAACTCCAATCCTAGGTGCAGCCTCAAAAAGTCCTCCACCGCCAGCCAATGCTCACGCAATAGCCGAGGCTCATTTGCCCACAAAGCAAAGTCATCCATATAGCGGACATAGGCTGGGCAGCGCAGTGTCTGTTTCACAAATCGATCCAGGTGGCCGAGATAAAAATTCGCGAAATGCTGGCTGGTAAGACTGCCAATAGGCAACCCGCAACCCAGCCTTGATTCATGAGAGCGAATCAACAACTCAAACAAAACCAGCAACTGATTATCTTTAAACCTTCTCGAAAGTGCCTCAAGTAAAATCCTGTGGGGGATACTTTCAAAATATTTGCGTACATCCAGCTTTAGAAAAAACCCAAACCGCTGAGCAAACTCTGTCGTGCGGTTCAACGCAGCGAGGCGGCCTTTTCCCTTTCGGCACGCAAAAGTGTCCGACACCAACGAACTTTCAAAATAAGGCTCACACACTCGCATGACCGCATGATGCAGCACCCTGTCAGCAAAAGCTGGAGCGGTGATTAGCCGCTCTTTGGGATCTTTAATTAAAAATTGAGTATACCCACTCAGCCGCAGAGAACCGCTCTGAAGCGATCTCGAAAGCGTTCGCAAATTATCATCCAAATGCCGCTCAAACTCGACCGCCTGCCGCGCTCGACGAGCTCCTCTTCGAGCTAGGTGAAATGCGGCACGCAGATTATCCCACGCACTGATCTGGCAATATAGATTCCCCACCCTTTTCATTACGGGGAAGCTGTTGGGAGATTGTCTCCGGTCATAGTCCCAAGGAAAACATCCGCATACCGTTCCACCTTTGCTTCTCCAATTCCCTCAATCTCTCTCAGCGCCGCGCGACTAGTGACGCCGCGCTGTACCATGGCCGCTAACTGTTCATTACTAAACACCGCGTACACTGGGATGCCATCTCGCTCTGCAAGTTTCTTTCGTAACTCCCTGAGCTGCGCAAACTTTAAAAATTGCTCCGCGCTTAAAACTTCCTTGTAGTCAATCTTTCGCTCCGCTCGTCCAGGCGCTCCGTGAAGCGGCCCGCCCCGCATCTCCGTTTCCAGATAATCCACGCACAAAGCCCAAAAAGAATTTTGGGCATCCTCCACAAAACGGCGATCAATAGTGACAATCCTGTGCTGGCTCAAAAAACTAAGCAACTCCCCCTGCGCAGGCCCAGGCTCACGACTCGGAATGTGAAAAAATCGCAATGGCATCCCCACTTCTACCAAACCTCCAGCTTGGCGCCAACCCCTCTCCACTAAGTGCCATTCGGGACAGACACTTTGCAAAGCTTCCCCCATCTCATTCAGGTTTATGGATAATTCAAACACCTCAGTGCCTGGGAGCGCGGAATAGAGTAGGGAGACGCGTTTGGTAAACCACCCACACGCGTCTCCCCCTCATCGAACCGGACGGGCGGATTTCCCGCATCCGGCTCTCGGAGGCTGTTCTCCGGTTTGCTTCATGATTTTCCGTAG
>CAIXGS010000074.1 GCA_903919125.1 uncultured Spartobacteria bacterium | reverse complement strand
TTCTTCTCTCCCGGGAACGCGGAGCCCTAGCTCCGCTTTGACGCCCCAAAAGCTCGGACAGGCATTGCGGAGCTGGGGCTCCGCGCTCCCAGGTGCTGAGGTCTCTTGAATCATCCAGAAAACTTAAATAGGTGGTATAATTTATTGGGTAGAAGTACTTGAGCTTTATCCGAGCTTGTCCGGTCGTAAATTGCCAATGGATTTTAGTGCTTCCATCGCTTCTGTCGTCTGCCCATGAGGCCAAGCAGAAGCAGTGAGGCTGCGAATGACAGTTCCGATGCCGGAGGCATCGAGGCCATTTGCCGGTGGTTGAGCGAAGCGACACCACCGGATAGGCTAAAAAACATAGAGCATCCCGTCGGGATACCAGTCACCCATGCTGATGTGCCTGAGATGCGACGCAGCTGCCATCCCCTTGGGATGCGGGCGGTTTCGGTCTGACAAACCGGTGGTGTCGTCGCGTCGCTCCTCAACCACCGGCAATTGGCTTTCATGCCTCCGGCATGACCAACCGCAGCATCCCCACGACGACTTTGGGTAGCTCGCCGAAGCAATTCATCGGCAAAACACCAATCGCCCTCGTTCAACGCGGCGTCGCCAGAACCGCCAAATTAGCCCTCACTGCCGACTAGAGCTCCTCGGCAAAACGTTCAACAGCTCGCATCACAAGGAGTGAAGTCGCACAAATTTTTCTCACTCTGACGCTGGCCTTTCCCTCTCCTCCCTGCGAAGAAAACGCCATGCAAGCAGTTTTGGAAACCGCAATACGCTGGGTTGGCGGTGTGTTAATCCGAATGATTTACCGTGTGCGCGTGCTCCATCAGGAACGCGTGCCAGAGGGCGGTTGCCTGCTTCTGCCCAACCATCTGAGCTGGGTGGATGCTATCATTTTGCAGGCAAGTTTTCCGCGGCGAATCCGTTTCCTAGTTTTCGAGGAATACTACAACTCTCGGGCTCTCACTCCATTTTTGCATTTATTCGGCGCGCTGCCCGTATCCCCCAAGCACGCCAAAGACGCTGTGCGCGCGGCGGTCGAGGCGCTGCGCAAAGGAGAAATCGTGTGTATGTTTCCCGAGGGCGAAATCTCGCGGACAGGAAGCCTGCTCCGGCTACAGCGAGGCTTCGAACTGATTGCAAAGCGGGCCCAAACTCCAGTCCTTCCCGTCTGGCTGGACGCCCTTTGGGGGTCGATTTTCTCCTATTCCGAGGGCCGATATTTCTTCAAGTTTCCAAAGAAACTTCCTTATCCAGTGACCGTTGCATTTGGAGAGCCCATTGAGGCAAAGGCCGCTCAGGTGAACCTAGTGAGGGAAAGGATGCTGACACTTGGAGAGCTTTGTTTTCAAAGGCGCGACTTTTTAAAAGGGCATCTGGGACGCGCCGCCATAGCGGGGCTCTCGCGAAATCCAAGCGCGGTGGCGTTGGTGGATGGCCGAGACGAAAGCATTCTGAGCCGAGGGATGTTGCTGGCTGCGGCATTCACCTTAGCAGGGGCGTTGCGGAAGCAAAGGGAGGAACCACGCATCGGCTTGGTGCTGCCGCCGGGGCGGGGCGCGACGATCGCGAATCTGGCTGTGGTTTTGGCGGGGAAGGTTCCGGTGAATTTGAATTTCACAGCCAGCGCAGCCTCGATTGCGGCGGCGATCCGGATCGCGGAGGTGCGTACAGTGCTCACAGCAAAGCCGTTCCACGAGAGGCTTCCGGAGTTTCCGTGGCCAGATACGGTTTGGTTCATCGACACGTTACTCCCTTCGCTTGGAGCGCGAATTGCCTGGTGGAGGCTTCTGGTGGGGATTCTGCCGAGCGGATGCTTAACGTGGCTGGCTGGCTTGCCCAAACAGGGGGATGAAGCCGAGGCCGTCGTTCTCTTCACCAGCGGCAGTGTGGGTGATCCCAAAGGCGTAGTGCTCACGCACCGCAACTTATTGGGGAACATCAATCAATTTTCAGCGGTCCTTGGCCTCAAACAGCACGACGCGATGCTTTCGTGCCTGCCCGTCTTTCACTCGTTTGGATCGACCGTAAACCTATGGTATCCATTGGTAAGCGGCTTACGGATGATCACGTATCCAAGCCCGTTGGATCCCGTAAAGAACGCGGAGCTTATTCATAAACACGGAATCAAACTGCTCTGTTCAACCCCCACTTTTTTAAGAGCGTACCTGCGTAAAGTTGCCCCCGCCCAGCTCAGTAGTTTGCAACTCATCGTTACGGGTGCAGAAAAACTGCCAAACGATCTCGCACTTGCCTTTCAGGAGCGCTTTGGAAAACAGGTTCTACAAGGCTACGGCCTGACTGAAACCTCCCCAGTCGCAAGCGTGAATATCCCAGAGCTTCCCTACAAACCCGACGCCGCGCCGCAACCCTCAGCCCGCCTCGGCTCCGTCGGCAAACTCATGCCCGGCATGGCCGCCGAAATCCGCGATCCAGAATCCGGCACACCCTTAAAGTTAACGGATACTGGAATGCTCTGGCTTAAGGGCGTGAACATTTTCACCGGCTATCTCAATGCACCGGACCGAACTGCGGAAGTGATACAAGACGGCTGGTTTCGCACGGGAGACCTTGGACGCTTCGATGAGGACGGTTTTTTATACATTGAAGGCCGCTTAAGCCGTTTTTCGAAAATTGGCGGCGAGATGGTTCCCCACGAAACCGTAGAAGACGCAGTGCGAAGAGCATTGGAGCTCGGGGAGGAGACGCTCAGCCTGGCCGTAGCCGGGATTCCCGACAAAGCCAAGGGCGAGACATTGGTGATTATTTCCACGAAGGAGATCGATTTACCGGCACTTAGACACTCCCTTTCGGAAGCTGGAATCCCCAATCTATGGATACCGCGCAAAGTCATTTTGACAAATGAGATACCACATTTAGCCAGCGGCAAATTGGACCTTAGAAGGCTCCAAGACCTTGCGCAGAGCGCAGAAGTCAATCCCTAGTGCACGACTTAGCGGTACAACCAACTGAAAAAAGTGCGCATCTGAGGCTTTTATTAGGAAAAAACGATTGGGTTTTCTCCTACAAGAGGCTTTTTTTAAGGGGTGTCAGCAGAACCTTTCCATTCCCTCCCTCCGCGCATCAAAGAGCCGCCTCCGCTGTCGCTTTCCAATCAGCAGCGACGTGTTGTCTTGGGGGGTGGAACTAACGACGCAAATCGCAATCTAATCCTTGGAGTGCTCATTGTGCTGCTAACTATCCCGTTGGGGGGCGCGGCCTTCTGGTGGGCGCCACGGGAGACGTTTGTGGCCGTCAGCACCGCAGTCTTGGTGGGCTTACTGATTTTCTTGGCGATGCAATTTAGAGTGTTGCTGCAACGCAATGGCACGTTCTTGATTTTGTCTATCGCCTTCGCCGTCACCTTGGTGGTGCCACTGGCGGCGCGTATGGTGGCGGCGGGTTCAGATTGGATGCAAATGTTTGTCGACGTGCCCAGAGCACGCGCCCAGCTCGGAGGTCTATTCCAGCAGAACCCGCAGAAGCCTGCAGCAGGTACAGCTCCACAGACGGACGAAACCTCTGCCTCAGCGGGCCCAGCGGGGACACTCGGAGTGGGGACCCAAGCAAACGGGGCTGCAATGGGTGGCGCAATGAGCCCGCAACCAATGGCTTCCAAGTTTCAAGAAGCCGAACAAAGTAAACTTCAAAACTCGGCCCCAGCAATCGAGCCAGAGCCACTCCGGCCCGGCGAAGACCCCGTGCAACGAACCACTCGCCTCGCGAAAGAAGAGGCGGTGCGCTTGTACCCTTCCCTGCAAACGCCTGGAACCCCAGAGCACACCAAGTACATCGAGGCCTATAACGATCTGGCGCGGTTGAGGAAATACGAATTTTTTAAGGACCCAAGGTGGCCCTTGACCCTTGCGGAAACCGTTGCAGCCCGCGAAGGCTGGCAACGCGCCGCTTCTCCAAGCTTCAACACAGCGGGTTCCGCAGATGGCGATCCCCAAAAAGGAGGCAAGTTCTCCCTGATGCCCGGATCTGAGATCACCTTGGATGGCCCACAATCGCCCGCCTCGGAAAACCCGGAAACTCAGGCAGTGAATCGTTCAATGATCGAGATTCGCCGACGTTACCCTGCAATCGGCACTGAAGGCTCACCTGAGAATCAAGCCTATCTTGAATACTACAAGGATCTTGAGCGGGCCCGACCTGATTTCTTTGATAAACCGGACTGGCCCGTGCGTCTCGGCGAAGCCGTCGCCCGCAGAGAGGGCTGGAAAAGAGCCGACGCCAGCGAGGGCTCGTCTCGATCCTCTGGGGATTCAAGAGAACCCGCTTTACCACGCTAAGTTATGTTACCGTACGGGGAAAAACGCCCTAAAACAAAGCAGGCCACCACGAGCTATCGTTTGGACTAAGACCCCGTTTTCTTGACGCCCCCATCCCGCGGTCTAACTTCAGCAGAGCATCCCTTTTTAGTGAAAAACCACCGACCCACCCATGAATGCGGCGTCTTCGCTGTGTTCGGACACCCCAACGCCGCGACTCTCACCTATTACGGGCTCTACGCTTTGCAGCATCGCGGCCAAGAGAGCGCAGGCATCGTGACAGCCAACGGACCAAACTCTCCCTTTAAGCGGCATGTGGCGATGGGGCTTGTATCCCAGGTTTTCAACTCAAACGACCTCGACAGACTCGTAGGCAACCGGGCCGTGGGCCACGTGCGCTACTCCACCAGCGGCTCAAGCAACCTAGTCAACGCGCAGCCTTTTGTCGTCAACACAGCCCGTGGCCAAATCGCCGTCGCGCACAACGGCAACTTGGTCAACGCCGCCTTGTTACGTGAGGAACTGGAGGAGCGCGGCTCCATTTTCCAAACCACCGTCGACAGCGAGATCATCCTCCATCTTCTCGCCCAACCCTCAGAACCGGACGGCGTTTTAGCCGCACTGCGCAAGATTCACGGTGCCTTTTCCTTGGTAATGATGAGCGAGCGGGAAATCATCGGCGTTCGCGATCCCTTTGGATTCCGCCCACTTTCCATCGGCAAGCTCGACGGCGCATGGGTTCTTTCTAGCGAAACCTGCGCTTTTGACCTCATTCACGCCGAATTTGTTCGCGACGTTGAGCCCGGCGAAGTTGTCATTATCGACGAAAACGGGATTCGTTCCGAGTGGCCTTTCCAACAGAAACAGCGCGCCTTCTGTATTTTTGAATACGTCTATTTTGCCCGTCCAGACTCGATGATTTCCAACATCAACGTCGCTCGGGTTCGCACTGAAATGGGGCGCGAACTCGCCCGAATTCATCCCGCCGACGCGGACGTTGTCATTCCCGTCCCGGATTCTGGGAACTACGCCGCGATGGGATTCGCAGAAGAACTTGGCATTCCCTACAGCCACGCTTTCGTGCGCAACCACTACATTGGGAGAACGTTCCTGCAACCTAGCCAGCTCATTCGCGACTTTAACGTGCGAGTGAAGCTCAACTTGATCAAGGAGGCCGTAGCGGGAAAACGCGTCGTGGTGGTGGACGACTCCATCGTTCGCGGCACCACCGCACGCGCCCGCGTGGTCAACCTGCGTGAAGCTGGTGCTGCTGAGGTGCATATGCGCATTTCTTGCCCCCCGCACAAGCACTCGTGTTTTTACGGAATCGATTTTCCAGATCCAGAAAAGTTGCTCGCCAACCAATGTTCCTTGGATCAGATCCGCGAGTATCTAGGAGCTGACTCCATCGGGTACCTCGATGTCCCTGCGATGGTGCGGGCCACCGGCCAGCCGCAAAACCAGTTTTGCCTCGCCTGCTTCACGGGTGAATACCCCGTTCCCGTCGATCCAAACCTCGACAAACATATCATGGAGCGTCGCAGCACGCGTTCCAATCTGCTCGCATCCAGCGATTCCAGTCCCTCTCTTTTCCCCCGTAAACCCTGATTTCACCATGTCCAGGTCCGCCAATTCACGCAATTCCTCTTCCAAAAAGTCCTCAAAAACCGCCGAACCCAAAAAAGCGTACGCCGCCGCTGGCGTCGATGTTGACCTTGGTAATAAGGTCAAAAGCAGAATTCACGGCATGGTGAAAGGCACGCATGGCCCGGAAGTTTTGGGGAAAATCGGGGGCTTTGGTGGCCTTTTCAAACCCAACTTCCATGGAATGAAAGAGCCCGTGCTCGTTTCCAGCGTGGACGGGGTCGGCACAAAACTCAAAATTGCGTTCGCCACAGATCGGCACGAAACCGTCGGGCAAGACTTGGTGAATCACTGCATCAACGACATTGCAGTGATCGGCGCCAAGCCTCTGTTTTTCCTCGATTACATCGGCGCGGAGCGATTGGAACCTGCTGTATTCGAGCAGATTCTCAAAGGCTTTGCGAAGGCCTGTAAAGAAGGCGGTTGCGCTCTGATCGGTGGAGAGACGGCCCAGATGCCCGGTATGTATCAACGCGGAGAGTACGACCTTGCCGGAACCATCGTGGGAGTGGTGGATCGCAAGTTAATGTTGGATGGCTCTCAAATCAAAGTGGGCGATGTCGTTATCGGGCTTCCCTCCAACGGGCTGCACACCAACGGTTATTCGCTCGCGAGGAAGGTTTTGCTCGAGAAGTTGAAGCTGGGGTTGGACGCGAAACCGGCTGGTTTCACGAAAACTTTGGGCGAAGAATTGCTGCGAGTTCACAAGAACTACCAACCGTCGCTGGCCGCCTTGCCTAAAGGCCTGCTCAAGGGGCTTGCCCACATCACTGGGGGCGGGCTGATCGACAATTTACCTCGCATTTTACCCTCGAACTGTGACGCGCACATCGACACCACAGCCTGGAAGGTGCCGCCCGTATTCCGCCTGATTCAACAAGGAGGGAATGTCGATGCCACCGAGATGTACCAAGTTTTCAATATGGGCGTCGGAATGGCAGTCGTTGTGCGGGCGAAGGACGCGCCTCAGGTCGGAGCCGCGCTCAAGGGCAAGATAATTGGAAAAATCGAAGCGGGAACGGGCGTGACCCGCTTGGCAGGGCTGTAGGAGCTGGAGCGCCGCTGAATCGCAAGCGGCCAAATCGCACTTCGCGATCCAGAAAAGCCCCCCGCCAACGAGGCGTCTCGTACGCCTCATGCTCAGTGCGGGGATGGAGGAAGCTTTTTGGCAAGAGCCTTTTCTATTTTCCCTAATGGCAGTGTGTTAATCACATCATCCGCAGTCAGCCAACCTTTGCGGGCGATGCCTACGCCGCACCACAAATATTGTAACTGGGCGATTCCGTGGGCGTCCGGGTTGATCGAACATTTTACACCCTTTTCTTTTGCCAACGGCCACCAGCGCCAATCCAGTTCCATACGGCGTGGGTTGGAATTAAGCTCGATAACAGTATTTGTGGAGGCGGCAGCATCAATCACGGCGGGAATGTCCAGCGCGTAAGAATCCCGTCCTAACAAGAGCCGCCCCGTAAGATGCCCGAGCATCGTCACATACGGATTGGAGATCGCACGAATGATGCGGGCGGTCATCTCGGCTTGCGACTGGTTAAAAGACGAGTGCACCGACGCCACAACGTAGTCCAGTTGGGAAAGAATCTCGTCGGGATAGTCCAAAGTACCGTCTTTGTGGATGTCGCATTCCACGCCTGCGAAGAGACGAAAATCCGGTGCATATTCCTCATTCAACTCCTTGATCCGGGCCCCTTGAGCGAGCAATCGGGCCGCATCTAAGCCGTGCGCTTGGAAAGACGAAACAGAGTGATCCGATATTCCAAGATACTGCAAACCAAGTTCCTGCGCAGCCGCCGCCATCTCTTCGAGTGTGTTCTTACCGTCACTTGAAGTCGTATGATTATGGAAAGTTCCCCGTAAGTTCTCCAGCTTCAATAGATTGGGAAGACGATGCTCCGCTGCCGCCGCAATTTCGCCACGATCCTCACGCAACTCTGGCTCAATGTAGTCCAACCCAAGGGCACGATAGAGATCTGCCTCGCAATGAATTGGAGGAATGGGATCCGGTGTGTTCTTGGCCTTTTCGTCCGGACCGAGCCTGTACTCATTCAGAGTCCAACCCCGACTCAACGCTCTACTGCGCAGCGCGATATTGTGTTCTTTGGAGCCCGTAAAATAATTCAATGCACTGGGATACTGCTCCGGGGTAACGACACGCAAATCCGCCTGAATCCCATTTTTGAGGCGCACACTCGATTTCGTAGCTCCATGAGCCAGAACTGTTTCCACAAGCGAATGGCTTACAAAAAAATCCGACACCACGGCGGGCTCTCGCGTCGAGACCAGAAAATCGAGATCACGTACGATCTCTTTACGTCGGCGATAAGAGCCGGCCAGCGACGCCTGCAGCACCGGCTCCAACTCCTTAATCTGCTCCAACATGACTTCCGCACCCGCGGCAATATCCCCAAAACGAAACGCCCCAGCATACTGATTGCGCGCGTGAATTGAGGTGAGAATGTTCGCGGCAGTTTTTGCACCAAACCCCTTCAAGTCGGCAACGCGGCCATAGTTACACGCCGCCTCCAACGCCTCCACAGTTGTGATATTAAGAGTTTCCCAAAGCACCTTAATTTTCTTTGGGCCGAGTCCCTGAAGTTCGAAAAGATCAAAAAGCGTCTCAGGAAACTCTGCCTTCAGCTTGTTGAAATACGGCAGGTCTCCAGTGGTCGCGAACTCCGTAATTTTGTCTTCCAGCGCCGTGCCAATCCCACCGATTTCACCAAGACGCTTTTCGAGAACCAAAGCAGCGAAGTCTCCGCTGAAAGTTTCAAGAGAGCGTGCCGTGTTTGTATAAGCCCTTATCTTAAAGACATTTTCTCCTTTAAGCTCCAGTAGGCGAGCTATGGATTCCAGCAGTTCAACGACGTCGTCCTTGGATTTTTTCAACATACTATGGCGTGAAATTAAGCATCCCCTTTGCCGCAGGGAAACGCAATCCCGACCCACGCCCTAACCGCCAAAGTGAACCCGTCAATTCACGCTGACCTCAAACTCATCCGCCGGATCAAACGGGGGCATCGGCACATTGATAATCCGAAGATTGCCCACCGCGCGATGGATGCAACCCGGCGGGATCATCACCGTGGTCAGCGGTTTGAGCGCAAAGACCTGGCCATCCGCCTCGAGAACGCCCTCGCCTTCGAGCACAATATATATCTCGGTCATGCGCTTGTGATAATGCGCACGACTGTCTTTCGAGATGTCAGTGAGATGCACTGTCGCCAACGTATTGTCCGGATCAGCAAACGCCCTTCTAGATTGACCACAGGGGCAGGCCACGGGCGCCAGTTCATCGAGTTGAGCGATGCGTACTTTTGGTCTCGTGGCGTTTACACCATCCAATGGATCGGGCGTTGTTGGACTCATTTTAACGAGGCGTTTGATTTGTACAGAACCCCGGAAGCGCCAGCGATTAACACAGTGTTACCAGTTGGTTATCCAAGCGGCGGGGCGGCTCGGCGTATCCGCAATACACCAGACGTCGAAAGTGATATTGTGTCCTGCTGTGGGATCGTCAGCACCGTTTTTTTCCAAGGCAGCGTTCCGTTTTGTCGAATAACCATAGGGATACGCCTTGCCCCAAGGATCCCTCGCGAAAAGCACGGTCCCACTCCCACTGGCACCACCCGACCAAGATAATTGAGCCGCCTTGAAAGTCAGGTAAAGCGGCGTAGCACCCTTTATCCCTTCCGTCGAATCGGGGCGACCATTCAAATCAGCATCCCCCGTAAGCATTTTATATAAAGCGAGATTCGAGTCTTTGTAGTCCTGACCGGGATCCGACGGGGCGGAGTCGTTGATGCCACTCAGAGCGTCGGTTTCCGTCGAGCGCGGAAAGCTGCCATTATCCGCTTTATACGCCTCAGCCGCAGCACTGAAAGCGGCTATTTCAGCCTCAGCACGACTGCGGTTGGACTTCGTTTGAGCATAACGCTGAATGCCCAAGATCATCGACATTAGAATGCCCAAAATACTAATTACCACCATCAACTCAATGAGAGTGAAAGCGGTTCTACGCTCGAGTGAGAGAGTGCGCATGGGGGTGTTCGGTTTTAGAAAAATCGACCGGCGTGATTCGGCAGGGAGAACGGGACTAACCGCCGGCGCCGCCGGGAGCACTCATGTTTTTGAGCAGATCCACCATAGGTAGGAACAGCGCAATCACGATGGTACCGACGATCACGGCGAGAAAAACAATCATCAAGGGCTCCAGAAGGGAAGTAAGCGCATCAACGGTCGTGTCGACTTCATCATCATAAACATCAGCGACTTTGAGCAACATGTCCGGCAATTGACCGGTCTCCTCACCGACATCCACCATGGAAATAACGATCGGAGGAAACACGCCGCTAGCCTCCAAGGGCGTCACAATGGATTCCCCCTCCTTCACCGCGTCGTGAACTTTGGTGACGGCGTCCGCGATTACAGAGTTGCCGGCGGTCTCGCGAGTAATAATAAGCGCCTGCAGGATGGGTACCCCACTGGTCACCAACGTTCCCAAAGTTCTGCTAAAGCGGGAGATAGAGCTTTTGCGAGTCAAATCACCAAAGAGCGGCAATGACAACGCCAGCTTATCCAGAGTGATCTGTCCCTTGGAGGAACTACTGAACATCTTCCATCCCACGACCAAAGCGATCACGGCAGCAAGAACGATGTACCAGTTCGCCACAATGTTTCCACTGAGCCCCATGATGATGCGGGTTAGATCGGGTAAGGGTTTATTCCCAAGCAGATCTTTAAAAATCTGTTCGAATTTTGGTACAATGAACGCCAGCAAGAAAACCAGGATGATCATGGCAATCGCCAACACGATCACCGGATACGTCATGGCAGACTTCACTTTATTGCGCAGCTTCTGAGCCTTTTCTTGAAACTCAGCCAGTCGATTGAGAACGACATCCAGAACCCCACCCAGTTCCCCCGCTTTAACCATGTTAACATACAAACGGTTAAAGACTTTTGGATGCGAAGTAAGCGACTCCGAGAAAGTACTTCCGCTCTGAACCGCTTCAGAAATGGAAGTAATAATCTTTTTAAGAACGGGATCTTTCTCCTGCTTTCCGAGCACATCTAGGCCCCTCAAAAGCGGGAGGCCAGCATCGATGAGTGTCGCCAATTGACGCGTGAAAATCATCAAAATTGCAGACTCCACCGTCGTCTTTTCAAAGAACTTGCTGCTCCCTTTAGATTTTGCCTTCCCTTTCTGGGCAACTGCAACCGCAACGCCACCCGAGCTAGGGCCCGCTTTCTTCGCCACAGCAACGGCCACCGCGACTCCCCCGCCCTTGCCTGCATCGGTGACGCTCGTGGGAAAAAGACCCGACTTACGCAACCCAGCGACCGCATCATTGGTGGAAGAGGCCTCCACCGTGCCGCGAGACTCCTGACCGCGCGCGTCCAACGCTACATAATCAAACTTTGGCATATATTCCGGGGAGGTAGTTTTGGCTAAGCGAACCTAAGTGTACTTTAAAATCTCTTCAATGGAAGTCTCTCCATCATAAATGAGGCGCAGACCGTCATCGCGAAGTGTGGTCATTCCAAGCTCGATGGCTTTTTGCTTCAACACCAAGCTAGGAGCCCGCTGATTGATCAACTCCCTGATCGGTTCGGTCACATCGAGCAATTCGTAAATACCTTTCCGCCCCCGATAACCAGTGCTGTTACAATGCACGCAGCCCGCGCCGTAGTAAAATTGTTTGTCGCCTATCTCATGGGGAGAAAGTCCCAGTTGGGATAGTACCGCCTCGGTTGGCTCATACGCCGTCCGGCAGTGAGTGCAAACTTTTCGAATCAGGCGTTGTCCCAGCACCCCTTCCAGAGCGGCTGAGATCATGAAAGGTTCCACGCCCATATCGATAAGGCGAGTCACCGCCCCGGGAGCATCATTGGTGTGCAGTGTGGTGAGCACCAAGTGACCGGTGAGCGAGGCCTGAATCGCAATCTGAGCCGTCTCCACATCGCGGGTTTCCCCAACCATGATACGATCGGGATCCTGTCGCAAGAACGCACGGAGCACTCTCGCAAACGTCAAGCCCATGCCCTCATTAATTGGGACCTGAATGATGCCATCGATATCAAACTCCACAGGATCCTCCGCGGTTAATACCTTGGCGTCGATGGTATTAATTTTCTCCAAACAGGCATAAAGCGTAGTCGTTTTACCGGATCCAGTCGGACCAGTCACGATAAAGATGCCGTTAGGCAATTCGACCGTCCGCATGAGGTAATTGTAAATAGGCTGCGGCAGTCCAAGCGCTTCCAGACTTAAATTCACGCTAGAACGATCCAACACACGCAGCACCACACTCTCACCGAACTGCGTGGGAAGCGTCGAAACACGCATATCCACCGAACGCCCGTTTACCTCACGCTGAATGCGGCCGTCTTGGGGAAGACGACGTTCCGCGATATTCAAATTCGCCATCACTTTCACTCGAGAAATAATGGTAGAAGCCAGGTGGCGGGGAGGCGGTGCCATTTCATACAAGGCGCCGTCCACACGGTAGCGAATCTTAAAGTCGTGTTCGAAGGGTTCGAAATGAATGTCCGAAGCACGGTCGACGATGGCCTGTTGCATCACCAAGTCGACGTACTTGATGATGGGCGCATCGTTGAGGACCTCAGTTTCACTGCCCATGTCACCGCCGTCCATTTGGGACAGGACCGCCTTAAGTTCGTCGGCGCCACGGCTGTAATGATTTCGCAGCAATTCAGCGACTTCATCCACAGGCGCAATCACCAGATGCACATCAAACCCCAAGGCAAAGCGCAGATCTTCCACCGATTGATGGTGAAATGGATCGTCCAGCGCCACTTGTAACGAATTACCGTCCCAACCCACCGGAACCGCCCTATGTAACTGAGCCAAACCCACAGGCAGCATATCCAGCAGTTCTTGCGGCGGCACGAATCCATTGAGACTCACAGCTTCGGTCCCAATCATCTGAGCGATGGTGAGGTGAAACTGGTCCTCAGTCATGAGGTTCTGTTTCTGGAGCACTTTGGCCAAAGAGAGGCCCGTTTGAGAGATTTCAAAGGCGACTTCTCCAACGGCGTCCTCGGAGATGAGCCCCTGTTCGGCCAGTGATTCGAGTATGAAAGAGTGGTTCATGGGGGCTAAAAAGGGTTCGTTTGGAGGGGTGTCTGAGGCTTCACGAACATCCGTACGTTTGGCTACTCTTTGTCTCCCATTGTGGCGCTGATGACTTCATCGGCTGTCGTCATCCCTGAAAGCACCTTGCGTATTCCGTCTTCCCGCAAGGTGCGCATCCCCATTTCCCTGGCTCGTTTGCGCAGTTGAGTCGTGGTGTAACGCTCGTTGATCATGCGGCGAACCTCATCATCAACGACAAAAAACTCGAAGATGCCGGCGCGCCCTTTGTAGCCGCCATTACGGCAATTCTCGCAACCCGCTCCTCGGGAAACAGAGGCGCTGGAAATCTGGAGCGCATCGATTCCTAAAGCGCGCATGTCCGAAGGCAGCAGTTCCGCGGGAGCTTTGCACTTTACACAAATACGTCGGACCAACCGCTGCGCCACCACGGCGCGCACCGCCGAGGAAACCAAGAAGGGTTGAACCCCGATGTCCACCAAACGGGCAACCGCACCCGGCGCGTCGTTCGTGTGCAAGGTTGAAAACACGAGATGTCCGGTGAGCGAGGCGTTGATGGCAATGTTGGCAGTGTCCGCGTCGCGAATTTCTCCCACCATGATAATGTTCGGCGCCTGTCGGAGCATAGAACGCAGCGCAGCGGGAAACGTCATGCCGATTTCCGTATTCACTTGGACCTGATTAATCCCAGCCATCTGGTACTCAACGGGATCCTCCACCGTGATGAGCTTTTTGTCGGGCCTGTTGATGTAGTTCAGGCAGGCGTAAAGAGTAGTCGTTTTGCCGGAGCCAGTCGGGCCGGTGACAAGCAAGATGCCATCAGGGAACCCAATGAGCTTTTCAAAAATCGCTTGGTCATCAGAGAGAAAGCCCAACTGGGGCAAGCCAAGCTGGAGTGCGGACTTATCCAAAATACGCATCACGACACTCTCGCCATGTGTCGTGGGTACCGTGGAAACGCGCAAGTCGACCTGCCGATTCCCAACGGTGACCTGAATGCGACCGTCTTGGGGGAGTCGCTTTTCGGCAATCGACATAGTCCCAGACATGATTTTCAGACGCGAAATGATCGCCGCCTGCAACCGCTTCGGCGGGCTTTGCATTTCCTGCAAAACTCCATCCACGCGAAACCTCACGCGAAACACCTTCTCCATCGGCTCCAGATGAATGTCACTGGCCCGCATGGTGTAAGCTTCCATCAGCAGAGACGTCACCATCCGAATGATCGGAGCGTCGCCCGCATCCGTTTCGCTGGCCTTTTCCTCATACACATTGGAGCTCGGCGGCTTGGAGGGGTCCGTGCCGATCCCGTACCACTTAAAGAGAGCCTCACGTACGGCGCCGGGTGCGCCACAAACAAATTCAGGGGTAACTCCCAATAAGTGAGACAGGCTGTCGAAGGTGTCAAAATCCAACGGGTTGGAGACCGCAACCACCAACCCGCCCTCAGTTCTTGCGACAGGCACCACCTTAAAGCGCTCAGCAAGCTCTTTGGGCAACTCATCCAAAACGTCCGCTTTGACGTCCAAAGCAAGGACATCGACAAATTCCATAGAGGCGTGCGCCGCTAGCGCCCGCATATAATCTTCTTCCGTCAAAATCCCAGCTTGAACGAGATGTTCAATCAACCCGGAACCGTGACCGCCACCACGCGCTACATCCAACTGCGCCTTGGACACAAGTCCACTTTCTAACAAGATTTCGAGAATAAACTCTTGGTTAATACTCACTGGGGAGAAATGGATACTGGTAGGATTCAACAACTTACTTAACAGAACCACGCGCGCCATCAAAAGGACTCTCGAGAAACACTCGAGAGTCCAAAGAGCAACACAAAATAGTGACTGTTCGACGAACCCTCAACAAGCCGCCGAGCCTTTATCATAGGGCATCCATTAACCAAAAGTCAAAGCCCGACCCCAAGCAATCCTGCCGGAATCACCTTCAAATTGTCGGCGCGCAATTTTTTCGTAAATCGCATCGTATTCTTGAGCGATATTCGCCCAGAGGAAACCAGCCACCCGCTCTCCCAAACCCGTAGCACCTCCCGTCTCGCGCCGATTCGCAAGCCATACGATACCCTCAGCAAGTTGCCCCACATCGCCTGGCGCTACATGCCGCGCTCCTGCCCCCTCAGGCACAATCTCTCTCAACCCGTCCACTGCACTAACCACAAGCGGTTTACCCGCAGCCATGCCTTCCAAAGCGACAATCCCCATCGGCTCACGAAGCGACGGTACGACCAGCCCGATACAGCCAGCAAACAACGATCGCACCTGCGCCCGATCCGCTCGCCCCACAAAATGAACTTTCCCACAAAGCCCGAGACTGTCGCGCAATTCCGTGAGCGTCTCTCTTTCTGGCCCCTCACCCGCCAGCAACAGGTTCACTCCTGGTACGTCCGCCAATGCAAAAGCCTTCAACAGTTCTGAAAACCCCTTCTGTTTTACCAAACGTCCCAAGGCAAAAATGTAAGGAACCGGATGCTGCCACGCAGATGCTGCGCAAAAGGCGTCCTCTCCCACTCCACCGTACACGACGCTTTTTCCGTTTGGAAAATCCCGTCCCCAATAGGTTTGCAAGTCGCAAAGGGTCGCCTCCGAGCAAGCAGTAACCCAGCGCGCTCTACCCAAAACGTCCCGCAAAATACGATTGTACAAAGGCGATTTTTCATAAAGTCCGTTGGCGTCCATGGTGCGCTCCCCGTGCGCGCTCACCACTAATGGCAGCCCCAACGCCTCCGCAGCGCGCGCAGCGTACCAGGCATTCGCACTAACACAGTGAACATGAACTACCTCAGCGCGGAACCTTACCAATGCGCGAACCACTTCTCCCAAGATGCGCATTCCGGTAAGCCGAAAACTAATCCGCGCTTTCAGGTTGTCTTCGGGCAAACGAAATGGAAACCGATGCACCAGAACGCCCTTCCACCATTCCTTTGCCGGCAGCGCGCGCGGCCAACGGTTTGTACAAATCAGAACGCCACCACCTTTTTTGACCATCTGCAACGCGAGTTGCCCCGTCAACTCTTCCACCCCACCCAAACTGGGATGAAAAGCACTTGGAAATAGGGCAACCCGCTTCATACCGCCTCACTTTCTAAAACCGAATTTAACGATAGCACCTCGCCTCCGGCATAAAGCATTTCGTACCCAGCGCAAATCTGATCCCAACCGTACTTTCTAGAGTGCCGAATCCCGGCCGCTTCTAAATAGCGTCGCAAAGCGGGATTGCGCAGCACCTGCACCAGAGCGGAACCCAAGCGGTGATCCGCAACCACCAAACCACACGTTCCTCGACGCAACACCTCCACAGCGCCTCGGTTGGGCGTCGCAACCACAGCCGTTCCCGAGGCCATCGCCTCAATGTACGGCACGCCAAACCCTTCATACGAGCTGGGCAAACAAAACACCCAAGCACTTCGGTATAATTCACTGAGCACTTCAGTCGGAACCTTCCCAAACCAATGCACCCCTTCCCCTTTTACAGGCTCCTCGCAAACAGCCCAAAGAACGGCTTTAGGGAGCACGGCAAGTACACGTTCCCTAAAAGTTTGAACCAGAAATTCCCCTCGTTTTCTCCCGTGCATAGTTCCCACAAACAAAATAGAGGGCTGATCGGATTTCTGCTCGCCTGGATGAAATCTCGTGAGATCAACACCGTTAGGAATAACCGCACGCACAAGAGGGACGTACGCACGGGTATTTTCCGAAACCGCTACGGCGACATTACAAAGTGCCGTTGAAGCCGTTTCACACACCGCAAGCCCAAGCATTCTAATCTGTTCACGCAAAATTGTTTGATGCTCAAACTCGGCCAAACATGAACCGTGGTAAGTGTGGATATGCCTTGGAAGGTGCTTTCCCCATAAAAACCAGTCATCTCCATGCGCATGAAGCACATCAAACTTTGAAAAGTCCACGGACCTCAGATCCCAGGCAAAACCCAAAGTCTTCAAACGTTTCCGGGGGAGCACTCTCTGCAACTCGTACAATGGAGATTCGCCTGCAGCGCACTGCGAAAAAACCGTCACCTCATGGCCACGGAGTACCATTTGATTGGCCATGTTGTGAACCTGATATCCCACCCCAATCTTGCTTCCACCAGGAAGATACAGCGAAGTCATCGCAATCTTCATACAACCTCCTTTTCAAAGAACTCGCCAGGCACTTCCGCACCCATCGCCCGGCCGCAATGAGGCGACTCCCCCAGAGCCATTTTACTTTTCACAACATTTCCCATCGCCCTTCCCCCCCTCCACTTATGAGCCCGACAGGTGGCAGCATTCAAAATTGAGCGACCGCCACCCGAAAAACTCCCTTTACCGACTCTCCACTAAGTTAATTCGTAGCGAGGATAATCGCTGAATTTTCCTCCTCCTCCCCAGAACTTTTAACATTGAGCGCGTACCCACCAAAGGTGCTGAGAAAAAATTTTTGATACGAAATTTCCTCCCAACGTTTAATTAAGTATCGGCGCACGCATGAACACCAAAAGTTGCGACAAGACCCAGAGCCAGCCGAGGTTGATTCCCTTTGGGAAGTGAACTCACACGCGAACGTAAGGTTCACTTACCTCTGCAGGTGCCTTGGCGCAGCCTCTCTTAAGGCTTCGACAACCATAACGACCAGCAAGGTGATCGGAAAAACCATTAATGGCGCCATCCAAAATTTCTCGGCGCCCAGCTCCTGAGCGGCGCAAAACTTCGCGAAAATGCCGCCACATCACCAGCACGACGGTGCTCAGATAACCTAAACCAGCATGCTTTGCTGAGAACAAAAGGCTATTGCGCACACTGTAATAACAGCTTCTGCCGTGCAGCTTCCACTGGGAACGCCCCACTTTATGGTAAATACGCGCACTAGGAACCACTCCAACTTCCCAACCCTCGTTCCTCATTCGCACACACCAATCAACGTCCTCCCAGTTAAGATAGAAACGGTCATCAAAGCTTCCAACCTCATCCACCGCAACCATGCTTACAAGCATTGCACAGCCGCTCACCCAAGGTGAAAAGTAAGGTTTTGAAAGCCTTCCAGGTTGCAGCGAAAGGTCGTGCAAAGCCTCACCTAAGTTGAAGCGTAAGGTTGCCCCAGCGAACCAAATTTCCGCTGGAGTATCATAGTAATGAATTACGGGAGACAAAATACCCGCTGTCGGCTGCAATAAAGCCGCTTGAACTAAAGCACTAAGCGCCTCTGGCTCAACGGTGGTGTCGTTATTCAACAAGAAAACATACTGGGCACCGCACCTTTTGGCCTCTCTCAATCCCAAATTATTTCCACCGGTAAATCCCAAATTTAATTCACTGCGAATAATTTTAACATTAAAACCACCCGATTTGATTATCTCACAAGAATCATCCGTCGAGCCGTTATCAACGATTATAATTTCTTTATTTTCATACAGATCATCCCGGAGTGACTCCAAGCACTCCAATGTATCTTTCACCCCATTCCAGACCACGATCAAAACTGCAATTTTCGGTTTCATGATGAGAGGCTTAACCGTCTTAAATTAGTGAGCAGGGAGGTTCAGCGACCGAGCTTTTACGCAAGGCCTGCTTGCCTCGGAGCCCGTTTGAAAACCGTCGGGCAAAAGAATCGGGCACACCCTTAACGCCGGCCAAACACCCCCAAAAAAAGGATGCAGGTTTCGCATCCAACGCCATGTCCAAACTGAGGGAAGCCAACGGCCCCAATAATAAATCCAAGCACGAGCACTAGCGTGGCTCCAAGACGCAAGTTTTCGCCTCAAATCCACAGGAGAGCGCGCCCAAGAATTGTGAATTATAGCCTCGTTCGAATTTAATAACTCCTCACGGACCTCACCCACAGCCAGAGGACGGCTTAACTGGACACTGGAACTATCGCCACGCACCAGAGCCCTCAAGACCGCCCCGTTTGTTTGGCGAGAATGCACCAAGCGCTTCCCAGAGCGTACCGCAACTGGAGCAATATACTCGAAGTGATCTCCTCCGTCTCGGGCGCAAATCTCCAAAGCTTTTCCGCCTGGTAAGTTCCGATATAGAACACGCATGGGCCACTCCAGCGCTCCGAAACCCTGTAAATCAGCCCTCTGAATCGCGCTCAGCAGGGCTGGAGGAGATGGCAAATATTCATCAGTGTCTAGCTGCAACACCCAGTCGGCATCCTCACTAGCCAACTGCAATGCAACATTTCTTTGTAGAGTATCATTCTCCATGGGATCTCGGACAGCTCCCGAAAAATCACCAGCCACAAATCTCATTTTCCTATCAGAATCAACCGCCCGCAACCGCTCCAAGCTTTCATCTAGAGCCACCGGCGCACCGGTCCAACCTAGTCCTCGCCGATCATAAGATACTATAATCTCCTGAACATACGGGTAATAAGCTGAAACAGAAAATTCAATCCAGGTCGGATCCGCAGCTAGAACATACGCTTTAATCCGTTTCAAGAGATCCTCCTTTTTAGTTTTAGAATAGGGGAGGATAAAACAGTCCAGCTGATACAATTATTTGGAAATAAACTGATATTTAAATTAAAATAATTTTGCATAAATTTAATACTAAACATTACTTTGAATGAGGAGCCCATCGATCATTAAAATCTAACATTCTATTAAACCTTTATAATACGAACGCCTTTAAGATTGTAACAATTAAATCACTGTTGCGTGGCGCATCCCATCTGCAGTGAGTCCGCACAGCTCGAGGTGGAGCGGATTTGGAAATCTGCGAATACAACCCCGTGGGCAACCGCCTCAGCGTTGGTAGCTGCGGGATACGGGAAAATGGGCAAAACCTCAAAACCAGCCGCGTGTTCGCACTGGTCTAAAATTCCTGAAGAGCAAAGAAAGATGTCCACATGGTAGGAACCCGGCTTCAGCCAAGGAGAGCTGAAGCGGAACTCCATTTCTAAATCGCGCTCCGGATCAAACCACCCGTCTAGAAATCTGGAATCACATTGCAGCACCACCGTACCCATTGAATCGACAAGCTGTAAGGAGACAAAAAACCGCCCGAAAATCGGTTTCAACTTCTCAAGAGTGAAATGCAGCACCTTTTCTTCCGCGCATTGAAAGAACTCTTTTGAGAAGTTGGCACTGACTACCCGCAGTTCGCCCGTTCCCGAACGCTGTTCGTCCGACAGAGAGCGATTAACAGCCGCCTTTAGGCCTGCCATGTAGCGCTCAATCCCCACTTGAACGGCGCCATCGTGAAAAAGCTTTCCTCCCTCTAAAACAAGAAGGCGGCTACACAACGTCGCAACTGACTGCATGTGATGGCTCACAAAAAGAACGGTCCGCCCACTGCCGGCCACGTCCCGCATTTTTCCTAAGCACCGCTTTTGGAATTCCACGTCCCCAACGGCTAGAACCTCGTCTACTAACAAAATCTCGGACTTCAGGTGCGCTGCCACCGCAAAGGCGAGCCGCACGTACATGCCGCTGGAGTAACGCTTTACAGGTGTATCTAAAAACGACTCCACGCCAGCAAACGCTACAATCGCGTCGAACTCAGAACGAATTTCAGAGCGGCGCATTCCGAGAATACACCCGTTTAGAAATATATTTTCGCGTCCCGTAAGCTCCGGATGAAACCCGGTTCCCACCTCCAGCAAGCTCCCCACTCTCCCTCGGAGGTCGGCCTCTCCGCGCGTAGGCGGAGTAATGCGGGTGAGAATTT
Organism: uncultured Spartobacteria bacterium; assembly: GCA_903919125.1. Lineage (GTDB taxonomy): Bacteria > Verrucomicrobiota > Verrucomicrobiia > Chthoniobacterales > Chthoniobacteraceae > Chth-196. Next base: position 18,291 of record CAIXGS010000074.1, on the reverse strand, counting down.
TCAAAAGCGTACTTTTGCCTGCTCCGTTGCGCCCCACGATCCCGACCACTTCACCCGGAACAACCCGAAAGGAAATATCCTTGAGCGCTTCAAACTGAGTGAAACTCCCTCCAGCACCCCACCACTTCGGTGCACTCTTCTGGATCGAGTAATCCTTGGACAGTTGGCGCACATCAATTGCGTGAGCGATATTAGAAGACATCGGCGAAACTCCTCTCCATTTTGCGGAAACACAAAACGCCCAAGCCAAACAAGGTCAGGGAACAGCCCAGGGCGTAAGCCATCCACATTCCGCTAACTGGGGTGGTTCCAAGAAGGGCTGCCCTTGCCCCCTCAAGCATCCAGGTGACAGGGTTCCAATAGAAAATGGGCTTCCATTTTTCGGGGACAGCGCTCAGGGCGTAGGCAACTGGGCTGGCGTACATTAAGAAAGTCAGCAGGGTTGGAAGCGCATGCTGTACGTCTCGAAACCTCGTCATAAGCGCCGCAGCGAGAAGTCCAACGCCTGAGGAGGTCAGCAACGCCGCAGCGAGCCAAACGGGCAGGGTGAGCAAGCCGAGCCAATCAGGACGCCAACCAGTGAGAAGACCCGCAACCACAAAGACAACCAATCCGATGGCAAAGTCCACCAAAGTAGAGAGAAGCGTGGAAAGGGGCAGCAGGAGCCTTGGAAAATAAACCTTAGACACCAAAGCCCCATTTCCGAGAAGGGCCATGCTACACTTCAAAAGAGTGGATTGAAAGGCGGTCCAAATAAGCAACCCAGCCAGAGAAAATACGAAGTAAGATTGTTTACCCGCCGCCATTCCGGCAACCCAACCAAAGACAAGCGCGAACACTCCCGCCCCCGCCACCGGCTGAAAAACAACCCACAATATACCAAGCGAAGTCTGTCGATACCGCAACTTCAAGTCGCGCACAGCCAAGGTCCAGAGGAGATCGCGGTACTCCCACATTTCCCGAAAATTCACGAGGGACCAATGCGCTTGCGGGCGGATTTTCAGAATAGCTTGCCAGGACGCCTTTTGAGGAGTCTCCGAGAGGCCAAAGCGCTTCCACAGTCTCGAGGCAAAGTATTGCGCACCCTTCAACATGGTAAAACGCTCGACTGCAAAGCTTAAATGAGCTGTGTTGCCCCCCCTTTGGAGATCGAAATTTTCTCCGAAAGTGGCGCCATTTTTACTGGGCGACTGAGTTGGTTCCTCATTGAATTCCCCCATCTGTACCCTCCCCCTTTTAGCCTCGCTTTACTGTCCCCTACGGTTAATCACTGCGGTTTGTGACGTACGTTTGTCACAGCATAACAATGCCTGACAAAAAACCACACGTAGAGAACCTCAAACAGGAGTCGACAAGTCCCTTTCGGCACCACGATCTCCCACTACTGAACTACTACGGAAACAGGCCTCCGAATGGCCTTAACAAAATACCCCAATTTAAACAGGTTCCAGCGTCCAACTTCAGAGTGCCTCCCAGAATGTTTGCCTCCCCACTGGTTTACTGCCCATTATTTCCTTTATGAGCCAACCTATCGGATTCGCCATTATCGGCACTGGAATGATCGCCGAATTTCACGCCCAAGCCATTGCCCAGATCCCAGAGGCAAAGCTGATTGCGGTGTTCAGTCGGGATAGCAAAAAATGCGCGGATTTCGCTCAAAAAGTTGGGGTCAAAGCTGCTGAAAGCTTGGCCGACTTAGCTCAGGACCCGTTGATTCAAGCCGTTTGTATCACAACCCCTAGTGGTGCGCATGCGGAAGGAGCGGTACCTATGTTGGAAGCTGGAAAGGCCGTGTTATGCGAAAAGCCTTTGGAGGTTTCCCTCGCAGCGGTGGATCGGATTCTACACGCGGCCCAACAAGGCGGCGGGATCCTGGCGGGCGTTTTCCAAAACAGGCTTGGGCGCGGGGCGCAATTGCTTAAAGCAGCGATCGAAGCGGGACGGTTTGGAAGACTGAGTCTAAGCAGTGCGTATATTAAATGGTGGCGTTCGGATGCGTACTACACCTCATCGAACTGGAAGGGCACTTGGAGGCTTGATGGCGGAGGCGCACTCATGAACCAAGGCATTCACGCTGTTGATTTGCTTCAATGGCTGGTGGGTTTACCGAAACGCGTGGGTGCATTTGCCGCTACGCGCGCCCATGGAATGATCGAAACGGAGGATACCCTCTCCGCGACCCTGCAGTTTCCAGACGGATCTTTGGGGGTAATCGAGGCCGCGACCTCTAGTTTTCCGGGGTCAGATCTGCGCATTGAAATCACCGGAGACAAGGGCAGTGCGGCGCTGGTAAACGACAAAATTGTGCGCTGGGATTTTGCGGAGGCGCACCCCGGAGACGAAGCCGTTTTACTAAATGGAGAAGGGGGAAAGATAGGCGGCGGCACCGCAGACCCAAAGGCGATCAGTGTGGAAGGGCACCGCCGCCTGATTGAAGACCTCGCGCTGGCCATTCGAGACAAACGCGCTCCCATGATTCCCGGAGCAGAAGCACGGAGGGCTATTACCCTCATCTTGGCGTGTTACGAGAGTGCGCGCACCGGGACTTTTGTGGACGTTTTGTAATAAACCCAGTGTGACTGGGAAAAGGCATGATTCGAAGGCTGATAAAAGTAACGGCTCAGCAGGTGATCATTTTGCTCGGTTTAGCAGGCATTCCAGCACTTTTGACCGTGGTTTTTGACTGGGAATGGAAGACGCCAGCGGAATTTGTGGAGTTGAGTGCGGCTCAGAGCGAAGGTCAGATGGAGGGATTATTATGGGTGGACGTTCGGGATCCAGACCGCTTTGAGCAAGCGCATGTCAGAGGTGCCATTGCCTTCCAAGAGGAAACGCCGGGGCCCGCTTTGGATCACCTGCGGGAAAGATGGATGCCGGGGAGAAGGATTATCGTTTACGGAGAAGGCTCCGGCAGCGAGCGGGCAATACGAGCGGGAAGGTTGCTCAAACGTGAATTTCACACCCAAAATGTGTTCCTTTTAAAGGGCGGTTGGGCGGCTTGGCCCCGAGATCGCAGCGTCGAAAGCATGCCACAAACCATATCGCCGCAATGATCTGGCTACTGATAAGAACGCTTGTTTCAGGGCTTTTTATAGTCGCCGGTCTACTCAAGTTGAGAGACGCCGAGCTTACTATCATCTCAGTTTACCAGTACCAGTTGATGTCTTGGGAAAGCGCCGGAGTGCTCGCCGCGACCCTGCCGTGGATTGAGATTGCGGGTGGTGTAGGAATCTGGCTTCCCAAACTACGACTCGGCGGTGCCACGCTTTGCCTTGGGCTCACCGTGCTTTTCATCGCGGCATTGGGCTCCGCTGTGGTTCGGGGCCTTGACGTAAGCTGCGGGTGCTTCGGCACCTCGGATATGCACGTAACCGCAATGAAGCGCTTAGGGGAGGATATGGTGCTTCTGGTTTTATGCGGGGGCTTATGGCGATCAGAAATACATCGCATCCGAGCGCAGTTGCAATTTGAAGCTGAGACTGCGTAATTGGAGGGGTGAAAATCCACTCGTTGATTAGCCGTCGTGACGCTCTAAAAACTCTTGCGCTCACTTCTGGAGTGCTTTCGATCATCACGCCCTCCGCAGAAGCGCAACAACTCCCGGGAGAGGTTCACAAACTCCCTCCGCTGGGCTGTGACTATGATGCGCTGGAACCATTTATTGATGCAGAGACGATGAAACTGCACCACGATAAACATCACGCAGCTTACGTTGCGAAGCTCAATCAGGCGCTCGAAAAGGAGCCGTCTCTTGCGGCTCGCCCTCTGGAGGAGTTACTAAAAAACCTCGATGCACTACCCGAAACAGTGCGCACGGAAATCCGCAATCAAGGCGGGGGCCACTACAACCACACGCTTTTGTGGCAATCGCTGCGGAAAAAAGAAAACTCCACTCCCGAAGGAGATCTAGCCAAAGCCATTGCGTCGGCATTTGGGACGCAAGTGACCTTGGAAGAACAGCTACAGGCTGCTGCAATGAAACAATTTGGCAGCGGTTGGGCATGGCTAGTCCTGCGTGAAGGGAAGCTGGTTGTAGAGAGCACTGCCAATCAAGACTCGCCGCTGAGTTCAGGCGGTTTCCCTCTGCTTGGATTAGACGTCTGGGAACATGCTTACTATCTCAAATACCAAAACCGACGCGCTGAATACTTAAAGGCGATGTTGCAAGTGTTGAACTGGGATTTTGTCGCCGAACGGTTCCGACAAGCAAAAGCCTGATAAAAGATCGAAAAAGCCAGTTCCCGCCAGTTCCCGCCAGTCTCTGGCCATGACCCACGCCATTCCCTCGAATTCTACGCCCCAAAGCCGTCTGCACACCTGGTTGCAACTGCTGCGTGCGCCGAATCTTTTCACCGTTCCGGGCGACCCCATCGCAGGTTACCTCGTCTCAAACGCCGGATTCATCGACGCCTCGCTCGTGCTGGTGGCCTTGGCGAGCCTCGCCTTCTACGCGGCCGGACTTCTCCTCAACGACCTCGTTGACACTGAGGAAGATCGCGCCGACCGCCCCAATCGTCCCCTACCCGCTGGAAAGGTTCTTCCTGAAACCGTGCGCCGTGTCCTTTGGATGTTGAACGCGGCTGGCCTCCTGCTTCTCACTGCGACGGGTAGCTCCTACGCGCTGCTGGCGGGCGTGGCGACCGTCGTGGCGGTGTGGTCTTACAACGTCCTGACAAAGAAAACGCCGCTGCTTGGCGCGCTGAATATGGGGACCTGTAGAACTCTCAGCATGCTGACGGGTGCTCTGGCGGGGCCCAGTCCCTCGGCGTTTCTCATCGCCACACTCATCGCTGTTTCTTCGGGGCTTTTTATCGCTGCGGTGACCCATTTAGCTCGGTTTGAAACCAAAACCACGCTCCCTTGGCTGCCTCGCTTTTTCCCTGTATTGGCGCTACTGCCTGGGGTGTGGATCGGACTGCAAAATGCCCGATACTCACCAGACAAAACTCCAGCCGTTTGGCTGTTCATTCTCACCGTGGCGGGCGGGCTTTTTATCTTACAAAAGCTGCTCCGGAATCCTTCTCCGCTGCCGCCTCTCATCGGGGCCCACATCCGCTTATTACTGCCATTCCAAGCGGCAGCGTGTTGGTTTGGGGCGTCTCAAAGCATCGGGCCGGATTGTGCAGTGGTCCTCCTGACGCTTTGGCCGGTGAGCCGCCTTGTTTCAAAGCGTTTCTACGCCAGTTAACGCCATTCCCAACCACGGGCCCTTAGCGGCGGGGTTTCTTTCTTCTGACATTATCTCCGCTTCTCAGAGCTGCCGCTGTCTGTTTCACTGAGCCCCACCCACCCCACTTCGATGAGCCAACGCACCGCCCTGATCCAACGCAACACAGCCGAAACGCGGATCCGCCTCCAACTCAAAATAGACGGCCACGGAGACAGTTCCATTCGCACAAAGATCCCGTTCTTTGACCACATGCTGACTCTCTTCGCCCGCCACAGTTTGGTGGACCTTGAACTCGAAACTGACGGCGATATCGAAGTGGATTTTCATCACACAGTGGAGGATACCGGCATTGCTCTGGGACAGGCCTTCTCTCAAGCCCTTGGCGATAAACGAGGAATTAGCCGCTATGGCCATGCCTACGTCCCCATGGACGAGACCCTCGCTCGCGCCGTGGTGGACTTTAGTGGACGACCTTTCTTGCATTACACGGGACCGGAAAGCGTGGCCTCGATGGGCGAATTCTCCTTCACGTTGGTCGAGGAGTTTCTGCGAGCTTTCAGCAATCACGCCCAGTGTAATCTTCATCTCCATTTGCTTTATGGGCGCGATGGTCATCACTTGGCGGAAGCGGCGTTCAAGAGTCTCGCCAAAGCGGTGGACCTTGCCTGCCGCATGGATCCCCGTGTGCAAGGGGTTCCCAGCACCAAGGGGCTGCTATAGACTCCGTCACCGCGATAATTCATTTCTTTGAACTCTTAAATGATCGCTCTCATTGACTACGGTTCGGGCAACTTGCGCAGCGTCTTTAACGCCCTAATCGCTCAGGATGCGGACGTTGAAATCATCGCGACCCCGGAGCGTTTGAGTCTCGCCGAGGGCGTCGTGCTCCCCGGAGTCGGGGCCTTTGGAGATTGCGTACAACAGATCCGACAGCGCGGTTTCTGGGAGCCTCTTCAAGAATGGATCGCTGCTGACCGGCCGTTTTTGGGAATATGCGTGGGTTATCAGGTGCTATTTGAGGGCAGCGAGGAGTCTCCCGGGGAACTGGGCATGGGAGTCTTCAAGGGGCAAGTTCGCAAGTTTGCCACCCCGGGCCTTAAGGTTCCGCAAATCGGATGGAACGCGTTGGATTTAACGCAAAAAGAGCACCCGCTATGGAAGGGACTCCCCACCGACCCTTACGTTTACTTCGTGCATTCCTATTATCCCGAGGTCACCGAAGAAACACCCGTGATTGCGCGAAGCACTTACGGCGAAACGTTTGCCGCTGCCGCCTCAAGGGGGCGAGTGAGCGGGGTGCAATTTCACCCAGAAAAAAGCCAGTCAGTGGGTCTACGGATTCTCCGCAATTTCCTTCAACTGGAAGCTAAAACCCAATGAGTAACCCGCTGAGGCAAAATGGGCCTTGGCCGGAGTTTAGGGCCAGTTCTCTTTCACTATAAATCCACCACTATGCTCTTATTTCCAGCCATCGACCTTATGGGGGGACAAGTCGTCCGCCTGCGCCAAGGCAAAGCCGAAGAAAAAACAGTTTACCCAGCTCCGCCGCTTGCCTACGCGAGGCGCTGGAGGGAGGAAGGCGGTGATTGGCTGCACATCGTCGATTTGGACGCCGCATTTACAGGGGTCCAAGAGAACTTGGAAATAGTACGCAGCATCACCAAGGCGCTCATGGTTCCAGTGCAACTTGGCGGAGGCATGCGCTCCCCAGCGGCCATTCGCTCCGCAATAGAAGCGGGCGTGGCCCGTGTCGTGATCGGGACCAAAGCGGCTGAATCGCTCTCATTTGTCAGTGATATGGTTGAGGAGTTTGGGGCGGAAAAAATCGCCGTGGGTATTGATGCAAAAGATGGCTTCGTCTCGGTTAAAGGCTGGACCGAAGTGAGCCAAATGGACGCCTTGGATTTGGCTCGCCGAGTGGAAGACTGCGGAGTTGGGACGATCATTTACACGGATATTGCAACGGACGGGATGATGTCTGGTCCAAATTTCCGAGGCTTGGAGCGGATGCTGGGAGCTATTCGCTGCCAGTTAATTGCTAGCGGCGGGGTGTCGAGTTTGGCCGACATTCAGCGCTTGGAACAGAACCCGCGCATCCACGGGGCCATCATTGGAAAAGCACTGTACGACAATGCGATTCGTTTGCATGACGCGGTTCAGAATCGGGATCGTCTGCTGTAAGCCTTCAATAAAAACTTATCATGAAAGCACTGTATCTGGATTGTTTTTCGGGAATTAGCGGCGACATGGCAGTCGGAGCGCTGTGTGATTTGGGAGTAAAACCCTCTACGCTGGAGTGGGAGCTCTCTAAGTTGGATTTGGGCGATTTCCACATGCATTTTGAACGCGAGAAGCGCGCCGAAATTGAGGGAATCAAGTTTGGAATTCACGCGGGGGCCACACACGTAGAGCCCAGCGAACCTGTGCATCAACATAGCCACGCACACGAACACTCGGCTGAGCACGAACACAGTCACGAGCATAGTCATTCCCACGAGCACGGTCCGGAGTGCAACCACGATCACTCCCACGATCACTCCCATGATCACGCCCATGATCACTCCCACGATCACTCCCATGATCACTCCCATGATCACGCCCATGATCACGCCCATGATCACGCCCATGATCACGCCCATGATCACGCCCATGATCACGCCCATGATCACTCCCATGATCACGCTCATGCGCACCATCATGGCCCCGACTGCAACCACGACCACGACGGACATTCCCACAGCCACGCGGAGCCAGCGCGCAGTCACTCGGACATCAAAGCCTTGCTCCAAAGCAGCGAGCTTTCGCCCTTCGTGAAGAAACATTCCCTGTCGATTTTCCAACGCATCGCCGTCGCGGAGGCTAAAATCCATGGGACCACGCCCGAAGCCGTACACTTTCATGAAGTCGGCGCTTTGGATTCCATCGCCGACATCGTTTGCGTGTGCGTCGGACTGGAGAGCCTAGGCATTGAAGCGGTCTACGTTTCCGAACTAGAGGAAGGGCGCGGTTGGATCGAATGCCAGCATGGACGTTTTCCGATTCCAGCCCCTGCGACGCTCGAGATTTTGAGCGGCATTCCGCTACGCCAAGGCGAGGAGACGCACGAACTCATCACGCCCACGGGAGCTGCGATTGTGGCTGAGTTCGGCAAACAGTTCGGCAAGATGCCGGCACTGCGAACCGAGCGCATTGGTTACGGAATCGGCACGCGCCACTTAGCCTCGCGGCCAAACGTTTTGCGGGCGGTGCTCGGCGAGTTGGCTGAAGGTTGATTTCAAACAAAGCGATGAATTCCTCGGGCTACGAGACGGATCGAGTGCTCCAGATCGAAACGAATTTGGACGACATCTCCCCTGAGCTCGTCGGCCATGTCACCGGACTCTTGCTCTCGGCCGGGGCGCTGGACGTGTGGACCACTGCCGTTCAGATGAAAAAACAGCGCCCTGGAATGTTGCTCTCCGTGCTGTGTCAGACGGAGGACGCCGAAAAGTTTGCGGATTTGATATTCACACACACCAGCGCCTTCGGCTTGAGAATGAGCGAGGCGACCCGCTGGAAGTTACGGCGCGACTTCGTGGAGGTTGCCACGCCTTATGGCGAGATCACGGTCAAACGCGGCTTCAGAGGCGAGAAGTTACTCCAAATCGCCCCGGAGTATGAATCCTGTCGTGCTGCTGCCCAAATCCACAATTGTAACTTACAAACGGTTTACGTGGCGGCCCGTGCGGCGCTCAGCAACAGTGCGATCAAGCCGTTTTGAGATCGAATGCGCGATAAGTTTGGGTTACAGTAAACTGCGCTCCTCTCCTTTTGGCTGCCGCTTTTCCCATGATTTACTTAGACGCCAACGCCACTACGCCGGTTGATCCGCTGGTGCTGGAGGCCATGCTCCCCTGCCTTTCCCAGCACTTCGGCAACCCGTCCTCCACTCATTACGCGGGACGTCAATCCCGAGCGCTCATTGACTCTTCGCGCGATACCCTTGCAGGCCTCTTGGGGTGCAAATCCCACGAACTTATCTTCACCGCAGGGGGGACGGAGTCTGACAATCTGGCCATCCTCGGTCTGGCCCGCGCCCACGCCGCCAAAGGTCGTCATTTAATCACATGCGCCTCGGAGCACCACGCGGTCCTCCACGCATTCGACTTCCTTGAAAAACGCGAGGGATTCTCCGTCACCCGCCTTCCCGTCAACCCTGACGGCACGGTTGACCCCGCCGCTCTTCAGGCAGCGATACGTCCCGAAACAACGCTCGTTTCGCTCATGACGGCCAACAACGAAACCGGCGTTCGCCATCCGATTTCCGCGCTCAGCGCTATTTGCCGGGCAAGCGGCGTCCTTTTTCACTCCGACGCGGTGCAATCCTTCGGCAAAGAGCCGTTGGATTTATCCCTTTTCGATGCCCTAACGCTGGCCGCTCACAAGTTTTACGGCCCAAAAGGAGCGGGACTACTGTTCTTAAAAAGCGGCGTCGCAATCGATGCGCTACAGTTGGGAGGCACCCAAGAGGGACAGCGCCGCCCCGGGACCGAGAACCCCGCAGCCATCGTGGGAATGGCCGCCGCCGCCCAATTAGCAATGGAGCGCCTTTCGCACGACGCCGCAACGCTTGGCCCTTTGCGCGACCGCTTGGAACACGGTCTCCTGAACCGGTGCGCAGGCGTGTGGGCCAACGGGGCTGGCGCGCCACGGTTGTGGAACACCAGCAGCATCACTTTTCCAAGTTCGGACGCGGAAAGTCTCCTGATGGCGTTGGATCTGGAGGGTGTCTGCGCTTCGAGCGGATCGGCTTGCATGGTCGGCTCGATGCAACCCTCTCACGTTTTAGAGGCCATGGGGCTATCTTCCCTCCGCGCGAGCAGTTCACTGCGATTCTCTTTGGGACGCAGCATCACAATGGACGCCATCGATTTGGCTGTTCAAAAGGTGGGGCGCGTCTGGGACAGACTCTGCGCATGAACTCAACTGCATTTCGAAAGCCAAATCCAACTGGATCAACCTTAATGATTCAGCCATTGCACACCGCCCGCACTCAGATGCCGGCACCGGAACTCCACACCTTGGCGGTGTTGAAGCTGCAAGCCCTTGGACTAAACCATTTGGCCACAAAGCTTGTGGTTATTTGGAATTCTCGGATGCGAAGCACCGCTGGGCTGGCATATCCCACCACCACTCAAATCGTACTCAATCCAAGGCTACAGGATTTCGGCACGGAGGAAGTCGAGCGCACTTTATTACACGAACTGGCTCACCTGATTGCACATCATCGCGGAGGCCGTCGCAGGATCGCGCCCCACGGCATGGAATGGCGCCTAGCGTGTACCGAACTCGGCCTCAACGACGAGGCGCGGTGCCACAATCTTCCCCTGCCCCGCCGTAAAATGGCGCGCACCTGCGTCTATCAATGCCCCCATTGCAAAACGCAACTCGCCCGAGTTCGCGCTTTCCGTCGGCCTGCCGCATGCATGAGCTGCTGTCGCCGCCAGAACGCTGGACGCTACGACGAGCGCTTCAAACTGGTAAAGCTCCCCAGCACCCACGCATAATATCTCAATGGGATTAAGCCACCACTTTGATTCGTGGATTGAATGCATCCACGAAATCAGCTTAGTCCCCCCACTCGCCCTCAAAGCTCAAAGCGTGTTCCCCAAAAAAGGACACGCTTTTTAGCCACTTTTTAAGCACTCTTCCACCCATGAGTTTTCAGATCCAGCGCATCCATGAAAAGGACGACGCAATCGTCGCCCTTCAACCACTCGCCAACGGCCAGAAAGTCGCCATAGCCTCCAGTGAGTGGACGGTGCGAGAGACCATCCCAGCCAAACACAAATTTGCCGCCCGAAATTTTGCCGACGGCGAGAAAGTCACCATGTACGGGGTGACAGTCGGACGCACCAAAGGCCTCGTGCCAAGCGGCGCCCTGTTCACAACAGAAAACCTCGTGCACGCGGCCGATCCCTTCATCGCCGAAAGCGGGGCACAAACCTGGACGCCCCCAGATGTGACACGCTGGAGTGATCGCACGTTTGCGGGTTACAGGCGCTCGGATGGCTCCTCGGGCACGGCCAACCTGTGGCTCGTGGTGCCCCTCGTGTTTTGCGAAAACCGGAACATCGCCGTGATGCAAAGCGCTCTCAATCGTGCACTGGGCTACCATAAAAGCTCTCCCTACGAGGCCTTCGCTAGGGACCTAGTGACGCAATGGGGCCGACATCCCCACGCGGATGCCCTCGAAGAAATCAACCTCCTGGACGGAACCCTCTCCCCTAACCGCCCGCTTTTCCCAAATGTCGGCGGAATTAAATTCCTGCAGCATACCTTCGGCTGCGGCGGCACCCGGCAGGATTCCGACGCCCTATGCGCCCTCATCGCGGGTTATTTGAACAATCCCAATGTTGCCGGAGCGACGATTCTGAGCCTCGGATGCCAGCACGCCCAGATCAACGTTCTGGAACGTGAAATAGCGCTGCAAAATCCGCGCTTCGACAAGCCTCTTGCCATTTTCGAACAACAAAAAGCGCACTCGGAAAGCGACATGCTCCAAAAGGCGATGCGCGCTACCTTCGCCGGTGTCGCTGAGGCAAACGGGTTTGAGCGCGAACCCTGCCCCATTTCGGATCTCACCATCGGAGTAAAATGCGGCGGTAGCGACGGCTTTTCAGGCATCAGCGCCAATCCGGTGGTCGGCCGTCTCTCTGACTTGTTGTGCGCTTCCGGAGGCGCGAGCGTTCTGAGCGAATTTCCAGAGCTTTGCGGCGCGGAACAGGACCTCTGCCGCCGCTGCGTAACGCCCGAACTTGCCCAACGCTTCGCGCAACTCATGGCCGAATACGACGCCCAAGCGCACGCCTGCGGCAGCGGCTTCGACATGAACCCGAGTCCGGGCAACATCCGTGACGGGCTCATCACAGACGCCATTAAATCTGCCGGAGCCGCAACCAAAGCGGGCACTGCGCCCATCATCGACGTTCTCGACTACGGTGCGCCTGTCGTGCGACGTGGCGGCGTTTCGCTGCTGTACGCTCCAGGGAACGATGTGGAATGCACCACGGCGATGGCCGCTTCAGGGTGCAATCTCATCCTTTTCACTACCGGCCTTGGCACTCCGACAGGCAATCCAATCTCCCCCACTCTCAAGATTGCCACAAACTCCGAGTTGGCTGGGCGCATGCCGGATCTCATCGACTTCGACGCCGGACCGATGATCCGCGGGGAACGCTCTTTGAACGACCTAGCCGAGGATCTCCTCGAGTTAAGCTTACTCACTGCCAGCGGCCAGTTCGTACCGAAGGCAGTCTCCCTCGGACAGGACGACTTCATCCCGTGGAAGCGGGGCGTTTCGCTTTGATTTGGAAAGTGGAACGTGCATGCTGCGCGAACCCCTGTGAGTCATGAGCGATCTCGTTGAAGTGCTTCGCACTGGACAATTGTATCAGGCCGATATGGCGGATCTTGCTCTTCAGGAAAGGGGCATCCCACACTTTTTGAGGCAGGAGACCTCGGCCGGGCTGCGCCTCGCAATGCCGGTTTTGCCCTCCATGATTCCCGGTACGTGGTGGACGATCCAAGTTCCTAAAGAATGCGTGGCCGATGCCACCGACGCGATCGCCGAACTTCCCTTTACAACCTCGCGCTTTCCCGATGTTTGGGATTGTCAGGCCAATGAAAAGAGCCGCGAACGCCTCTCTCGCATCTCGCGGAACGTCTTCCTGCTGACATTCTTACTTCTGCTGCTTTTATTTGTGGGCGCGGCGCTGCACGACATCTTCCGTCATTAGACTTGGCGCGATGAGGACCGCACGGGGTTGAGCGGCGCCCCGCGCAACTGTGCTTTCTAAGAAGGAAACCACTGAGTGCTTTTCTCTCTGGAAAAGCCGCTTCATTCTTCAAGCACCCCATGACCCATTTCCGACTGACCCTCCTCCCCCTCCTTTGGGCAACCGTCCTTTTCGCGCCCCCTTCCCGCGCAGCCGACGAAACCCAGCGCGCCGCTTCCGTCAAAGAGCCTGTGTCGGTTGCCGGCACTGATCTCGTTTTTGAAAAATGGAATGCATCCCTCAATGTGCCGGATCCCGTGGCCTGCTCTGTGGATCCAAAAGGACGAGTCTATGTGGCCTCCACAGCCCGCCGCAAAACATCGGACCTCGAAATCCGAGAGCATCCCAAGTGGATTCCAGACGACGTGGGAATCCGAAGCATCGAAGAAAAGGCTGCCTTCCTGCGCTCGGCGCTCGCCCCTGGAAAACTACGCAGCCCCCGCGGTGGGTTGAAAGATCATAACGGGGACGGATCCATCGACTGGAAAGATCTAACGTTCATCTCCGATCGCATTTATCAATTGCGCGACACCGATGGCGACGGCACTCCGGATAAAATCACGGTGTTCGCGGAAGGCTTTAATACAGAAGTCACGGGGATTGCGGCGGGTGTCCTTTACCACGACGGCTGGGTTTATGCGACTATCGCCCCGGATCTCTGGCGCTTCAAGGATACCGACGACGACGGCGTGGCCGACGTGCGCGAGATTCTCGTACACGGCTTCGGGCTGCACATCGCCTACGGGGGCCACGACATGCACGGGCTTTCGGTCGGGCCGGATGGGCGCATTTACTGGAGCATCGGCGACAAAGGCGTGAACGTGACTTCTCGCGAAGGGCGTCATTTCTTTTACCCAAATGAGGGGTGCATCCTTCGCATCGAGCCTGATGGTTCAAACTTCGAGGTGTATGCGCACGGGCTCCGTAATGTGCAGGAACCGGCTTTTGACGACTTCGGCGATCTACTCGGAGTAGACAATGACGCTGATTTTAAGGGGGAAAAAGAACGCTTCGTTTACATCCCTGAGGCCAGCGACGCGGGTTGGCGAATCAATTACCAGCACATGGGCAACCGGACGACTTGGATGAAAGAGCGCCTCTGGGAGCCAAAATGGGACGGGCAGGCAGCCTACATTCTGCCGCCCATCGAGAATTCCACCGACGGACCCGCTGGCTTCAAACACGATCCGGGAACGGCGCTCGGTGAAGCTCAGCGTGGAATGTTTTTCCTCAACGAATTTCCCACAGGGATCATGCGAGGATTCCGAGTCGAACATGACGGCGCGTCGTTTAAGCGTAGCCCAGTGGAAGTGCTGCACAAATCGCTGATGGGAATCGGTATGAGCTGGCATCCCGACGGCTCGCTGTTCATGACGGATTGGGCGAAAGGGTATCCGCTCAACGGCCTTGGCAATGTCTACCGCGCAGATTCCATTTCGGGTGCTGGGTCGACGCTTCGCAAAGAAACTCAGAAACTCCTGACCAACGGTTTTGAAAAAAGCGCCACTCAGGAGCTTCTCGTTCTGCTAGCCCACGCGGACCAACGCGTCCGGCTGGGTGCCCAGTTCGAGCTCGTCAAGCGACAGGAAGGCGCGTCGCTTCTTGCGGCGGCCCGCTCTGGGACTGCCAGCGAGATGAGCCGGATCCATGCGATTTGGGGCTATGGCCAGCTCCTTCGCCAACAAAAGGCACAATCCGACGAGATCATCCCGCTCCTGAGCGACGCCAACTCTGAGATTCGCGCCCAAACTGCTCGCGTCCTTTCCGAGGCCAGACTGACCCCAGTCCAGACCCAGGCGCTCATTCCCCTGCTTGCCGATGCCGCCCCTCGCGTGCGCAACCTCACCGCCATTGCGCTGGGACGCCTGCAAGTTTCCTCCGCGGTTGAACCGCTTTTCGCAATGGCAATTGGCGATTGGGAACAACCCGTCCTTCGGCATGCTGCCGTCGCGGGGCTCACCGGTTGCGCCAAACCCGCGCAACTCGCAGCGAAAAAAGCGAACAGCGAAAGGGCGGCGCGCTTGGTCAGCGTACTTGCTCTGCGGAGACAGGCTTCTCCTCTGGTCGCAGAATTTCTCCACGACTCGGATCCAGCCGTTGTAACGGAAGCCGCGCGTGCCATCCACGACGACGAAAGCATCCCAAAAGCGTTGCCTCAATTGGCCTCCCTTCTTAACGCCCGCAACCTCAGCGAACCGGCAATGTTCCGCGTCATAAACGCCGGCATGCGGCTCGGTACGGTTAAAAACGCTCAGAAAATCCTAGCGCTCGCCCTGAATGAAGCCGTCCCGCTCAACTTCCGTGCTGAAGCCCTCTCCTCTTTACTCGCATGGAAAGACGCCCCGCGCCTCGACCGAGTTGATGGCTATGCCCGCAAACTGAATCCTGCCTCCATTGAGGACATTCTTTCTCCGAAAATCGAAACGCTACTCGGGCTCAAGGAAGAGGCGCTCCGCCAGACAGCCGTGGAAATCCTCATCGCTTATTCCCTCAAGGCGAAGCCTGAACAGATAGCGACAATCATCGCGGATTCCACAGCCCCCGATAAAATTAGGGCGCAAGCGCTTCGACTCATGGGAGGCGAACAACGCAGTGCGAAGGAATGGAGCAAAGCGTTGGATGCAGCTCTTGCTGAAACCAGTCCAGCGATTTTACAGCAAACTGCGCTTGAACTTTTGCTCCCAGAATTTCCAGAACGAGTAGTCGAAATTTGTGAACGTGTTCTCAAAAAAAGCGCCCCAGCGCAAAAACAACACGCAGTCGCCCAGCTTGCCCGAGCGGCCCATCCCAATGCAGACGCCGTTCTGACGAAACTTGGCGACGCCCTGCTCGACAACAAGCTGGAAGCCGCGCTCCAGTTTGATGTCCTCGATGCCTTGGGTGAAAGGGCGCCCTCCAACCCTGCTCTCGCCGCGCTGGCCGAGAAATATTCGACGAGCCCTGCGGGAACCGAACACCGCGAACTGCTCACTGGCGGCGATGTTCCTTCCGGGCTCGAACTGGTGCAAAACCATCTGGGCGCAAACTGTCTGGCGTGCCACGCGTTGGGCGAAACCGGCAGCGCCGTCGGCCCTAATCTGCGGTCCATTGGCCTCCAGAAAGACCGTCCCTACTTGCTGGAATCCCTCGTTGCGCCTTCGGCCAAAATCGCGCCCGGATACGGCATCACCATGCTCACGCTGCGCGACGGCACTTCACTCAGCGGAGCGCCGGTGAGTGACACACCCGACGCCGCCACCATCCAACTCCCCGACGGCACCCAAAAGAGCGTGCCAAAATCAGAGATCACCGCTCAAACGCCCCCAGTTTCCATCATGCCGCCCATGCTAGGAATCTTAAAGCCACGCGAGATCCGCAACGTAGTGGCCTACCTCGCCAACTTGAAGTGGGTTGAAAAGAAACAGCCACAAGCCTCTAACGGAAAATAAGACTCTCATCCTTCCTCTGCGACCGCCACGTTCCTTCGAAATCAATCCATGTCACTTCTCCGTTCTCCCCTTCTCAGCCTCACCGCCATTCTCGCCCTCCTCGGGCATTCATCGGCTGCCGACGCCCCCGCGCCCACGCCTCCTCCACCCAAGCAAGCGCCCAAGCCCCAACCGCCAACGCGCCCCTTTGACTCCCCCGATGCACCGAAATTCACGCGCCTCGACGGAACACCCGGCGCGAATCCACCCGTCGATGCGGATGGCGATTTCGTGATCGGTCCGGATTACGTGGCGGCGCTGGAAACCAAAGCCATCGAAGGCGTACCACAGGGAAAAGTGCAGCAGTTCAGCATCGATTCAAAAGACTGCAAACGCTTCAACCCCGGCATTGCAAGGGACGTCTTCGGCACGGTCGACCCGACGAATCCCAAGACGCTGATCGTGGAAACCCACCCCATCGACTACAAGCGCACCATCACCGTCTACATCCCGGCACAGTATTCGCCCGGCACTGCGGCGCCCCTGCTTGTCACTCACGACGGGCCCGGCCTCGGCAAGCCGGACATGAACCTTCCACGCATTCTCGACAACTTAATCGCCCAGAAACGCGTCCCGGCCATGATCGTCGTCATGGTCGCCAACGGCGGCGGCGATGCCCAAGGTCACGAGCGCGGCAAGGAATACGACACGATGTCGGGACTCTACGCCGAGTTTATTGAAAATGAAGTGCTGCCCTTGGTCGAAAAAAACTACGGAGTGCAGCTGACAAAAGACCCCGAAGGTCGCGCCACAATGGGCACGAGCTCTGGGGGATCAGCGGCGTTGATTATGGCATGGTATCATCCAGAACTTTATCATCGCGTGCTCACTCTTTCTGGCACCTTCGTCAACCAGCAATGGCCTTTTAATCCAGAGACACCCGACGGCGCCTGGGGCTTTCACAACAAGCTCATTCCCGAGAGCGCCCCCAAACCGATCCGCCTCTATATGGCCGTCGGCGACCGTGACAACTACAACCCCAACGTCATGCGCGATGGCATGCACGACTGGGTGGAGGCGAACAACCGCATGGCCACCGCCTTAAAAGCCAAGGGGTATCACTACCAGTACGCGTACTGTCTCAACTCGGGCCACGGCGTGGGCAACGCAAGATCCCAGATCCTGCCAAGTGCTCTGGAGTGGCTGTGGAAAGGCTACTAGGCAGTGATGTCTAATTTGTTGGGTAATGACGCTTGAGCTTTATCTGGGCTTGTTCGGTCGTAAATTTCCAGTGGGCTTTAGTGCTTCGGTTGTTTCTGTGGTTTGCCCATCAGGCCGAGCGGAAGCAGTCAGGGTGTGAATGACAGTTCCGATGCCGGAGGCATCGAGGCCATTTGCCGGTGGTTGAGCGAAGCGACACCACCGGTTGGGGTAAAAAACACAGAGCATCCCGCGGGATGCCAGTCACCCAGGCTGCTGGGCTATTGTTATTTCGCACTGACGCACCCCCTGTTTCCCACAAATAATTGTCTGCTGTGCCTGAGATGCGACGCCGCTGCCATCCCCTTGGGATGCGGGCGGTTTCTGCCTCAGAAACCGGTGGTGTCGTCGCGTCGCTCCTCAACCACCGGCAATTGGCTTTAATGCCTCCGGCATGACAAATCGCAGCATCCCCACGACGACTTTGGGTGGCTCAACGAAGCAATTAATACCATTTATTGGGTTGTTGTGTGAAAACGCCTTTTACAGCGAATGAGCCTGGGAGCGCGGAATAGAGTAGGGAGACGCGTTTGGTAAACCACCCACACGCGTCTCCCCCTCATCGAACCGGACGGGCGGATTTCCCGCATCCGGCTCTCGGAGGCTGTTCTCCGGTTTGCTTCATGATTTTCCGTAG
>CAIXGS010000073.1 GCA_903919125.1 uncultured Spartobacteria bacterium | reverse complement strand
GAAGACCACCACGTTGATAGGCCACGGGTGCAAGCGTAGTAATACGTTCAGCTCAGTGGTACTAATATTCCGTTCGGCTTAGTTCTCTTCGATTCATCCTGATAAACAAAGGAAAACCGGCTCCGAGGAGCGGCGTGTTTCATAAGCAAAACACGCCGCCCCGGTCCGTCCGGTGAACCGATAACATAAGCTTCAACAAGATAGGCAGAGTCGAAAAATACTTACCGAATTAGCTTATTAAAAGCTTACTAAGATAGCTTGCTGATACCGGACATAAGTTTGGTTCTAACCTCAAAAAGTATGTATGCAGTCGTCAAGGAATACGGGCGGGGAGTGTTCTTTGTTGTTGGTTCTTTGTTCTTAGTTGTTGGTGATTAGTTGTTGGTTGCTAGAGAACTTGAGTAAGCGCGTTTGGAGAGATGTCAAACGTGTGTGCTTAATCCTCTGGTGACCCTAGCGCAGTGGCCCCACCCGTTCCCATTCCGAACACGGAAGTGAAACGCTGCAGCCCCGATGATAGTGCTTCTATAGGTTGTGCGAAAGTAGGACGTCGCCAGTATCCCCGCCCCGTTCAGGTGAAAGCCCGAACGGGGCGGCCTTTTTTTGGGGGGTAAGGGGAACACTTGTCAGACTCATGGAGCGCCTGACCCTCGAAAGTTTCAACAAGCCTTTCTGATTGCAGGCTTGCCCTTCGTTCTGTTGTCTTTAACCTTTGTACTATGGCTGATCTTACACCTGTCGCTTACGATTCAAAAATTGAAGGTAACGTCGTCTTTACTCAACTCGACGCAGCCATGAATTGGATGCGTAAGAACTCGCTGTGGCCCATGCCTATGGGGCTGGCGTGCTGTGCGATTGAACTCATGGCGTCTGCGACAGCTCGCTTTGATATTGCGCGCTTTGGTTCCGAGGTGATGCGTTTTTCGCCTCGTCAAAGTGACGTGATGATAGTCGCTGGGACTGTGACTTATAAGATGGCTTTGGCGGTGAAACGTATTTGGGATCAGATGCCCGAGCCTAAATGGTGCATCGCAATGGGAGCATGTGCTTCTAGTGGAGGAATGTATCGTTCGTACTCGGTGTTGCAAGGGATCGACCATCTTATCCCAGTCGATGTTTATATTTCCGGCTGTCCTCCGAGGCCAGAGGCTCTCTTGGAAGGTCTCATGCGTTTGCAGCGCAAGATTGCTAAAGAACCTGCGCTATACGACCAGAAGCGGGGCTTGTTTGAAGAGGCAGTCGGCTAATGAGTTAGCCTCTGTGAAGTCCGGTGCAATCTCCTAGGCGTTTTGTTTTGAGTATTTAATTTTATCTATGAGTCATTCTCCAAAGGCTGCGATCTCCGCAGTTGAGTCGCAGTTCAAAGTTTTGTCCAAAGTTGAGTTTCGTGGAGAAACTAGTCTCACAGTTGAGGCTGCGCAGATCAGTGAGATCTGTGCCTTTTGTAAAAATGTTCTTCATTTCGATTATCTTGTGGATCTGAGTGGAGCGGATCATTTGGGAGAAGATCCCCGGTTTGAAGTGATCTACGAGCTCTATAGTCTGATGAATGGAGAATGGTTGCGGCTTAAGGTCCGCCTTTCTGAGGACAATTTGGAGCTGCCAACGGTGACGAACGTTTGGGCGACGGCCGACTGGCATGAGCGTGAGGCCTTTGACATGTACGGGATTCGCTTTCACGGACACCCAGATTTAAGGCGCATTTTAATGTGGGACGGGTATCCGTTTAATCCTTTGCGCAAAGATTTTCCGCTCGGAGGGAAGCCTAGTGAAATGCCCGATGTGGCCTTCAGTGATGCGGCGCCGCTAGAAGGTGGTCCGTTTGTAACTGTTTCCAGTACTGCGACTGCCAAAGATCGCGAACCTCGTGCCCGAGGTTAAATTGGTTTTTAAACGCGCCGAATCCGATTCGGCACGGTAGACGAATGAGATTTGGTGTGCTCTAACTGAGCAACTTTTTTTCGATAAAACTCAGACAGGAAACTCAGACATTCTAGTTTCCTCGGCGCATCGGAAGTCCGGGAATAATTGCTTCTGAACCACCGTTGGGTGTTCTTTGGTCGGGATCGAAGAATATGGTAGGGGACGGAGAGTTGCTATCTGAATTGGACCACAACCTGTTGTCTTTCGGTTCTGTTTTTGACCTGCTACGAGGCTCCTGGTTAACCAAAGGGGAGGAAGTGGTTGATCGTTGTGAGGTGCTTGGCGCGACTGTCGCGCCCGAACGGGAAACCTCGACGACGGAATCCCCTACCTTTGGATCGCCGGAAATAATGTCTGCAATCAGGAACGGGCGGCGTTGGTAGTTACTCACGCTGAGCTCGGCGGCGGTTGATCCTGCGCGCGGCGAATAGGATTGCAGGCGTGATCCCGGCGGCGGCGCTGGTGCTGTGCCGATATTGATTAGAACAAAATCGCTGCTGTTGTTTACCAATGAGATTAAGCCGAGTCGGGCTGTGTAGGGCTGAGATGTCTTGCTAGTGGATGCCGCGATAGCTGCTGCAGCTGCCGCAGGGGCTATGGGCTGCGGCTTGGACGTTATCGTGGTTGGAATCTGCTGTCGTGGTGGAGCTTGATTCGCTTGCTTTTCTGGCTCACCGAATAGGCGTGGGGGCGCTTCTGCTGGCGAGGCGGGTTTTTGAAAGGGAGATGGCTGCATGGCGCGACTTTCCGACGGAGCTTCGGAGACCACGAACGCCTCGGAATCTGCGTCTTGCTTAGCGAGTGCGCGCTTGGAAGCGGAGCTCTGTTTGGGGGGCTTGGGAGGGCCGGGGTCGGCCATTGGTGGGACTGCGTACCGACGCACGTGAGAGGAGCGGTAGGCACCACTATCGGAAGAACAACCTGAAATCAAAGTGCTGATTGGTATTGCGGCCAATAGGAATGAGGCTGGGAGGAGAGCCGCTAACTGGGGGAATTTCATAAATTCTGAGGGGCCTTCACTTGTCGGGATTAAAATTGTGAAGGTTTGGAAAATGATTGAGGCACGCTCAAAAGGAACTTAGGTGAAAGTAGCAAATATTTGTGGGTAACACAAAGCTTGAGCTGCACCAATCGAAGCAAATTAGTGCATGTGGCCAAAGAAAGTGTGTGGTGTGCCGACATTGGTCATTCATTAGCTTAGGCGAGGTATATTGGCCTTTGTTTTTAGTGGGTTGCCACAGGGTTGTGGTGGTTAAGTTAACGACTTGAGTGAAAGCTGCTCGCAACACGGCTAACTTTCTACAAAGCTGCGGAATCACTGCTTGAAGCGCCTAATCTCCAGTCTATTGACACCTACTCCGCTTGGCGTGGAGCCGCTTATTATTGTGCTGCAATTAAGGCGGATAAGTGAGGTTGTGCTGACAACCCCCGCACTTCATCTGTTGCGGGAAACATGGCCGAAGGCAAAGATTACGCTCGTGATTGCAGATACTTGCGGAGAACTGGCTCCGATGCTCCCGCGAATGGATGAAGTGTTAGTGTTTCATTCGAAGCTACGAGCTAATCGTGCCCTGCTTAAACGCTTGCTGACGGGACGATTCGACATCTGCCTAGACTTTACTGGGACGGATCGTTCCGCTCTTTTCTCCATCGCCTCACGGGCACGGCGCCGCGTTGCCTTTGAGTGGGCTCGCAAAGGGCCTCTGCGGGCATTGATCTATCAGAAGTTCGTGCGAGTCGCGCTTCAACCAGTTCATGTTGTTGATCAATTGCTGGATTTACTTAGGCCTATTGGAGTTGACCTTGCTAGCTCAGAAATGTTGCCGAGGCTGACTGTTCCGACGTTTGCTGAACGCCGCGCGCAGATTTTGTTGAGGGAATGCGGTGTAAATGCTCGGTTTGCGTTGGTCAACCCTGGGGCCTCAAAGTCTGAAAAGTATTGGCTTCCAGAGCGTTGGGCTGAGGTGATCCTGCATCTTCAATATCACCACGGATTGCCTTGCATCCTCACTGGGGGCTCGGACTCCGAAGAGCAGACGCATTTGCGAGCCATCCAGACTGCGCTAGCGATGCTGGGGAGTGGCCCTTTGCCTCTTCCGTTCGTTGTACTTGCTGGGCAGCTTGATCTCACTTTGCTGACGGCGCTTACAGCTCGTAGCGCGGTCGTCGTGACGAGCGACACCGCAGTAATGCACATCGCCTCCGCGTTTAAGATTCCGCAGGTTAGCCTTTTCGGGCCGACTAACCCGTTTGAATGGCACCCGCGACATCCTTTCTCACGGGTGATTCAGGCATCTGCTCCTCTTGATGTTACGGTCGAATTTTTTCCAGATGCAATGGGTGCCCCGATGAGTGAGATTCCCTCCCTGTCTGTGTGTCGTGCATTAGATGGTTTATTGCCCGTTCCTGTTTCTGAAGAAGCAATTGAGTTGATGCAACCTACCAGCCCAGAAATTGTTAGTGTATCTGATCCTCTTTAGGTCTCCTCGTTTTCACTTTCTTCCTTATTTTCCACGCTCCATTTAACCCAAATTCGGTTTTGAAATCTCTCGTCTTCAGAATTTTTTTGATCCTCGCCTTTGCGCACATTTCCGTTGCGCAAGTTACTTACAATCAGCCTACTTCGCGAGTGGTTCGCAATACGGATGGAACTGTCCTCACTGTCAAAATTGATCCCCATCAGCTGCGAGTGGAGGAGGTTCTCCGAGATTCTTCCGGCTCAGTGATATCCCGATTGCTGCGGGAGCTTGACGAAGACTTTCATCCGAAGCGGGCTCTAAAATACGATGGCGGGAACCGTCTCGTTTCCAAGCATGAATACCTTTGTCTCAAGGGGCGAATCGAAGAGGAAGAAATCTTTGATCCCCGCGATAACCTTCTCTCTAAGTTGGTTTTCTATTACGATTCCAAAAATCGAATGACGCGCATCGAACAGTTTAACTCAAAGGGTGCAATCGTTTCTGTATCCCGCTCCAGCGGTGGCGGGGCTGATCCGGTGGTGAAAGTTCTCCCCAATCCTCCAGCCTCCAAATAAAAGTGACGATGAAAAACACGCTGGTTCTCTTTGATATCGATGGCACTATTTTAACTAGCGGTGGGGCAGGGGAATATGCCCTGCGGTTGGGGTTTGAGGAGGAATTTTCTCTGCATGAGGATCTTTCTGGTATCGAAATTTCGGGGCGCACAGATTCTGGGATTGCTCGTCAGGTTTTCGCGAAGCACGGACTTGCAGTGAGTGAGGAGAATTTGCAGCGCTATTTCCGAGGGTACCTGCGCCATTTACAGCAACAGATACCGCTTCGTGTTGGACGTGTGCTTCCTGGGGTTGTCCGGCTTCTCGAGGCGCTTGCGGTGAGACAACACGTGAGTCTGGGGTTGCTGACTGGCAATTTAGAAAGAGGAGCGCGGATCAAACTTCAGCATTACGGGGTCGATAAACACTTCAAATTCGGGGCTTTTGCCGACGATCATCATGATCGTAATGCACTGGGTGAGTTCGCGCTAAAGCGTGGGAACGAACTTCACTCTGTGGCTTTTGCCTCGGAGCGTACCTACGTCATAGGGGACACACCGCATGACATCAGTTGCGCAAGGGCGTTCGGGGCCCGAGCAATAGCGGTCGCTACTGGTAGTTTTACTGTTGAGCAACTCGCTTTTCACGAGCCAGATGCACTATTCGTTGACTTGGATGACACGGCGTCGGTGTTGCGCGCAATGGGCGAGTCGGCGTGAAGGGGTCGTTTGAGGTGATTGAGTTTTAGTAGGCCGGAATGTCGATGTGCAGCTTCGCAGGTTCGTGACTATTGAGTGGGCCACCGCGTTGTTCGATGATGCCCTTGGCGAGAGCCAGCGCAATTTTCTCGCGGTATTGTGGTTGAGTGATGAAGCCGGCCTCGCGTCCACTCGAGAGGTACCCGCACTCCATCAGCACTGCTGGGTTTCGGTTGGTGCGCAGGACTCGAAATCTTGCAACGCGCGCTCCGCGATCCGGGGTGCCGGTTGTGGCGGCGAAAATGCGGACCATACGATTGGCCATTTGCTTGGACTCCGGCGAGAAATAGTAGCTTTCGACGCCGTAAGCAGGAGAGCGTCCGCCATCGTTAAAGTGTACGCTGACAAAGACCGCATTTTTTTCGGGAGCAGATATTTGTGAGCGAGTATCTAGGGGAATAAAGACATCACTTTTGCGTGTGATAATGGTACGGAAGCCCGCATCCCGAAGTTTTGGCGCGAGTCTGCGCACGACATCAAGGGTGAGATCCTTTTCAAGAGGGCCTTTGCGTATGCGTGCTCCAGAATCGTAGCCGCCGTGGCCTGGATCCAACACGACTGTGGTGAACGTGCGACTGGTGTTTCGGACGCGGGAAGAAGTTTCCTCTGCCGCGCAGGCTCCCAATAAAAGCGCAATAGCCGCGGTTAACAGAGGTGCTAAGTGCTTTAAATTATCCTGCTTCCAGAAGGCTCTGAAATGAGCGTGTTGTGCGAAGCCGCAAGACGTAACTTCTCCATTCATGCGATCTGTGACGTGTTTGCTCATATTATGTGTATTTTTTTCCGAACCATCCATAACTCAAAGTGCTGAACCTATCGTGAATCTTCAGGCTTCCCGCAACCTTCTATCTTTAGAAAAGTCACCTTATCTTCTGCAACACGCTCAGAACCCAGTGCATTGGCTCGCTTGGGGTGAGGCTGCGTTTGAAAGGGCGAGGCGAGAGGACAAGCCGATCTTTCTCTCGATCGGCTATTCCACTTGCCACTGGTGTCATGTGATGGCCCACGAATCCTTCGAGGATATGGCTACTGCTGAGCTTCTCAACAAACATTTTGTTTGTATTAAGGTAGACCGTGAGGAACGCCCCGATGTGGATCGGCTTTACATGAGTTATGTTCAGGCCACTACCGGCTCCGGAGGGTGGCCTATGAGTGTCTGGCTGACGCCGCAACTCCAGCCCTTCTATGGAGGAACTTACTTTCCGCCTGCAGACCGGTTTAATCGCCCCGGCTTTCCCAATCTTCTTCGTCGTATCCATGCTGCTTGGACCAACGACCGCGCGCGCATCGCCCAGACAGCCGCCGAGTCCATTGCCGCTCTTGCGAAACAGGAGCATCCTGCGGACGGTTCTGGAGCGATTTCCTCCGTTCACTTGGAAACTGCATTTCAAACGTTTTTGAGACAATACGATGAGGAAGAGGGCGGCTTCAGTTACGCGCCCAAGTTTCCGCGGCCCGCATCCTTGCATTTTCTTTTACAATACGCCGATCGCGCTGGAGCCCAATCGCGCGACGGACAAGTTGCTATGGGGATGGCGCTTAATACTCTGCGGAAAATGGCTTTGGGCGGAATGCACGATCAGCTCTGCGGCGGCTTTCACCGCTATTCGGTCGATCGCGTCTGGCATGTGCCGCATTACGAAAAGATGCTGTACGATCAGGCTCAACTTGTGAGCGCCTACCTCGAGGCTGCCCAACTAAGTAACGACGCTCTTTGTACCAGCGCGGCTCGAACCACATTAGACTATGTTCTGAGTCAGATGCGCGATCCTACCGGCGGCTTTCATTCCGCCGAGGATGCGGATTCTTTGTTTCAAGAAGGTAAACCGGAGCACGGCGAAGGCGTGTTTTATGTTTGGACCAAGGCGGAAATAGACGCGTTGTTGGGAAGCGACGCGCCGCTTTTTAACGCCGTTTATGGGGTTGAAGAGGCTGGCAATTCCCCAAAAGGAAGCGACCCACATGGGGAGCTTGTGGGAAAAAATACGCTGGTGCGCCGTCTTTCACCAACGGAAGCCGCCCGCGAAAGTGGACGCGACGAGTCGGTGACGGAAGCGCTTCTGTCACGTTGTCGCGCGACTTTGCTGCGCGAACGCGCCCGTCGACCCCGTCCCCATCGCGACGATAAAATCCTCACGGCGTGGAATGGACTGATGATTTCCGCATTGGCAAGAGGCTATGGTGCGCTCGGGGAATCGGCCTACCTCGAGGGTGCCAGGGCGGCTGCACTTTTCTTAAAAGGGACGCTCTGGCAAAATGGCCGACTGCTGCGTACTTACCGGCTCGGTGCGGGAACCATACCAGGCTTCGCTGAGGATTACGCTTTTCTCGTGCAGGGACTCTTGGACCTGTTCGAGGCGGACTTTAATCAGGATTGGCTTCGTTGGGCGTTAGATCTGCAGATGGCTCAGGACGAACTTTTTTGGGATTCGGTTGGCGGAGGCTATTTCAGCAGTCCAGCGGAGGATTCGTCGATCTTAGTCCGGCTTAAAGATGACAACGATGGTGCAGAGCCTTCTTCCAACTCGGTCTCTGTTCGTAATTTGCTGCGACTTTCAGAGCTGACTGGACGCGATGAGTTTCATCGGAAGGCCGAGCAGACCGTGAACGCCTTTGGAGGAATTCTGCAGAAGATGCCGAGCGCGCTACCTCAAATGCTGCATAGTATGGGTGGGTTGCTTCATCCTTGGCGCCAGATTGTTATCGCTGGTGATTTGGGCTCGGCGGACACTCAGGCGCTTTTGAAGGCGGTGCGTGGTAGGTATCTCTCCGAGACCGTTGTGTTGCATGCGGGCAGTCTTCTTGGGGCAGAGACGTTGAGTCCGCAGCTCGCGCTCGCTGCCCAGATGCAGCCAGTCGCTGGGAAAGCGGCGGCGTATGTGTGCCAAGGCTTCGCATGCCGCGCGCCCGTGACCGAGGCGTCTGAATTGAAGGCGCTGTTGGATCGGCGCGAGTAGCGGACTGCATTTACGAAATCCAACGGGCGATCAAGAAAGCTGCTGCAGCGGCCAAGCCCCCGATACAGACGGTCTGGAAGCCACTCTTGAGCACCGGTACACCCGTAAAGTGTCCTTTGGCGCCGCCAAAAACTCCCAATGCAACCAGCGTGATCGCCGCGGAGACTGTTAGGGCCGTCTGCGCATTCTCAAGAAATACGTACGCGCTCAACGGGACGATTCCACCGATGACATAGGCAAGTGCGATGGTTAGGGCGCTCTTCCACGCGCGAGACGGTTCCGGTTCTTCCAGTCCCAGTTCGAAGCGCATCATAAAATTCACCCAATCCTCAGGACGCTGTTTCAAGGAGGCAACCACGCTTGCGCTTTCCGCTTCGCTCAGGCCGTAGGTTTTGAAAATCTCCTGCACTTCAATCGCCTCCACTTGGGGCACAGTTTTAACCTCGTGCTCCTCCCGTGCCTTTTCACTCGCGTAATGCTCCGCGTCCCCCCGTGCGGCGAGGTAGCCTCCCAACCCCATCGCGATCGCGCCGGCCGTCACCTCGGCGAGTCCCGCTGTTACGATGACGTGCGTCTGGCTTAGAGCGCCGCTCAGTCCAGCAGCGAGCGCGAAGGGGACCGTGAGCCCATCCGACATCCCGATGACGATGTCGCGCACGATGTCGCCTGCAGTGAAATGTTTTTCAGTGTGGATATGTGTTTCCATGGGAGTTGCTTAAAGCAGGCGTTACATGTGACGCCTTTGTTCGCTGCCAGATAGAACAGTCTACATGTAAGTTTTGTTTGGATTAAAATGACAGTGATAACGGACATCTTTTTCCAACGTATCAGTTTATATTCATTAGAATAAGTTATCTTAAACAGATGTTTCGCTAATAAAGGGACAGATTTCGCCCCCTGCACCTCGGTGTCGGAACTTCAAAAGTATGAGATTGCTGGAGATGTTTTTCGGAGCGTCTGTCCCCTGCGTGTCTCTGGTAAAGGTGCCCAAATGGTTCAGTACTACGGCTGGTAGTCGAACAGCATGCGGGGCAGCGCCTTATCCCCCAAAATGGAAGCCTGCTGAACCCCTACGCAACGACTCCACTCCACCGCCTCTTGTAACACTTCTACCGAAGAAATCGCGGGATGTGATCTTGAAGGTCTGGCACACCGATCCTTTGCGGTGTCCTCCTTGGCAGCGTAAAATGGAGGTGCGGGCGACAGACTCAGCACAAAAGAGGCAAACCTTCCCAAGTGGAGCAAGGGGACGGGCTGTACCCAGAGCGACGCCGGATACAGCCCAAGGTCAGGGGGACGCCCAATTTTTGGGGATCGTCTCTTCAGACAATGCGAACCGCGATTCGCTAGTGTTAATAGTGGAACAATTCGCCTTCGCCAAAGAAACGCTTCAACTCTGCGGCGGCCGCATCTGTCGAGTCGGAAGCATGGCAGACGTTGATCATCACATCCACGCCGAGATCACCGCGAATGGTGCCTTTGTCAGCCTTCTTGGAATCTGTAGGACCAAGCAGGTCGCGAACGTGCGCAATGGCGTTTTCACCCTCCAACGCGAGTGCAATCACCGGAGTCTGTTGCATGAAATTCTGGACCTCCGGAAAGAACGGCTTTTCCGCGATATGCGCATAATGTTCCCGTAGGAGTGCGTCTCCGAATTGGAGCATTTTAAGGCCGCGAATTTTGAGGCCGGCGCTCTGGAAGCGCTCCAGGACCTGTCCGACGAGTTGTTTGCTAACTGCATCGGGTTTGAGTAATACTAAAGTTGTTTCTTGTGACATCCTTTTAGAGGATACAGGAGGCGAGTGAAAGGTCAATTCACGATACCAGATGAATGATTCTGAGGAACCGTTGCTAGGGCTTCTAAGGCCTGTTTTGTAATGTCCAAGAACCTGAGGAGATGAACGGCGCCGTCCCATATTCCACCCAACCCGCGGCGCGGATAGATGGACTACTCACTGGATCCAGCGTGACGCCGTAAACCCTGTAGCGGCTGGTTCCTTCATTAGGAATGTAGGTCCCCAAAAACTCGCCACTCGAGCGGTCCACCCGTAGGAGCATCAACCCAGGGGGCACTCCATTGACGATCGTCCGAGCGCAGATTGCGACACCGGCGCTAGATATCGTGACATTCCATAGGGATTCTTCTGGCGGTGTATCTAGGCTTTTGGGCGAATTTAGGAGCTCAAGCTTCAACTGGGTTGGGGTCCTTAGAAAAGAGGAGGAGTCGGCTTGCAAGCTCCATAAACAACCGTTTCGTGCCGAGAAGTTTACTTTTTGAATCCGTGCCCAATTCGAGTTTTCGACCTTGTAAGAAATCAGCCCGCTTGCACTTGTGAGATAGCAGGATTGGAGTTCGAGACCATTGGGCAATTCGTTGGAATTAATGGCAGCTCCCCAACTTCCAGCGTCTGATTTAAGAAAGCGAATTCTCCCCAGCCAACTCCGGACAAGCTGTGAGCTAGTGAGCTTCACAGGTGTAGTTTGAGCTTCGTA
Source organism: uncultured Spartobacteria bacterium (assembly GCA_903919125.1). GTDB lineage: Bacteria > Verrucomicrobiota > Verrucomicrobiia > Chthoniobacterales > Chthoniobacteraceae > Chth-196. The sequence continues at coordinate 25,053 of CAIXGS010000073.1, read as the reverse complement.
AATGTTGGCGCCGAAAGTGGTATCTCCCTCTACAAAAAGGGCTGTACTTCCAGTCCCTGTGTAGCCGAATCGCCGGGTACTCCAAAGCAGCCTGCCTGTTGAACACGCTTGCAAGAAGATATGCGCTCGGTCTGTCGGGAAATCGGCAGCCAACACATAACGACCGGGCACGCCGCTCAAGGTGCTCGGAAGGTTGGTCAGATTTGTGACCAAGCGCGGACAATTTGCAGCGACGCTCGTGGAGGACGCCGTGGTCCCTCCGTAAACGACTGCAACCGAATGTTTCACAGTTGCGTTCAAAGTGGGTGGCGTCGTCGTTAAGTCCAATTGCAAAACCATCTCCTCTCGCCCTGCGGCGGTACCTGTGCCCAATTTTGGGGTGCACTGCATCAGTGATGGATTTCCCTCCACAGGGGTGAACGCGGCGGCAAAGGTGCGAATGACTGGGGCGTAATTTCTAAAAGCGGAATCGGGAGCATTGGAGATTGGCAAGGGCTCGTTGAATCGCAGTCTTCCCGACGCATATCCAAATCGAGTGATGGTCACATTCAGAATTCCGCGGTAGACGGCACCGTCATTGAGCACATGGTTTGAGTCCAAGATCAGCGCTTCGTAAGATGCTGCAACGGTGTCCCAAGTCTGAACGTCGATATGGAAGGGAACTGAGTCGGTGGTGGTGGCTTTTGAATCGCCTTCGTAAGCGCGTGATAGTCGGATGAAGTAGTCACCGCTGGTGGTTATCGAGCGAAGGGGAACGCTGAATTTGCCTCCTGAAGCCACAGTCCCAGAAAGAATCGGAATGTCCTGCCCCACGGCAAGCAGCAGCCATGTGTCGACCGCGCCTGCAACGGTGGCCTGCGCGGAAAGTGCGAGGGTCGTCGCTGTTCCTTTTATCATTCGAAAATCGGCGGGTTGCTGGGAAAAGGAGGGCGCGATTTTCACCAGCGCAGTCGTGGTGTAACTGCCTGCAGAGGCAAGCGAGGTGGAGGAGCCGTCGATGTAATTCGCGGCGACCGAATAACTCACGGTCGTCCCGAGCGCCTGCGCGGGAATCTGCGCGCCATAGACGCCGTCGCCAGCTACGCCATCGCCGTGGAGGCCGTCGTCGTACATCGTCACGGACACAGGGGGAATACCCGTCGTGGTTTTGACGATAATATCATCGATGTATACATTTGAACCTGTTGGTCCTCCGGTTCCGTTGCCTGTGAACTGAAAGCGCATTTTCAATGTCGACACGCGGTCCGTATCCAACAAGTCGTAGTGGTAGCTTTGATAACCATGTGTCCCGCCATCGAGCTCGCTAAGCCGTGTGGTGAAGTCGCTGCCCGAGGGGGCCAGTTGGAAGGTCCAGCCATACCCAGCAACCGCATTCACCGTCTGCAACCAGAACTCTACAAACGCTGGATAGGTGGATCCCACCAGTCCAGCCGCTGCAATAGAACCGCTGGTGGTCACCTGCGTTTGTGAACCTCCCGCAGTGGTTGCCCCCTTAGAAAACATCAATGCGCAGGTGCCTGAGCCGACGGTGGTATGATTGCTCGCCGAGGTTTGTTGGATATTACCAGCCCCAGCGGTGCTAACGACGTCCCAAGCGTTGTCGGCATTAGTCCCAGTCCATGGATTCGCCACAGCTTTTGCCATCGTTTCGCTAAAAACGGTTCCGGTCGTGATTGGGCCGACACTGTAAGTCAATTGCACCGGCGCTGTTGAACGGAGCGTTTTATTCGTGGGTGTCGTGATTGTCGCTGTGACGTAGGGGGAATCCGCGCTGCTGACCACGGACGGGGTCGTGGCCGCAGATGTAATCACGGGAATGTTGCCACTCAATGCCGCGTCAAAGGCCGCTCCCACCGAGGAGTCGCTGCTGGCAACGTGAAGCGCTGCGGTGTAGGTAGCCCCAGCGCTTGCGTTTCCGAAGAAGACGTTGAAAGTGAGGCTACCGCCAGCGGCGAGAGTCGTGCCGGAAGCAGGCGCACCCGAAAGCGTGAACTTGGTCGCATCTGTTCCATCGACGCTCACTCCGTTGAGGACCAACGAAGTCACCCCGTTGTTTTGCACGGTGAACGCCTTTGCTCCCGCCGCGCTGAATCCTATCGTACTAACTCCATCGGTAAGCGCAGTGCCGCTTTGAGAAACCGCGATTTGTGTGGAGACGGACGTGGTGCGCACCACCAACACCGGATACGAGGAAGTCTTCGCCTCGTGGCTGATAATTCCTTGCGCGGTGCGCGTCGGGCCATTGCTCGCGAGCACCGAGTTGTTGATGCCGGTTTCCAAAAGCCACGCGTTGGTTGTATCTCCCTTTAGAGATGTCGACGACCAGTAGGCGGTTGGCAGTGCGAGCGCCTTTAACGTAAGCCCGCTCCCAGTTTTAAGAGCGTTGCTACTCATTGTGAAAGAGGTACCACTCGTCACGGCAGTCACGGTGGGCGGAATGGTCGACGCGAAGTACAGGCTGCCGGCGTTGACGATGTCGACGAGAGGCATCCCCACTAGCAACCCCGTTGTGTCTGCGCAAATCACCGTGCCGCTGCCAAGTGTCGTACTGCAACCGGTGAGGGATTTCGCAAACATCGTGCGATTGATGCTCGGCTTGATGCCTGTCGCCGAAGTCGCCGTGGCGAGCGTGTAATCGGTGAGCGTCTGTAGTTCCTTAATGTTTGGCAGCCGCCAGTCCGAGGCGCCTGCCAACGTCAAACCCTCGGCGTATGCCAAGGCCTGCTCCCACGTGCGGGCCGAGGCCGGAACTTGGGTCCACATCAAACCCGTGTCCAAATCGGTGATCGTGCCATCAAGATTGTTGAGGTAGTTGTGAGAGTTGGTTGGACTGGCGCCGCGCACGTAGCGCGCGCTGTACCGGTAAGAGCCGCCAGCCGTAAGCGTTTCTGTCTTGGGTTTGCCGCCGAGTCCACCGCCCGAGTTGGAGCACCACACGGACGTCGTGCTTGAGCCGTACACATCACTGCTCCACCAGTATTCCGCTGCCCCGGAAGGGTTGCTGGGAAAGTAGGTCGTATCAAGGGCTGCGGGATTGCCGTTGTTGTGATTGAAAATACTGAAGAGCTCGGAGGGAGTCGGTAGTCGCCAGTCTTTGTAGCCGCCAAGTGTTAAAGTCGATGCATTGGTCAAAGCCGTTTCCCAAGTGGATTCGCCGTTGTCAGTTTTCTGCCACATCAGTCCGGTGACGTTGTCCGTTACCGTCCCGTTGTTGTTGTCGGTAAAAGACTGCGGGTTGATGGAGTAATCCGCGTCCTCACCAAAGGTCGCGGTGGTGTCGGCAATTTGGCTGGTGTCTGGGAGCTTGAGCATGCTCGAACCAGCGGTTGTGTAAGAAGTGAGTCGGTTTCCGTTGTCGGTATAAGTGTGTGTCACTGGGGTTGCTGACGGCATCCGCCAAGTTACCGTTAGCGTTTTGGAAATAGCCGCCCGGTCGATACGCCAGCATTGGTCATACAAAGTCCCGGCAACGAGGATGCGCATCAGATATTGATCATCTTTGGCAACTGCATTAGCGGAGGTGTCTTCACTCAAGTGGCCGGATCCGTCAGTGGCCAGGGCGACGGGATTTTTAAATTGTGTAATTGAAGCACCACTAACCGCTTTGGCGTCGTACCCCCAAGTTCCAGAGGCACGAATAGCACTGACCTCTGGCTGTCCGTCCACCTGCCCACCGTAATTCACAACGTTGCCATGAAATGCGTTCATCAGGTACGGGCTTTGCGGCGTACCGTAAGGATGACTGGCATCGGTGGCGGTCGTACCAATGGCGTGATAGTGGTAACCCCAGCCGTTGCCAACATCGTGCCCGCCGTCGCCATCAAGCGTTGCCATCGGGTTGCCATCCGGCTCGACAAAACCGTAGATGGGGTAGCCGTCGAGGGCCCATGCGACGGGTTTGTCGTTTGTGAGTACGCCGCCAAAAGCACTTAGTAAATGCGTCGGAATAATGTGGTAATGATAATCATCAGCTAACCCGCAATGGCCCCCGTAGGCATCCAACTCCCCCATTTCATAGGAGACTTCTCCTCTGTTATTTTTGGGGTTAAAAATCGCGATTCCGTTGGAGGCCAGTGCGACCGCTCCCCGTTGAAAGTTGCCCTGCGAAATCGCAATTGGGGACGTCGATACAGTAGGCACCAATGGTAGCCTCCAATAATTTGGCTGGCCGTATCCCAACGAAGCGGTGTCTTTCTCTGGGTTCGTCGTCCCAGCAAAGTAGGAGGCTGGAAGCGGAATCTGCTGCTGCCAAGAGGTGATCCCCACCATCTTGTTGGGCATTCCGTTGGGAAGATTATCGGACTCCTCGTAGAAGAAACTCTCATCCCAAGAGTAACGGACTTTTGGTTTAAAGGGCGCGAACGAAGCAGCCATTAAAGCCGCGTTGCCGGGCTGGGAGGACGTGGCTCCAATCAGTGAGAAGCCGGAGTACAAGGGAGTCAGCAACGCCCGCATGAGGCTGCTCGACATAAATCCACGAACCGCCGGCGCTGTTCGGTTTCGCTGCAAAGCACTCACGCTCCGGTCCCCGCTGCCGCGCAACACTCCATCGAGTCGACTCGCTGCAACGCCTGACGTTGCCTCGTGGGGGCGGTGCAGCTTAAGCCCTGACATACGGAGCGACGGGTCAAGTGCATGCCCTTGCTCAACTGAAAGGTCATGGCTATAAGATTGCGGGGCCCCTAAAAGTAAGGAGGCGAGCAACGCTATCTGGATGGAAACCCAAAATTTACTCATCATTAGACTATAATAAAATTGCGTTGTTTAACGGACAGAAAGCTACAGACCCACCCTGTATACACGCCTCCCTCAATGGCCCATTCTATAAGTCGTGAATCAAGTAGGGCGCGTGCATCGTGGGGGCTCAACAAATCTTTGCCAACACCTTTTGCCAACTTGCCTGCTGAAACGTTAAAAAACAGCTAACGTTCTGAAATGATTTTGTAAAAGGCTTGTAAAAGCCTGCGGGGCTTAAGTTTTGACTGCGCCACGGAATCAACTTGTCGCCTTTGCAGCTTTCGTAAGTATGCGAGCGCATCAATGAGTTGTGAATCGCTTAACCCACCCAGAAGACGCTCTGGCATGAGGGACGTCGGCCCAACCCTAGGCTGGAAGATTCAACGCCCTTGGCGTTGGCAATGCGGATGCACTCCCACAAAATAAGCGGCAACTCCTGTAGAGGTTGCATCAGCCTCACCTGACGTCGGAGGGCAAGTCTCTGTCCCGAATGGCACTTAGCTAAGACGCTTTTTCGGGCGATCGCAGTACGGCACTCCTTTTCGTTGATGTAAAAATCCCACGAAAGACGCCCTTAACTAAGTGCCATTCGTGTCTGTCCCTCGGGATTCACCGACGGCCAAAACCGTCTAAAGTGCGTTCGCCAGTACGAACGCCGTGAGCGCCAGTACGGTTCCAGCGGGCACCGACTTAATGAACGGATCATTGACCTTTAAATGCATCGCAATCGCCCCCAACATTAAGGCCGCGATCAAAGCGGCTGCGGGCAGCACCAGTGCTTGAATCCAGATTCCTGCTAAAAGACAGAGTGCGCATGAAACCTTGAGCGCTCCGACGACATACAGAAGCCATTTCGGGAGTCCGTATGCTGCAAATTCTTCCGGCATCGAGCGAGAGCCTCCTCCCCTGTATGGGGTGGGCCGGTTAAAGCGGAGCAACCAAACGTTCAACAAACCGAGGGCAACGATGATTTGAATAATAAGAGATACAATTTTCATTTGTGGGTCATTCTAAGTGCTCGGATCGGCTTCAAGGAGCTGTCCCTCAATTCGTTTACCTCCGGACAATGAACCATCTTTTGGAAACCGCCCAAGCCATTTCTGCGGTTGGTTTTTTGGTGTACGGAATCGGGTGTCTTACCACACAGGCCATGCGGGCTGAGTTTCTGCGTTACGGGCTTCCCAAGCTGCGGGTGCTGACGGGCGCGCTTCAGATGGCCGCTGCGATCGGACTTTTTTTAGGATACGTGTACCCAGTGTGCGCGCTGATGGCGGCTACGGGTTTGAGTTTGATGATGATTGTCGCAATGGGAGTACGCTGGAAAATTAAGGATCCTCCCGCGGGTTTCCTCCAAGCATTGGTGTGCTTGCTTCTAAATGCGTTTGTGGTGCAGGGCTACTTGATCCGCTTGGGTGTGTTCAGTTGGAATTCCTGAAGGGTGCGAGTGCGCTGAAATCTTTTATTCCAGACGGAGCTGAAGCCTGAGAGGGGCGTCCCAGTCTCGTGACACTATGGCGAATCTAGCGGAATTTTCTGGCAAGGGTGGAGGGTTTGGACGCGGCGTCTAATCACGGTTTGGGCCGACTCGAAACTATAGACTGGTGTGGTGTTTGGCACAGGTCTTCTTGGCGCGGCATTTGTCGGAGCAATAGAGTACGGAGTCCCAATTCTTGGACCAAGACTTGCGCCACGTCATGGTGCGGCCGCACACCGCGCACGGCTTGCTTGGCAGAAATTGTTTGTTGCCTTTGAATCCCATTTTCACGGGTTTGACACGCTAGACCAGGTGAACAAGTCTTCTTGCTGCGATGGCGGTGGAGTCGTCTTCGGCGAAGGTTTGGTCGCGCGTTGAGGCGGAGCTTTGCGCCGTGAACCTGACGGTGGAAGGCCACTCTTGCGAGAGCCATGCCGCTCCTGCACCTCTTGCGCCTCCTCCCGCGCCCGGCTGGACTTGCGTAAGCCATACATTCGGTCTTTGGCAGCCTTGGTCGCCGCCTTGTCCTCAACGATGGGGGCAGGGTAGTCAACGCCAATTGCGCAGCCACTCAGGCGCTGCTCGATTGAGTCCATTCTCCAAGGCTCGACAAGAAAGGAAAGCGGTACGCGGGCAAGTTCGGGCACCCACTGACGGATGAACAGGCCCTGCGGGTCGTGGTCGCGCGCTTGCTTGGTGGGGGAGTAGATGCGCAGGGTGTTGATGCCCGTTGTGCCGCTTTGCATCTGCATCTGGCTCCAGTGAATCCCAGGCTCGAAGTCCAAGAACTGTCGCGCCAGAAACAAGCCGGTCTGCCGCCAGTGCAGCCACAGATGGTAGCTCGCAAAGCTCACAAGCATCGCTCTCATGCGAAAGTTGAGCCATCCGGTGGCCACCAGCGAGCGCATGCAGGCATCCACCATCGGGTAGCCGGTGCGGCCCGTGCACCAGGCCGAGAAATAGGCGTCGTTGAATTCGTTTTCTCGCAGCCCATCGCAAACGCGCGCGAAGTTGCGAAATTCAATCTCAGGCTCGTCCTCAAGCTTTTGCATAAAATGACAATGCCACCGAAGCCGTCCAGTGAAGCCGCGCAATGCGAAGGCCATTGCGCGGTCGGGCGTGTGAGCAATTGTCCTCTCGCTGGCGTGGTGCACCGCACGCATGGAGAGCGCTCCGAATGCCAGATACGGGCTGAGGCGGCTACAGCCGTTTTCCGCGCTCAACGGGCTGGAGATAGCCTTGCGGTAGTTGCGGCCGCGTTCCTGCAAAAAGCTTTCCAGCGTGCGCAACGCTGCCTTTTCCCCACTGGGTTGCAATGTCCTTTTGTGGGGAACCAATCCCAAGCTGGCGACGGTGGGTAAATCCGGCTGGCTCAGCGTCACTGCGGCGGTAAATGCTTTGTCCAGAGTGCACAAAGGGGCACTCATTCGCGCCTGCCAGCGCCCAGCCCATCCCTGCCGGCTCCCCAGCCTGCGCACTACGCCGGTCTGTGTAAACTCTTGCCAAACAATCTGTCGCGAAGCGCACCAATTCGCCACGGACTTGTCACGCGTGTACGACCAATCTGGGCCCGTCTCCTCGTGGCTTAGCAAGTGGGTGAACGGCACCATAGAGAGCAGCTCCGACAATACCTCCACGGCCGAGCCCACGCGCACCAGAAGAGGCATGTTTCGCTCCGCGAGATTCACGCGCAGTTCTTTCAAACACCCCAGAGCGAAGTCGACATGGCTGGCGTCACACTCAGGACTTTGCAGCCACTCTGGCTCGATGATAAATAACGCTAAGGCATCGGCATGGAAGAGGGCCGCACCAAGGGGCGCATGGTCGTGTATCCGCAGGTCGCGCTTAAACCAAACCACACTTCGTGTCGCTTTCATGGTGTGCGCCTCACCTGCGTGAGTAAGTGTTTGGGGTGGTTGCGCAGTTTAAAAATGGGGCGGAAACGCTCATCGTCCTAAGCGAATCATTAGGTTTATATTCACCTGGGATCAAGCATCGCGAGTCGGGGAAGGGTCAGGGCGGTTCTGCCGCTGACACTAAACTGTCCACGGAGAATGATTCTACGTCTTTGGAGACAATGGTACCAAACTGTCGCCTCTACGGCTTTCGTAAATACGCGAACAAGTCACTGAGTTGTGTGTCATTTAACCCGCCTAGAAGGCCCTCCGGCATGAGGGAAGTCGGCGAAGCCTCAAGGCTCTCGATATCCAACTGTCGGAGCGTGTGCCGTTGTCCCGCAACATCCTTGATGACCACGCCGCCCGCATCCTGTTTGTCGATGGTTCCCATCAGAATCCGGCCATCTTTCAGTTTGCAAATGTAGGCGCCAAAGCCTTCTCGAATTTCTAGGCTCGGTTCCAGAATTGCCACTAGCCAAAAGTCCATGTTGTTGCGTTCGTAGCCTGTCAGTTCTGGACCCACTTTTCCACCTTCGTGAAAAAGTGTGTGGCACGCCGAGCAGCGTTGCGTGAAAAGCTCATGTCCCTTTTCCATGTCTCCTTGAACGGTCTGCGCTAGTGATTTGAGCCTCTGCAACTCTGCGAGCTTTTGAGCGTTGTTGAGTTTGAGATTCGCCGGTGGCCAGTGCTTTTGGATCAGTGCGTCAATCGCCGCGTCGTGGTAAAGCGCGATTTGTTGGAGAACGTCCGGTGCCACATGGGCGGCTTTCACTCGATGGTTGTCCACTTCGTTGAGTAACAATTGCGCCCATTCTTTGCGAGCCGCAAGCATCCGAATCGCGGCGTCGCGCAGTCCAGGCTCACCCGCAAAGCGCGACTCGTAGCCCGTTACAACCGTTTGTGCGATCTTTGGCTCGTCAAAGCGCGCTGCTTCCGAGAGGACGACTTTCTTTAACCCGACTTCACCACTGCTTGATAAAATACCGAGCATTCCCGGAACGGCCTTCTCTCCGCCGACCTCTGCCAGCGCCCTAATCAAAGTAGCGCGGTTTGCCATCGGCGCTTTTTTGTCGGCCACAATGCCCAGTGCTTTCTTGAAAGCATCCGAGCTTCCAGTTTTCACGGCCAGAGCGAGGTCGCCGTCCATCTGGCTCTTCATGTGCGATTCGACTGCGTCCGATAGAGTCGCTGGGAGCTCTGGCATTTTACCGCCTTCAAAAGCAGCCGCAATTCCTTCGATGACGAGGCTCCGGTCCTCGTTTCGCGTCGCAAGAGAAAGAAGCCTCGCGCAGGACTCAAAGTTTTCTTTACCCCCAGCCAGTGCGTATCGCTTCGCTAGGTTTTGTATGCTGAAAGTTCGAGCGAGCTTTAAATTCCAGACATCCGGATTTTTAAACAAGGAGAGCACAGCGTCTCTGTCCGACTCTGCTTTGGCCTCAATCGCCCACCATAGCAGAAGTGGGATGCGTTGGTCGGTGGCATCGGCATCGCGTTCCATCATGGTGCGTACCACGGGCAGGGCGACCTTTGCAGGAAGTCGCTTGGCGCTGCAAAGAAGCTGCGTACGGACTTCAGGATACATCTCATTTGCTGCGAGTTGAGTTAACGCAGTTGTAAGCGGCGCGGTCGTCTCGCCCTCGTCTCCAATGCAACGCACCACCCAGCGCCGGACGTATGGATCCGGATGCTGCAACAACTCGATGGCGATGGACTCGCTCAAACCGCCCAGCATGTGCAGCGCAAAAAGAGCGTCCAGCGCGTGGGGATTTCGCACGTCGCAGGCGAGGTTCTGCAAGTCCGGGAGCGCTGATGTCTCTCCACGCCAATTCAGTTCTAAAGCGGACTGGACCCGAAACCATTTGTTCGCGTGTTTCAGATTCGCGACCAATTCAACCACCGGTGCCGTGTGCAAGTTAAACGGCTTGAGACCGACCTCCACGCCTTTTGGACGGACTCGATAGATGCGCCCATCGTTTTTGCTCCAGTCGTCGATCGGGCGCACATGGCTCAGGCGAGTGTCGTACCAGTCGGCGAAATATACGCAGCCGTCGGGGCCGACCTTTAGGTCCACGGGGCGAAACCACCGGTCAGAACTGTGGAGCAACTCTGGCTCGTCTTCGGTACGAAATGTCGACGTGCTTGGAATTCTTCGACTGACGTAACACAGGTTCTGCATCGCATTGGCTGCAAGAATGCGTCCCTCGAGTTCAGGCATGAGCCCGCCGTCGTAAACCGCTAGAGCTTGGCTGAAACGTTTGCCGTCGCTTTTGGTTTCCATGTGTTCGAAATATCCAAATGCATACGGGTTTAGCGGCGGACCATGTTTTCCAAATGCCTTGGTCCCGCTCATGCCCTGATCGTAGTGCATCCCGCGATCCTTGCCGTTGGTTCCGCTGAATACGCGACCCTGCGCATCAATCTCTGTACTAAAGGTGTTTCCTCCTCCCTCGGCGTATATCTCGAAGATTTTGGTCTTTGGATGGAAACGCCAGATGTGCTGTCCTTGGAACTTTACGTGTTTACTAACCACCGAGGAAACGTCTCCCGTCGTTGTGCTTCCATTCGCACCATAAAGCCAGCCGTCCGGCCCCCAGCGTAGACTATTCGCCATGGAATGGGTGTCCTCCATGCCAAACCCACTTAGCAATACCTGCGGATCTCCGTCTGGAATATCGTCGTCGTTCGCGTCTGGGTAAAACAACAGGTACGGTGGGTTCATCACCCAAATGCCTCCGGCCCCCTTAATGGCAGCCGTCGCCATGTTCAGCCCAGTTAACGCCACTTTGTGTGAGTCAAAAAAGCCACTGCCTTTTGAATCCGCAAAGACAGAAACGCGATCAGCGCCCTTTATGCCTTTGGGAGGCGGTTCGGGAACCTTATCAAATTGCGCGCGCAAATGTTGGTCGTAGCTGATGACTTTTAGACCGGCTGGAAATTGGTACTGCAAATATTCTAGTACCCACATGCGGCCCCGTGAGTCCCAGCTCATGTAAAGCGGTTGCATCACATCTGGCTCGCCTGCCATGAGGTCCAGCGCGAACCCCTCTCGAACGCTAAAGGTTCGCAGCGAGTCTTCAGGCGAAGTGGGAGGCGTGTCGTCGCGTTGTATACCGCGAGCGGCGAAGGTCTCCGTGACCTTCCGGACATCGTCGTTTGCGGCGGGGGTGGTAATCGCACGGGGTCCTGCTGGCGAAGAGTGTGGGAGCGAATCAGCAGCGGTTAGCTCCAATGCAGTGAACGCCGCCAGCGTGAAAGATAGAAAGGTGAGATTATGTTTCATGGGGGGCCTACGTTTAGGAGCCAGAAGGCGCGACCCGTTCCGCTCAATTCGGCTACAATCGCGGCTACATTTATTAGCCAAGGATATAAGTTTTCGTAACACCAAAGTTTTGCGAAATAAAAACGTCCAGCAGGTATCGCCCGCCATGGGGCGTCTTCAACTCGCAAAGACACGCATAAATGTTAGGCGCATCCCGCTTCCAAGCCGATCAACTTTCGATGGTTGCCTGTCACGCCCCGCGCAGAACCTCGCGAAGCAACATTCCATTGAGCACCACAATAATCAAAGCCACCGTCCAGGCGAGCCAAGTAACTGCTTTAGAAATCTGCAATTCACCCATCAGGCGCTTGTTAGAAACGAAGCTCACAAGCGGGATCACCGCGAAGGGAAGCTGCATGGATAGAACCACCTGACTGAACACCAACAGTCGCCCCGTTCCCTGTTCACCGTAGACAAAAAGTACCCCGAGAACGGGTATTACCGCCAGTCCTCGCGTCAGGAGTCGCCGCATCCACGGCTTGAGGCGAAGGTTCAGAAATCCCTCCATCACGATTTGCCCAGCCAACGTGCCCGTCACCGTTGAGTTCAGTCCGCTGGCCAAAAGTGCCACGCCGAACAAAGTGGCAGCCAGTTTAGCTCCCATTAAAGGGGTAAGAAGAGAATACGCCTGATCAATTTCCACAACATCCGTTCGTCCAGATGCGTGGAAAACAGCGGCCGCCAAAACCAAGATGGCTCCGTTGACAAACAGAGCCAAACCAAGGGCTATGCTGCTGTCCATCGTCGCCCAGTGTACTGCGTTTTTCCTGCCTTCGGGTGTGCGTTCAAATCCCCGTGTTTGGACGATAGAGGAATGCAGGTACAGATTATGAGGCATCACCGTAGCGCCCAAAATCCCGATTGCGATGTAGAGCATTTCGGGGTTTGAAAACGGCATCAGAGGATTGAGAAAGCCGCCGAATAGATCGCTCGCTTTCGGGGCCGCGAGTATAATTTCAAAGAGAAAACTTCCTGCAATCAGAAGGATAAGCCCGGCAATAAATGCCTCAAGCCACCGGAACCCACGTTGCATGAGCGTTAATACGAGCAGAGAATCTAAAACGGTTAACACCGCCCCGACTCCCATTGGGATCCCGAATAGAAGCTTCAATGCCAGCGCCGTACCAATTATCTCAGCCAGATCGCAGGCGATAATGGCCAGTTCGCAAAAAAACCAGAGAGTCAACCGCACCGCTGGGGGATATTCGTCGCGACACGCTTGAGCAAGGTCCTTGCCTGTGGCTATCCCGAGTCTGGCAGCCAACGCCTGCAGCAGCATTGCCATTAGGTTCGAGACGAAGACCACGCTAAGAAGCGTGTACCCAAACTTCGAGCCACCGGCTATGGCCGTAGCCCAGTTTCCAGGATCCATGTAGCCCACGGAGATGATGTACCCAGGGCCGGTAAAAGCCAGCAACTGCTTAAACCAGAATCTGCTACGGGGCACCTTTACGCTCGCGAAAACCTCGGGAAGGCTCCGCCTCTCTGAGTCATCTGCATCGCCGCCTGAGTGCCCGTTTGCCGCCATACCGATCAGTCTGGCTCTTATGACTTAAGCAAACAATAAAAAATTAGTCTCTCCTAACTTTGTTTGTACTTCCTACTTCTCTCCTCAGATTGACCCTTTCTCCAACCTTCCCTAGTCTCGAATTATGCCTCCACGTTCCATCACACGCGCCGCTTCCTCCGCGGTCGAAGACTATCTCGAGCAGATCCTCGAGCTCATTAACACCAAGGGTTACGCGCGTGTCGTGGACATTGCAGAAAGACTTTCTATCTCGCAGGCCAGCGTTACTAACATGGTTCAAAAACTCGATACAGAAGGGCTGCTCAAATACGAAAAGTATCGAGGGCTTGTGTTGACTACTGCAGGAGAGGAGCTTGCAAGAAATATAACACACCGTCACAACCTCCTGTCGGACTTTCTCCAACTTCTCGGATTGGATTCCCAGACCATTCATCACGATGTCGAAGGCATGGAGCATCACATCAGTCCAGAGACCGTCCGCGCCATAGAGTGTCTTACGGAGCATCTCAAGAGCAGACCCGCTTTGCTTGCTGCGATTCGGACTGGACCTCCCCGTAAGTTGGTTCGCAAAAAAGCCGCCCCTAAGGTTTAGTCCCCAATTCTGCACTACTGGCATGAAACAATTTTCCCGCGCACTCAGTGGTCTCACCCTACTTGGCCTCCTTAGCCTTGTCTCCTGTCAGTCTGGGGCCAACCGTCGTGAACTTGCTGCTGCGCGTCAGGCCATGGAGCTTTCCATTCCGCTCGAGAAAAATGGGAACTACTTTATTGGCAGACGAGTATACAAGGTCGATTACAAGATGTGGGGTTATTTGCGTCGTCCCCGCGAGTCATGGACCGATTCTCGTCTCGTCATGTTTAACGAGGACAAAGTGCTCGCTCCAGATCGTGCTCAAAACTTAATTGGTTCCGACAACAACTTTGAGTATCGCTTGCGCGGCCACTTCTCAAAAGACGGCATTTACGAGCCTGCAAGCAATGTGATTTACCCCGAATTCGTCCTTGAGGCAGCGGAACTAATTTCCAAAACACCTGGGCCCATATTCAAGGATCAGCGGGCGACGGATCCGAAAGAGCGTTATTACCCAAATCCTTATTGAGGAGTCGGCGTGTGCCGTAGCGTTAATCTTTTTTTGGGACTGCACTCTTCAAGTGCTGTTTTTTTAGCAAGTGACGCTTTCTTTACACCAGTGGGTTGATGTGAACTGTAGGGTTTTGCCTGATGTTCAGTGATTTAAGTATTGTGGCAAGACATTTGCTAATCGATATCCTGTGTTCCTTAAACCTTATCGCCCCGCGGACCTCTTCGACGAGCTCATCGATAGCAATGGTCAAGTTCGTCCCTATTATCAACCGGTTGTGGATCGTCTTTTCCATCTGGATCCCGCCGATTTAGCGCACAAGGTCAAGAACTTGGAGCTGCTCTTCCTCAAGCACGGTGTCACTTTCACCGTGTATGGTGATGAACGTGGTACGGAGCGTGTATTTCCCTTTGATCCGGTGCCTCGCTTAATTCCGGCGCTGGAGTGGGAAACCGTGGAGGCCGGTTTGATTCAACGTATAACAGCACTGAATCTATTTCTTTACGATGTCTACCATGAGCAAAAGATTCTTTCCGATAAAGTCATCCCCGAAGAAGTAGTTCTGAGTGCAGCTCATTTCCGCCCCGAATTTGTAGGAATCAAGGTCCCGCGCAATACCTATATTCATGTTTGTGGGACAGATCTGATTCGTGACAGGGACGGGCGTTATCTTGTTCTCGAAGACAACGGTCGCTGCCCGTCGGGTGTGTCTTATGTGTTGGAGAACCGGGCGGCAATGAAGCGCTTTTTTCCTCAGCTTTTTGGAAGCTCCGGTGTCCGGCCTGTGGACACTTATCCGGCAGATTTGCTGGCAACCTTGCAATACATTGCCCCTAGGCAGACAGCGCTTCCAAATTGTGTGCTACTCACCCCTGGGGTACATAATAGCGCGTATTTTGAGCATTCCTTTTTGGCTCGCCAGATGGGGATTGAGATTGTGGAGGGTAGGGATCTGGCTGTATTGGATGGTTTTGTGTTCATGCGGACAACGCACGGTTTGAAGCAAGTCGACGTGATTTATCGACGCATTGACGATGACTTCTTGGATCCTAAAGTCTTCCGCAAGGACTCCATGCTGGGGGTTCCCGGTTTGGTTGATGCCGTTCGCCGTGGAAATGTGGCACTCGCCAACGCAATTGGTACGGGCGTCGCAGATGATAAAGTCACCTACGCGTACGTGCCTGATATGATCCGGTATTATCTTGGACAGGAACCAATTCTAGATCAGGTGCCAACGTTCCTCGCTTGGCGTGATGAGGACAGAAAGTACATCTTAGAGCACTTACCGGAATTGGTGGTGAAGGCGGCAAATGAAAGCGGCGGCTACGGGATGCTAATTGGGCCGATGGCAACAAAGGCTGAGATCGAGGAGTTTCGTGTGCGGATAGAGGCCACGCCGCGTAACTACATTGCACAACCCGTGGTCTATTTTTCCCAGCACCCCACATTGATTGACGGCGCGCTCGAGGGACGGCACGTCGATTTACGACCGTTTATTTTGTGCGGGGAGACGACGAAAGTTCTCCCAGGCGGGTTGACCAGGGTCGCCCTGAAGAGAGGCTCTTTGGTGGTAAATTCGTCCCAAGGCGGAGGGAGCAAGGATACTTGGGTTCTCTCACACTGACCTAAAACCTTCTTATGTTATCTCGAGTCGCAGACCACCTTTACTGGATGTCCCGTTATATTGAGCGGGCCGAAAACATCGCGCGTCTCATGCAAGTGAGCGTAGAGCTTTTGCTGGACGGAGGCGGTTCTTCCGCTCGCAAGGGCGGCGATTACTGGAGTCCCGTCCTCGCTGCAACCGCCATGGAGGGCGCGTTTCGTCTCCTATATCCAGACCCGCAACCCGGTGATAGTTCTTATTTCCTCACGCTCGACGAAAGGAATCCCGATTCCATCCGATCCTGCATTCGGGAGGCGCGAGAAAACGCGAGGACAGCGCGCGATCAAATTTCCGATGAAATGTGGTCTGAGCTTAATCAGTTGTATCTACTCATTGATTCGGATCGTGGTGCTGCATTGTTGGAGGCAACGCCTCAGGCGTTCTTCGAAAAAATTATTCAGTCCTCGCTTTTGTTCGGTGGGATAACATCTGCAACATTATCCCGCACAGAGGGATGGCACTTTCTTCAATTAGGTAAGTTTTTGGAGAGGGCCGACAAAACAAGTCGTTTCTTGGATATTAAGGCACAGTCCGTTGATCCCAGTGACACGGATCTCGAAGCTCTGGAATGGGGAACGATTCTGAGAGCATGCTCGGCTCAGGCGTCTTACCGACGCGTGAACGGGACCGAGTTTTCGGCTGAGCGGGTTCTCGACCTTTTGCTGCTTTCCACTGAGTTCCCTCGCTCCGTGCGCTTCTGTGTGCGAATGGCGGATGAGATGCTCCACAACATCACGGGCACTTTGACCGGTAGGTATTCCAACCGGTGTGAGAAATTGGCGGGAGCGTTGTTGGCTCGCCTGAACTTTGCAGCCGCCTCGGACGTGCTTGATCGAGGGCTGCATGATTACATTGATGACCTGCAGGTGGCACTCAACGAGACGGCACAGGCGATTTTCGAGACCTACGTGCTCATCCCGCAGGACACGACTCAAAATATCATCCACCCAGCAACATTTGATCCGCTGGGATATCATTACCAGAGTCAGCAGCAGCAACAGTAACTTCAGTTGCAGCGTGCCGTTAGGGATTTGGCTGCGGGTGCAGACATCCAACGGTCACTGCTGCTACTGGTTTCCATTTCATGAAGTTACGGATCATTCATCTCACCGAGTACCGCTATGTGCATCCGGTTCACGGGAATTTCAATGAATTGCGACTGACTCCCATGCAGAGCCGTTGGCAGGATGTGCCGTTTTTTCTGTTGCGCGTTTTGCCCTCGACCCGCCTCCAGCGGTTCGTTGATTTTTATGGGAACACAGTCAGTTATTTTGAGGTCGAGGAACCGCATCAGGAGTTGGTCATCGAGACTACCAGCTCGGTAAATACGCTCGATCGATATGCTGAGGGCGAGCCGCTGAATGTTCCGCTCGGTACGTTTGATTACTCCGAGGAGCACTCCCGCCTCCAGCCCTTTCTCCAGCCATCCGGTCCTGTCGAAATTCCGCCGGAAATCTGGCGGGCCGCCGTAGATGTCAGGCATTCGCACGGCAATATTTTTGAGCTCGCTAAGGCGCTAATGGGGTTTGTGTTTCACGAGTTTAGATACGTTTCAGGAGTAACCGATGTGTTCACTACATCCACTCAGTTTTTTCAAAGTCGTCAGGGTGTGTGCCAGGACTTCACGCATCTATTGTTAGCGCTTTGTCGGTCAGTCCAGATTCCAGCTCGTTATGTCAGCGGCTATGTTTACGACGCGATGCGGCGTGACCTTCGAGGCGCCCATGCCTCACACGCCTGGGTGGAAGTTTGGGTCCCCGGAGGGGGATGGCACGGTTTGGATCCAACCAACAACTGTCTTACTCGCGAACACTATGTCGTCCTCGCCGTCGGGCGCGATTACCAAGACATCGCTCCGGTACGAGGCACCTTCTGGGGGATTGCAGATCGCGCGATGCGGGTGAGCGTCCACATTGAAGAGCGGGCTTGAGTGAGAGATTCCGTTATCTTTGAAAAACCGCTTTAGGAGTTTCCATTTCTGCAGGTCGTCGATTAACAAAGTCACTGTCGTACCGACTGAAACGAGTCAGCCCCAATCGCTCTAATGGAACAAACCGTCGCCAGCTCTACTGTCATTTCGCAACCGACTAAACGGCTGGTATGGATTGATCTAGCGAAGGGCGTCGGAATTCTTTGGGTGGTTTATTTCCACTTCTTTACGAACTATGTGGATACGGATGCGCCCCCTGGTATTCCGTCTCCGATGTCGGGTCATTTTTTGAGCGACCTCATTGGGACTCATGCTTGGGATTCTCTGGGTTCTAGCGCTGCGGCTTTGGGAAACATGGTTTGGTTGGCTGTGTCGCAGGTGGGGTTTCACGCGGTGGGTTTATTTGTACTACTCGGCGGATGGTCGCTTGCAACTGCCACGTGGCGGCGCGCGGAGAAAGGGCGGATCGAGTGGCGGGGTTGGTATGAGGCCCGCTTTGTGCGGCTCTACCCGATGTATTGGTGTGCGCACTTGCTGCTACTCCTGATGCCTTTTACCTGGCTGGAGCCGATAGACAGCCGCTTCTTGGTGAGTCTTACTGGTCTGCGCTGGATAAACTTAGAGACCACGTTTTTATATGGGAATGCGGCGTGGTGGTACTTTTCAATGCTGATCCAATTATACGCGATCTTCCCAGTGTTGTTCGTAGCAATGCGCAGGTTTGGCTTGGTCCGCTTCGGAATAGGGGCGGCAGTAATTGGTTTTGGAATGCGGTATATGCTTCTGGTGGAATGGAAAGCGAATGGTCTTTGGCTTCTGGGGGCGAATGCTCTCTCAAGGCTTCCTGAATTTGCGATTGGGATGATACTGGGGATTAGCCATTTGAGGGATCGCACATTCGTCGAGCGCTGGCTTTTGGGACCACGGGCGGTTGTTTTCGGCTTAGCCCTGTATGCGCTCGCTCCCCAATTCCAAACGGGATCCGCGTACATTTTCGCGGATTGTTACACCGCTATTTGCTGCACCCTCGTTGTCGTCGGCCTGTGCGGGCTAATCGAGAAATCGGCGTTCGCGAGCAAATGGTTGAGCCTGGTTGGCACCTATTCCTTTGGGCTTTTTCTCACGCATCAACCGTTGGTTACATGGCTGGGACAGAGGATTAAAAGCTGGTCGGTTTGGGAGTTCCTCCTGCTCAGCGTTGGAGTGCTTTGGGTATTGAGCGCGGGGAGTATCGCTTTGGAGAAGGCTGTTAACGCTCTGACGGATCGGCTTTACGCCGCGCGTAAAAGCTAGTTTTGCTTCCGCCTGTAGCGCACAACTTGCCGGCTGGTCAGGATGAAGCCAACATAGACGGTGTTGCCTCCTTCGGTAACCGCCAAGCCGTGTGGCCATTCAAAGTCTCGTTTGCTCGCGGCGGGCTTCGTGTGGAAGGCCTCCAAGAGTTCTCCCTTTAGATTGAAGCGTCGCACAATTCCTTTTGCTGCGTTGAAGTTTGACAGCACCCAAATCGAGCCCGAGTGGAAACGCACGCAACTCGGGCGGCCGAGCCTCCTCCAAGTGGCCTTGAGCTCGCCTTCCGCATCGAGCACTTGAACCCAACGGTTCTCTCTGTCCGCGATATACACTAAGTCGGAATCATCAATCGCAATCGAATGAGGCGTGTGAAATTGCGCGAGTCCCTCACCTTTCTCTCCCCATTCTCCGAGCAGCGTTCCTTCGGCGTCGAAACGCAGCGCACGTTTGGTGATTGAGCCATCTGTGACCAAGAAGGAGCCATCTTTAAAGAACGCGACGTCCGTGGGCATTTGAAAGCCTACGTCTGCGCCTTTGATTTCCAGAAGCTTGACGCCGTTTCCATCGAACTTGAAAACACTCTTTAGGGCGCCATCAACAACCCAGACGTTCCCAGCGGCGTCCACGCTGATGTGGTGGGGAAGTATAAAAAGATTGCTACCCCATGAGCGCAGAAGCTTTCCGGTTTTTGGATCGATCACCAGCACCGCCGGTTTTTTGATGAGGTTTTTTAAATAACCCAAAGCGGGGTCCGAATGATTTTCGCCATGATTCAAGGCGAGGATTGTTCCGTCTTTGGCGATTGCAACTCCAGTGATCTGACAAGGCTCGGGGTATAATGGAGGCGCGAGTGAAGGCCAAGTCTCGTCCAACAGATGACTCTCTGGGAGCATCGGCTCTATGGGCTTTTGCAGGTTAGCCTTAGCTGTGGAAACCGGTTGGTTATCTGCAAACAAAAGTCCTTCACTCAAATACAATCCGGCAACGGCCGCTGCGCTAAAGCGAACGGGAAATTCTTTGAGAAATTGGCGGCGGCTTTGAGGGCTTTCCATGGGATCACATTTTCCGGACAAACTTCGGGAACCTTATCCGGATTTGCTCGTCACGCCAGCAGTCGTTGTTGCGTGCGCAGACAGGCACTTGGCACATCCGCTTGCGAAAAAGTCGTTACCCTTGTCGTCGACAAGAATGAAGGCGGGAAAGTTTTCCACTTCAATTTTCCAGACAGCCTCCATTCCGAGCTCTGCAAATTCGAGGACCTCGACATGTTTGATGTTTTCCTTTGCCAGAATCGCTGCCGGTCCGCCGATGCTTCCGAGATAAAATCCCCCGTGCTTTTTACAAGAGTCGGTCACTTGAGCGCTGCGGTTGCCTTTAGCAAGCATGACCATCGAGCCTCCGAGGCTCTGAAAAAGTTCGACGTAACTATCCATTCGACCGGCCGTTGTGGGGCCAAAGCTTCCCGAGGCGTAGCCCTTGGGCGTCTTTGCTGGGCCTGCGTAGTAGACGGGATGCTTCAAAAAATAATCGGGTAATCCCAAGCCTGCATCGACACGCTCCTTTAGTTTCGCGTGGGCGATATCCCGTGCAACGACTAGCGGGCCACTCAGCGAGACGCGTGTTGTGACTGGATGTTTCGAGAGTTCGGCGAGAATAGCGGACATCGGTTGGTTGAGGTCAATGTGCACGCCGCTGTCGCTCTTTATGAGGCGCAGCGATTCTGGGATGAAGCGACCGGGTTCGGCTTCCAGTTGTTCCAGCCAGATTCCGTCCCGATTAATCTTCGCTTTGATATTGCGGTCTGCGGAACAGGAGACGCCAACTCCTACTGGACAACTCGCGCCGTGCCTGGCCAAGCGGATTACTCGCACATCCAGCGCAAAGTATTTGCCACCAAATTGCGCTCCAATACCCGTGGTCTGAGCTAGATGTAATGCGAGCTTTTCCGCTTCTAAATCGCGGAATGCGCGCCCATGGGCATCTCCACTAGTGGGAAGGTTATCGAGATACTTGGCTGAGGCGAGCTTGACGGTCTTCAAGCAGGCTTCCGCGCTGGTTCCTCCTATCACAAAAACAAGATGGTATGGGGGACAGGCGGCGGTTCCTAAAGAGAGCATTTTTTGGAGGAAAAACGCTTCCAGATTTTTCGGGTTGAGCAGCGCCTTCGTCTCCTGAAAAAGGAAGGTCTTGTTTGCTGATCCGCCTCCCTTGGCTACAAACAAAAACTCATACTGCTCTCCGGTAGTGGCATACAAATCAATTTGTGCGGGCAAGTTGTTGCCCGTGTTCACCTCTTGATACATATCCAATGGCGCAGTTTGAGAGTAGCGCAGGTTTTCTTCGGTATAACATTCGTGAACACCTCGGGAAATCCATTCCGAGTCGTCCACGCCCGTCCACACCTGCTGTCCCTTTTTTCCAATCACGGTGGCCGTACCCGTGTCCTGACAAAAAGGAAGAATTCCTTGAGCGGCGATTTCCGCATTTTTGAGCAATGTCAGTGCCACGTAATGGTCGTTGGTGGACGCTTCGGGATCTTGTAGAATCGCCGCCACCTGTTGGAGATGGCTCTCCCTCAACATAAAAGAACAGTCGTGGAAGGCTTGTCTGGCGAGAAAGGTGAGGGACGAGGGATCGACTTTGAGAACCTCTTGGTCTTCGAACACCGACAGGGACACACCTTCCTTGGAAAGGAAACGGTATTTGGTGTGTTCAGGGCTGAGTTGAAAAAGGTCTTGGTAGGTGAACGCGGGCGTTGCCATGGGATGAGATTAGTGGCGCTCAGCGCCGTGCTAAAGCAGAAGGAGTTATCTGGAAAAAGGGTGCGACGTTTGAAGCGTGATTGGGTTGGCTTAGGCTCGGATCATGGTCTTTTATTTTGAGGCCCAATCTGTTCGAAGGGAATCTGTTGAAAACCCAGTTGCCAAGCCGGTGAATTTTTTTGAAGTGAGAAAATCTGGGCGTCATCCCACAAGGGATCTGCGACAACG
This sequence comes from uncultured Spartobacteria bacterium, assembly GCA_903919125.1. Taxonomy (GTDB): domain Bacteria; phylum Verrucomicrobiota; class Verrucomicrobiia; order Chthoniobacterales; family Chthoniobacteraceae; genus Chth-196. The sequence continues at coordinate 3,139 of CAIXGS010000073.1, read as the reverse complement.
GAGTGAGCATCCACACCATTGGCGCGCCAAGAGTCCCATTCGGTTTTGGGTGACGCGCGGTGTAATTGGAGATCGGCGACCTCTAACTGGCCATTGTTGCAGCGCCATCCGATGCGTGGGGAGAACCGCTTCATTTGTTCAACCCAGTTAGGTTTGCCAGGCGCTGGAACCTCGAAAACCCACTCGAGATTCTTCCAGTCGTTGGAGACTTCCACTTCGCTTTTGGGGCTCATCCAAAAGTACACCTTTGAAATAAAAGACTGCATACTTAGTGCTGCTTTCCCAGGCACTGTTGCCCTTACCCTCGCGCTTAAACGATAGGTAGTACCGGGCTCCAAATTTATCTCGTTCCCGAACACGAGGGGTTGAACTTTTTTGGAATCCGCGTCATCCGCGGAAATCTGGAGGCTGGTAACACCGGTTGCATCACGCGCCAAGGCGGCGAGGGGATTTCCCGTGGGCTTCGTGCTCCAGCGCCACCCTTTCGGTAGTTCCCCAGGTTCGCCCAAAAACGGTTCGAGTAAATTGTCTCCCTCGTTTGGGCCCGCCGATTGGAAGCCTGTCAGAACCATTCCGCCCGGCGTCCAATATAAATTAGAATCAAAGGCGTTATGGGTGAAGGGCACCCGCAAGATGCTCACCACCGGCACTTCCTGTTTGGGCGACACCACAATATTTTTCTCAAACCGGTTGCCTCTCATCGTGAGGCCATCGGGTAGGGGAGCCTCATTGGGATGCAAATCCATCCCTCGCATGTTTTTCCACGCCTCTTTTCCTGCCATCGATTCGTAACCCTTTACCATTTCTGGCAGGTGTCTTTCCCAAAACTTTTGCTGGGTAGTCCAGCCGTGGAAGTCCAACTGCCAGTCTCTGTTGTCAAAAAAGATGTTGTTCTCCACGATGCAGTCTCTCGCTCCGTGTGCGTGCATTCCGCCGCGACCGCACTTCGTGACGATGTTCCCGAAGACGTTCACCCCGCCGGAATTGTCGTCGAGATAGATACCCCAAGCAAAGTTAGGTGTGACTGCTTTCCCGTTATGCATCGAGAAGCCGGGGACGTCGTGGATGAAGTTGTAATTGATGCTTGTGCCCCGCGGCGTGATCCAGTCTCTGCCGTTGGAGTAGATGGCGCCGGTGTCCTCGGTCTCCAGACAGACGTCGTGAATATGGTTGAATGCAATCTCATTGCGGTTCCCGTTGTGGTTGATTCCGAAGCGGGGCCCGTGATGAATGTGATTGTGCAGCGCCTTATTGCCCACCCCGGAAAGTGAGACGCCCACGCCCTGTTTGTAATAGACGCCGAAGTGGTGAATTTCATTGTGCTCAGCCACGTTGTTGGCATCCGTCAGCGTGGGAATGTCGCCACCGTTAAGAGTGATAGCCGTGTTTCCAATTTGTTCGAACTTGTTATATCGCACACGGTTTTCGACGCCCTTTGAGACCGAAACGCCGTGTCCGTTCCATTCTCCAGCCGCGCGAATCCAGTTGTTTTCAACGATACACCGCCGAGTTTCTGCGAGCACAATTGCCGAGGCGTCGCAGCCTTCCATGATAAATCCCTGCCAAACAATGTCGTGGGCGCCTTGCTCCATCTTTACCAAAGATTGCGCCACAACGGGTGTTGCTTCCTCCGGTTTGCTGCCCGCCGGTGGCCAGAAATAAAGAGTTCCCTCCTCCGTATCTGCGTACCATTCCCCTGGAATATCGAGCTCTTCGAGTGCGTTTTGAAAAAAGAAACGATCTCCGTTGCGGATCGGATAGGAGCAATCACCCGCGAGCGTTACCTTGTTGGAAGTGGGATCCACCGACTGCACTCGCACCCGATTGTTCCACCAGTTGAAGCGCGGGAAAATGCAGAGTTCGACCTGCGAAGGCTTCGCCCATGGACGCCAATCAGGAGGTCTGACTTGCAGTGTGCGTTTGTCTTCGCCGGGGATGTCGGCGTACATCGGCCATTGGGGGCCATCGGCAAATGCCCAACCGCCCGCCACTGGATCTTCAGGCGTCGCATTTGGATATCGGGCAAGCGTCTGGCGTTCACCGTTTAAGAGGAGTTGGCGTACGCCTTTACTTGTCTTTGGAAATGTCGCCTTGAAAATGCCATTCTTCAATGGCGTCCACCCCTCTAGGACTACGGTGCCGTTGAGAACTGGCTTTTCTCCCGGAAAGGCGCGCCAAATAACTGGGGAACCATCTTCGCCGGAATCCGCTTTTCCTAAGGTAAGCGCCTCTCTGACGCGGTAGGTTCCAGCCCGCACGCTGACGATTTGTTGCGATGTATCGCCCGTGGCACGAGCTTCGCGGACTGCACTGCGCGCCCGATCCAAAGTCGCAAAGGGCCCCTCTGTGCCGCTGGTAGGCGCTGCGGGCTGCCTGCCGCTCCAGGAATCGTTTCCTTTCTGATCAACAAACCACTCCGTCGCGCAAGCTGCTTGAGCTAACTGGGCGAGTGACGCAAGAACGCAAATGAATGAGCGTGGGGACATTCATTGATCTTTAGCGGAATGAACCGGTGAAACAACGGTTTTGCAACGGACCTTCGTTAGCCTTCCGATATCACCAAATGTTGCAAACTGCGCTCGCCGCCCCAATAATTGGCTTGTGGAACATTTGTTAAGGCTCGGAATCGGTTTGCTTTTTGCGGCGGGAATCCAGTGGTTGAGTTAAGGCTTGTCCGTCGTTTCCCGCTTCCGTAGCGACCGTCAAAGGAACGTCCGAGCTTTCTTCGGCTTCTGCGCCCGATAAAGACTCCCAGTCCTGCAGGCAATCGCGAATCAGGGTTGGCGGACGGCTCCCATGCGAGTTCCTCGCGCCTGCCCCCGCGCTGCCATGGCCGACCAACCCGTCCATCAACCCAACGATAAACTGTTTCGTTCGACTTTCTCAGAGCTCGAAAACGCCACTGCTTTTTTCCAAAACTATCTCGCCACCGATCTCGTTACCTCGCTGGACTGGCGCACGCTCCGTCAACAGCCGGGCAGTTTCATTGATGCGGAACTCACTGGCTCAGAGAGTGATTTACTTTTTAGCATAGCGTCTCAGTCTGGCGAGGCGTTCATCTACATTCTCTTCGAACATCAAAGTCGAGAAGACCCATGGATGGCGCTTCGTCTATTGAGTTACATGGTGAAGATTTGGG
>CAIXGS010000072.1 GCA_903919125.1 uncultured Spartobacteria bacterium | reverse complement strand
GTTCTTCTCTCCCGGGAACGCGGAGCCCTAGCTCCGCTTTGACGCCCCAAAAGCTCGGACAGGCATTGCGGAGCTGGGGCTCCGCGCTCCCAGGTGCTGAGGTCTCTTGAATCATCCAGAAAACTTAAATAGGTGGTATCAGTCCCCACTTGGGCCATCGCAGACCACTGCCGTATGCGTTACGCAAGGAGCCGCAAAGCCAGATTTAGGGACGGCCTTGGGTGTCTTCGAATCGCAGGATTGGGGCCTCTCCAACCGACCGACCTATCTTCGCGAGGGTAGCCATTTGTCCGGGGGTCAACGCATTGGCGTACACGGCCACGCCGCCAAACCAGGCGGAGAGCGTCGGGTGCCGGTTGCTGTGAATGACGCGTCCGATGGTGAAAGGGCTGCCCTCTTGCGCAGAGGGAGGGCTGTAGATGTCGTGACCGAACCAGTATGGGTTTGCTTTCAAAGCAACAAGTTCAGCGTCGGGCTGCTCGTGAAACTGTCCGTCTGGTCCCTTAAGGAAGGTCAACCGCACTTTGGTGTATTCAAAAGTCCGTAGCAGGACGCGTCTCTCGGCGGTCTCCAACTCAATGGATTCACTCAGGGGCGTGGTTTCGGGCGGTGTGTAAAACTGGTCTGCGGGGAACGCAGGATCCGTCCCTTCCTGGAGGCCTGGAAACCTAGCGAAGCGGGCCTGTTGCCACGCTCTTGCGGCATGTTTGAAGAAGCCTTGGGACGCCGGTTTTTCAACCCAGTATTCTGTCGCCACACCGTTCAGATAAGCGGTGACGTTCTTCTTTTGATTGTCGTAGACGAAACCCGCGACGGACCAGCTTTTGTCGAGTTCTTCCGGGCCCGCTTCCATAGTAGGAGGCTGCATTTTTTCGCGGGTCGAGGCGAGGTGATGTGCGTATTTGTCCGCAAACGAAGCAAGGCCATTTTCAGACACGTGCGCGCTGGAGGCCCCCGGGTTTGCTCCGAGGCCCGCAAACATTCCGTATTGCCGCTGCCCGCGCACCTTCACGACTGCGGGGACGCCCGTGGGCGGTGTGTCGGTGCCTTCGTGCCACATCCCAGCAATCGCATGACTACCATCTTGGTGGATTAGCCAGACGACCATTGAAACGCTGCGTCCCGGTCCCTTTACATCTAGGGGCGTGTCGTGCAATACATTCCGCGGGACCAGGAGCACTGGCAGATCGTTCAAAGCTTTTGGGGAGCGAAATTGTATGGCTTGTCCGAAGGGACCGCGACCGAGCAGCGGAAAATCATTCAGAGAGGCCTCTTCCCCGTCCTGCCAAAAAAGGCGTGAAATATTCTGGGGTTGAAGGGGGTAGCGTGTTTCGCCTGAAACCGAGGTGTACGCGATAAAGTTTCCTTGTCCGCCCCGGCCATCCTCGCGTTGGACAAAATCCCAAAACGCGGCCAGTCCCGGAATCTCGCGGACCACTTCTACCCGGCGTTCGTAGCTAGCCCTAGAAGGCGGCATTATTACTTTTTTGGGTTCCTGTGCTGGAAGAGGGTGGAGAATTCCTGCGCCGAGAAGGAGCGACAGTGTAATTTTCTGGGCGGTGGGCATGATGAAATTGCAGTAGAGAATTTTTCGGAAATCCCTTTTTGGACGATTGAAACGTCTCCGCATCCAAGCTGGAAATATCGCGCTGTGGGAGAAGTAAGAAGCGAATACTTTTCCTAACGACGACGACTGGGTCTTTGAAAGATTGCGGTTGAATGCGCCAGCCGAACGGTTGCTTGAACAACTCATCGGGGTAGATACGCGCCGCAGGATTCGCGAACGATCAGTTTAGGCGATAGCATTAGGCTGCGGGAGGGAAGCGTAGGGTCGGCGATGCGTTCGCGCATGGCGTTGAAGGCGGTGAGGGCGATGTCGCGGCAGGGTTGCTGGATCGTGGTGAGCGGTACCGAGAGAAGCGTTGCGAAACGCACGTCGTCGAAGCCAACGACACGGAGGTCTTTTGGGGTTTTAATATCGAGACGGGTGAGCGCTTGTAGAAGTTGGGCGGCGGTGTGGTCGTTTGTGCAGATGACGGCATCGTGCGGTCGGCCGGCAGTGAGCTTACGGACGAACTTCATCTCGCTGGGGTCGCCCGCATGGAAGAAGTCACGGGGGACTGCGATGGTGTGAGCGAGCATGGCTGCGACGGCTCCGGCTTTGCGTGCATCTGCAGTGGTGGCGGAGAGGGGGCGTGTGACGAAAGCGAGACGCCGTGCGCCGAGCTTGATCAAATGCTCGGCGAGGAGGTAACCGCCGGCAAAATTGTCTATGCCCACGAGATCAAAGTTGCTGCGTTGGGGGAAGGGGCAGATGTCCCTATCGAGCAGAACCACAGGAATACCTGCGTGACTGAGACGGCCGGTGATGCGTTGGTTGCCTGCTTCGTTGTCGGCAGTGTGTTCAAAAGGGGCAAAGAATACACCGCTCACTTCCTTCTCGATGAATCGTTCGCAGAGTTCCTCGGCTTCTTCGATGCTCATGCTGGCGCCGGATCTGGGGCGTGTGCTGCCGCCCCAGTGCATGCCGAGATTGTGGACGCGGGCGAGGCTGGCGAGTTCGCCGCAGATGACTTCGAAAATCTCGACGCTGCCCAGCCCCGGCACGATCAGACCTAACTGGCGAACGCTTGAGCTCTCTCCTTTGCCCTTGCGCAGATACGTGCCGGAGCCGACGCGGCGCTCCAGAATACCTTGTAATTTCAAATCCTGCAGCGCGCGTGCGACGGTTGGGCGTGAAACTCCGAATCGCTTTACTAACTGCGCGTCACTGGGCAGTCGGTGAGCTTGGTCGTATTTGCCCGCAAGAATTTCGGAGAGCAGTTCGCGATAGATCGTCTGATGCCGCGGCTGATTTTTCATGGTGAAGCAAATACTTACAACTCGACGATCTGTAATGGCAACTTTGTCTTTGTCTGTATTGGCATCTCTTTACCTAGGAGCCCGTCGCGAAGATACATTAGTCACTACCCCGTGAACTCCTACATCATACGCTCGCCTCTCGGAATTCTCCTCATGAACCTTCCGCTCATTGCCGCGACTGCTACGGCCGCCGCTGGAGACGAAACGCCGCTGCGCTCCTTCCATGCGCAGCCCAGTTTCGTCGTGTCCTCGAAGGAGGTCGAAGTTGCTGTCACCAAGCTAGGTGGCAATATGGCACCTGTGACTTTTTTTCGCGATAGTGCCCAGCCGGTGCGCCCTTACCACGTCAGCCCTTGGCAGGACGAAACGCCGTCGAAGATGCCTGCGCCTGTGCTCGTGACGCTGCGTGGGGATTTCTTTTGCCTGCCATTCGGTGGAAACGGCGAGGAAGTCGCGGGCGAGAAGCATCCGCCGCACGGCGAGATCGTGGGCGACGCTTGGCATTTCGTCGGCACGAAAAAAACTGGCGAGGTGACGACGCTGACGCTCGGAATCGAAACGAACGTCCGCAAAGGGCGCGTGACTAAGGAACTCTCGCTTGTGGACGGGCAGAACGTCGTGTACTCGCGAAACACCATTGAGGGCTTCGCTGGGCGCGTGCCCCTCGGTCATCACGCAACGCTCGCGATGCCCGAAAAGGAAGGCACCGTGCGGATTGCCACAAGCGCGTTCCGGTTTGGAATGACCGCTCCTTCGCTTTTCAGTGATCCGAAGCAGCGTGAGTATCAGGCGCTACTACCCGGAGCGAAGTGGAGGGATCTGGCAAGGGTTCCGGCCGCTTGGAAAGACGCTCCGGATGCCGACCTGACGCGCCTGCCCGGTCGCTACGGGTATGCGGACCTCGTCCAGATCGCCAACGAATCCTGGGAGAAAACGAATGGCCCCGCGTGGATAGCCGCAACTTATCCGGATGCCGGATACGTGTGGTTTTCGCTGAAGGATCCAGCGGTGCTCAACAGCACGGTTTTCTGGATGGAGTATCACGGTCGTCACGGCCACCCGTGGAATGGACGAAACAACTGCCTCGGCCTCGAAGACGTCACCGCTTTTTTTGCCGACGGCCTAGCTGCTTCCACGAAAGAAAATTCCCTCACCAAGGAAGGCGTCGACACGACCGTCGCACTCAGTGCCGGCAAGCCGACGGCGGTCAACTACATCCAAGGGGTGGTGAAAATTCCCGCAGGTTTCGAGAATGTGAAGACACTCGAATTCGCGCCTGGCCAAGTGACATTTATCTCGACCACGGGCAATCGAGTCACCGCACCGGTGCGGCATGAATTTCTGAAGACTGGCAAACTCTAATCCGAACCCAAACACCCCCCTAGTTGATTATGAAACGCCTTTTCATCACGCTTCTAACTTGCACAGTTGCGCTGCTAGTCGGCTGTGACAAACCTGCGAGCACCACCACTCAGTCCCCCGACACAAAGTCGAAGGGCACCATCGGCGTCTCGTTACTCACGCTGGACAACCCGTTTTTCAAAGTCATCGGCGACAACATCGCTGCTGAGGGCAAGAAGCGCGGCTTCGAAGCGATCGTCGTCAGCGGCGATAAGGACGTGGCGAAGCAGAGCAACCAGATTAAAGACTTCATCGTGAAGAAGGTCAGTGCGATCGTGCTAAGTCCCTGTGATTCAAAGTCAATCATTCCAGTGATTCAGGATGCGAATGCGGCAGGCATCCCAGTCTTCACCGTGGACATCCCTTGCAACGAGTCGGGCGTGAAAATCGTGACGCAGATCGCGACCGACAATTACGGGGGAGGCAAGGAGGGCGCGCAGGCAATAATCGAGGCGCTGGGCGAAGCCGGCGGCAAGATTGCCGTGTTGCATTTCAAGCAGGCCGAGTCTTGTCAGCTTCGGGTAAAAGGATTTACGGAAGTCATCAACGCGCACAATGCAAGCGGCAAGGCGAAGATCGACATCGTCACCGAGTTGGAGAGTGGCGCTGCCAAGGACATGGGCTACAGGGCCGCTGAGGATGCTTTGCAGGCGCACTCGGATCTGCGCGGTATCTTCGCTATCAACGATCCTGCGGCTCTCGGTGCGCGTGCGGCGCTCGAAAAAGCGGGCAAGACAGAGCAAGTCGTCATCATCGGCTTCGACGGCCAGCCAGAGGGCAAGCAGGCGATTAAGGACGGAAAAATTTACGCTGACCCAATTCAGTTTCCAGACAAGATGGGCGTCCAGATCGTTGATGCGATCATCCGCCACTCGATTGGCGAGACGCTGCCGCCACAGATACTCATCCCCACGAGTCTGTACCGCAAGGCGGACGCGATGAAGGACCCAGAACTCAAGTAACGCGCCCACACCATGACCGAAGGCAGCTTTCTCCACGAACTTACCGGTTCAATGTCGCAGGGCGCAGCGGGCAATCCCACTGTAGCGATGATCGAAGCCGCTTTTGCGCACCACGGCCTGCACTGGCGCTACGTTAATATGGAGGTCACGCCGGAGAATCTCGTCGCAGCCGTGCGCGGCGCCAAGGCGATGGGTTTTCGTGGCTTCAATTGTAGCCTACCGCACAAGGTCACTGTTATCCCGCACCTCGATGGCCTCGGCGAATCCGCCGCATTGATGGGTGCGGTGAATTGTGTGGTGCGGCGTGGTGACAAGTTCGTTGGCGAAAACACAGATGGGAAAGGCTTTCTGAAATCGCTGGAAACTGCGATCGATCCGAAAGGGAAGTCCGTCGTGCTCTTCGGTGCAGGCGGTGCAGCGCGTGCCATCGCCGTCGAACTTGGACTCGCTGGAACGAAACGGATTACCATTGTGAACCGCTCCGAAGCTCGTGGCGCGGAACTCGTCGCACTCCTGCGGGAGAAGCTGAAGCTTGATGCCGAACTCGTCGTCTGGAGCGGCGACTACGCGGTGCCTACAGGCACGGACGTCGTCATCAACGGCACATCGATAGGTCTTTACGCACCGGAAGCAAGACTCGCGCTGGACCTGACTTCACTAAAGCCCGGCATGGTCGTCGCCGACGTGGTCTTTAGTCCGGTCCGCACGAAATTCCTCGACGATGCCTCTGCGCGTGGATGTCGCGCCATCGACGGACTCGGCATGCTTGTGAACCAGGGCATCGTCGGCGTGGAATATTGGACCGGCATCACCCCGGACGCGGCGGTGATGCGCAAGGCTCTCGAAACTGCGATGGGCCTATGATCGATGCCGCGCCGCTGCTTGCGATGCGTGGTATTGTGAAGTCCTTTCCAGGCGTGAAGGCGCTTCGGGGTGTGGACCTCACCCTGCGCGCGGGTGAAGTGCTCGCACTGCTCGGCGAAAATGGTGCTGGAAAGAGCACACTGATGAAAGTCTTGGGCGGGGCGCATCGAGCGGACGAGGGTACGATCACGATCGACAGTCGCGAAACCCGGTTTCATTCGCCACAGGATTCGCGCAGCGCCGGCGTGGCGGTAATTTATCAGGAATTCAATCTCGTTCCCGGGCTCACTGCGGTGGAAAATATCTTTCTCGGTCAGGAAGTGACACGAGCCGGATTTGTGGCGAAGCAAATGGAGTACGAACGCGCGGCTGCGCTGTTCAAGCGCCTCGGAGTGGAGATGGATCTCAAGGTCCCGTGCTGTCGGCTCACCACGGCGCAGCAGCAGTTGGTCGAAATCGCCAAGGCGCTCGCATTCGATGCACGCATCATTGTCATGGATGAGCCGAGCGCAGCGCTGACTTCGCATGAAGTGGAGCGGCTATTTGAAATCATCCGAGACCTGAAAAGCCACGGCATCGGCATTATTTACATCAGCCATCGACTCGATGAAATCTTCACCATCACCGACCGTGTGGTCGTACTTCGCGACGGCAAGAATGTGGGTGAGAGGTCTACCGCGCAGATCACGCGTAACGAGATGATCGAGCTGATGGTTGGTCGCGAGCTGAAGGACGAATTCCCCACGCGGACCGTGAGTATCGCCGAGCCACGGCTTGAAGTCTCCGGCCTGCGGCGAGGCCGAGCAGTGCGTGATGTTTCATTCAGCGTCCGTCGCGGTGAGATCCTCGCGCTCACCGGACTTGTCGGCGCGGGTCGCACGGAGACGGTGCGACTCATCTTCGGAGCCGACCCTCGTGAGGCGGGCGAGATCCGACTCGATGGCAATGTCTTAGCGATTCGCTCGCCGCAGGATGCGATTGCAGCAGGCATCGGCTTGCTGACCGAAGACCGCAAACTGCAGGGGCTAGTGCTGGGGCATTCGGTCCGCGAAAATTTCGGCCTACCGAATCTCGACCGTCTTTCGACCCGCGGCTTTGTGCAGACTCGCCGCGAGCGCGAGGAATTTGGCCGTTATGTGGAGCAGCTTAAAATAAAAGTGCCGAACCAGGAGCAGCGCGCCGGCAACCTCTCCGGCGGAAATCAGCAAAAGGTCGTGCTGGCGAAATGGCTCGCACGAAACTGTGACGTTCTGATTTTCGACGAGCCAACGCGCGGCATTGATGTCGGCGCGAAGTTCGAGATTTATCTGCTAATGAACGAGCTCGTCGCTGCGGGAAAAGCCATTGTGATGATCAGTTCCGAATTACCCGAGGTGCTCGGCATGGCCGATCGCATCCTCGTGATGCACGAAGGCCGCGTGACAGGCGAAATTGCCGACGCACGTCGCGCGACGCAGGAGCAAATCATGAAACTCGCCCACGCCTGATCTTATGAAAAATGCCCGCTTCCTCGCCGACTACGGCATGATTCTCGTGCTCGTTCTGCTGTGCGCGTTTTTCAGCGTGGTCACTTACAGCGACCAGTCGCCCAAAGGCGCGGCTGCCGCGAAACAGATCGTCGCCGTGATCGGCCAGCAATTTGGCAAAACGCCGCGCATGCTGATCGCTGCAAGCGACCAACCAGACGATGCGGCATTTGTCGCGAGCATCGAGAGCGCGCTGACCGCGTCTGGCGCAGAGGTGGTTGCGATCGTGAAAGGCGAACCCAAGGATGCCCGCGAGGCGCTGATGAAAATCAACGCAGCAGGCGGAAAGCTCGATGTCATCGCTTGCACTCAGGTCACTGGCGCGTGGCTCGTCTTCTCCGACTTGAAGACTAATTTTCCCGCCCTCGGCGAGCCGCGCGTGATCATGCCACGCAGCTACCGCTGGCCGAATTTTCTGAAGTCTGAAAACCTGCTGAACATTGCCAACCAGATCGCTGTCATCGCCATCGTCGCAGTCGGGATGACGATGGTTATCATCACCGGCGGCATCGATCTCTCCGTGGGTAGCCTGCTCGCGCTGTCCGCGGTGCTCTGTGCGAGATTCATCCGCGACTACGCGGGTGGAGTGAATGCGTCGTTAGGCGGGATGCTACTCGCGTGCATCGCGGCAATCGCGCTTTGCGGAATCGTCGGTGCATTTTCCGGGACAATGATCACGCGGTTTGCCATTCCTTCTTTCATCGTGACGCTCGCGATGATGCTGGTTGGCAGCGGCCTCGCCTATATCCTCGCTAAGGGCCAGTCCATTTACCAAATCCCCGATTCGTTCGTCTGGCTCGGACGTGGCGCGGATATGTTCAGCATGCCCAATGCGGTCGTGCTCATGCTCGTCCTTTATGCGCTGGCGCATGTGCTTATGGCCCGGATGAAGCTTGGCCGCTACCTTTATGCAGTGGGCGGGAACGGCGAGGCAGCGCGCCTTTCCGGCGTGCCAGTGAAGCGCGTACTGATGTTTGCCTACATCGCAAGTGCCCTGCTTGCGGGGCTCGGTGGGGTGATCATGGCCTCTCAGCTCAAGAGCGGTTCCGCGACGTATGGCAATATGTATGAGCTCTACGTAATTGCTGCGGTGGTCGTCGGGGGCACGAGCCTCAGCGGCGGCGAAGGCAAGATGCTTGGCACGCTCACTGGAGCGTTCACGATCGCCGTAATTCAGAATGGGATGAACCTCACCAACGTCGAGAGCTACACGCAGAAGGTCGTCCTCGGCCTCGTAATCCTCGGCGCGGTGTTGCTCGATAAAATTCGCCATGCCCGCTGATCCTCGCAAACCACGCATCCTCTCGTGCGGTGAAGTGTTGTGGGACCTCTTCCCCGAAGGCGCCCGTTTCGGTGGCGCACCCGCGAATTTCGCCTGCCACGCGGCGCTCCTCGGTGGCGACGTGACGATGCTCAGTGCTGTCGGAAACGACAGGCGCGGCGACGAGGCGGTCACAATTTTGCAGGGCTTCGGCGTTGAAACCTCGCTTATGCAGCGCATTGCCGATGAGCCCACGGGCAGCGTCGGCGTGAGCGTGGATTCGGCGGGCAAGCCGAGCTTTGAGATCCATCGGGGTTCAGCTTGGGATCTTATCGATTGGACAGATGCGCTGGAGGCGAAGGTCTCGGAGGTGGACGCGATTTACTTCGGCACTCTCGGGCAGCGGGGTGCTGTGTCGCGTGCGACGATTCGACGGGCGATGGGACTCGCGAGTAAAAGAGGGATGCTGCGCGTGCTTGATGTGAATCTGCGCAGCCCTTTCTACGATGCGGTGCTCATCCGCGAATCCATCGCGCAAGCCAGCGTTTTGAAGCTGAGCGATGAGGAACTGAGCGAAGTCGGCACTGCCTGTGGTATCGCGCTTGATGCGAAGCCCGAAGCTACGTTGCGCTCTTTACTCACGCGATTTGGACTCCACCTTGTCGTGATGACACGCGGTGCCGAGGGGGCGCTCTTCGTTTCGCCGAATGGTATCATCGATCAGCCAGGTATCCCAACGACGGTCGTCGATACCGTCGGCGCGGGCGACTCGTTCACTGCGGCTTTGGTGCTCGGAATTCTGTGCGGTGATGCGCCTGAGGTGATTCTCCAAAGAGCCTGCGAAATCGCGTCTGCGGTATGTTCGCAATTAGGTGCCGTTCCCGCTCGTTTTTAATACCAAATCTTGAAGAAAACTGGTCCCTCTCTCCGCGGTCCCGGGTGCTGAGCGCTTTGAATCATCCATAAACCTAAAAGAGATGGTATAAAGCGATAATTAAGAGGATGATGCCTCTCCGCTGACGTTTACTTTGCCGAGTGCTGCGACTGTAAAAATCAGAGGATACAGACGCTCGTAATACCACAGTTTGGCAAAGTAAAGACCGATGGGCGCGGCCTGATTCCATGTTCCGTCTTCGATGTGTTCCATCAGCCACAGAGTGCCGCGATGGGCCGCCTCTTTTTCCAGATCCGCAATCGCCTCAACTGCGAGTGCAGTTTCCTCGGTTGAAGGCGGACCGCCCATAAAGCCACCCCATCCTCCCGAGGAGTGTTGAGCGGAGAGCAGCCATTTTACGCCACGCTCAAAGACCGGAGGGGGGAGCGCAAAGTCGCTTGCGACAAGTTCTTGTAGAGCGAGCAAGACATGGGTGGTACCGTAAGTGGGATTTTGCTCGTCGGCTCCATGTTGGTTTCCAAACCACAGCGGCGACCATGAGCCGTCGGCCGCTTGAGTGCGCGAGAGAAAATGAATGGCCCTTTGAATGGCGCGTGATGTAGCCGTGCGCAGGGTCGTTTGAAGCATCGGAAGCCATCGAACCCAAGCTCTCAGGACGTGGGCGGTGATGTCCGGACTGCTTCGGTCAAATGGTAGAGCGCCCCAACCCCGGCAGAATGTGGGAATTCCACCATCATGGTTTTGCAAACCAAGCAACCAGCTGACGCCAGCGTTTCCCTGACTCAAGGTTTGCGGATCCGGTGTTCCTAACGCCAAAAGAGCGAGCAACGCGCCGGCGGTGTCATCGGCATCAGGAACGCCGCCGGGCAGATTCGTCCACGCCCATCCTCCAGGTGCTGCACCGGTATATGGATGATGGGCTTGGTATTGTTGTTCGAGTAACCAGTGGCGTAAAACTGCTTGAGATTGAGAATCCGACCAATCTGGTTGATGTGATAACGCTTTGATAGAGAGCGTAGAAACCCATGTGGCGAGGTTGGTGTCGATAGGCCATGAACCGTCCTCGCGCACGCTTTCGAGAAGAAATTGTACTCCGCGATTGGTTACGGGATGGTGCAAAAGTCCCGTGGAGGCGAGAGCCATGGTCACGAAACTTGTCAGCGGCGTAGCCTCCAAAAAGCCGCCATTGGGAGGTTGAATTGCCTCCAAAATCCGGAGCGTACTTCGACGAGCGAGCGAGCGGAGGGTCCTTAGGATTGGATTGCGGCTCGGGGCATGATGGTGAATCGCCTGACCGATCGCGATGAGTGCGGGTAAGGCGTAGCTGACGACCGGAAGGCGGATTGCCCCGTAAAAGGAGCGGGGTAATGTCGCCAATTCAAAGGGCAATGCGGGGACTTGTTTCCAGCCGTGTTCCCCCAACCTTCCCGACAAGGCGAGCACCATCAGAATGGGGACGGAAAACGTATGATCTTTGCCGTAACGAGCGGTGATTGCTTCAACCAAAGTTCGGTCTTTTGCATGAATTTCCAGCCAGGCTGCGGCACGTGCCACGGCTTCCGGCAAAATGGAATCAGCAGCGCAGGCACCAAAAGCTGCCCAGACCAGAGCCGTTGTGCTGATGTTACTTTTACTCAAAACCGTATCACCCCAACCCCCGTCTGGGTTGGAATGTTGAACTAGCCATTCCAGCCCGCTTCGAATTTGAGGTGTATACGCTTTGGGATCGACTTGGGTTAGTGCGATTACGGCGGTGGCAGTGGACAAGGCACTTGAGGAAAGGCGTCCTGTCCAGTGTCCTTCAGCGCAGCGTTCAGCGAGCAAAGCGTTCGTCGCTTTTTGCAACGCCGCATGCAGGCGGGAACTGGCGTGCGGCTGAAGCTGAAAGATTGAGTCGGCCATGAATCAACGCGTCAGATGACCCAACGCTAGAAGTCCGTAGAAAGTGTACTCGGCATCTAGTGCTTCGTCTGCCCAATGGCCGTGAAAGCCACCTTCATTCGTCCAGAGACTATCGATAAAATCCAAACACTTTTCGCGTGCCTCGTTTGGAAGATCAACTTCCATACAGGCTAGCGCATGAAGCGTGGTTGCTGTGGAGAGAAGATCTGGCAGGGGAGCCGAGGGCATTGCCAAAAAACCGCCCTGAGGATGGAGGCGAGCCAGAAGCCAGTCGCCAACTGCGGGATGTATCGGAAGATTAAGCTGTTGTAGCAGTGTGACAGCTGCTGCCGTGGCGTTGGTGGAGCCAAGTTTTAAGCCACGGGCGTTGGCCCAAGCGCCATCGGGTGTTTCTAAAAATTTAAGACATTGAACCATGCGCAGCGGATCTGGTTGGGGGCGCGCAAGGTCTTGGTAGGCACCCAGTGCCACAAAGCACCCGTAGGCATTTCCGTGTGGCGCGCCGAGTTCGGCTTCGTAACCTCCATCCGGGCAACGATGCGCTTCCAGTCGTGCGAGTAGGGCGTCCTTTAATGTTTCCGACGGTTTCAGTGGTTCAAGTGCCGCCCAACACCGTGCCAGAGCCCCTAAATGGACAAAGTCTAAGCTCTGGCCGTCGTCAAAACTGCGTAAAAACCCTCCGGTGCGCTCCGTATCTACGGGCTGTTGAAGGGCGTGTAGCCCCGCCAACGCAAAGATGGTGTAATATAGATCCGGCCGACCTACCCGGTCGCAACCCGCTCCATCTTGGGTAAATTGGCTTTGGAGAAATGCCTCGACCAAGGGAGTCGACTCTCCCAGAAGCTTGGGCGCCAGTCGCGCTACCTGAAGCATTTCAAGTCGGATGCTCACAATGCTAAAAGGAGGCGTGCCGGATCGTGATCTTTCTAATTGGAGGCTGGACTGCTGACTTCGGTCTTGGATTCGGGAGTAAACTCCTTGCACCAGCCTTTAATTTCGGTGTCGTTGAATATCTTGCCGATCACGCGGCGTAGAAGTCCCTTGAGATTAGCGTTGTCCACTTCTTGAAGCGAACGAACCGCCTCTTCCTTGTAGCGTTCCAGCAAATTTCTGCAGCGTTCGTCTGCCTGCAGTTCAAGATAGAGAGCCTCAATTTGGGCGGGCGACTCTGTGGACAGACGGTGCCAGTGCGCGTTAATCCGGTTTTTCTGTTCTCCTTCCGCCCGCTCGAACGCTGCAGCCAGTAGGAGGCTCGGTCGTAATCCGGCGATGTCGTTGGTTTCGCCTGTGTCGCCCAAATCACTGAGATCATCGCGAATTTGGTAAGCGATCCCCAAAGCTTCACTGTAAGTGTCCAGCACATCCTCAACTTCTTCAAACTGACCCGCGTAAATCGCGCCAAGTTTGAGGGCCACCGAAAAAGCAGGGGCTGTTTTTTTACGGAAAATATCCAGCACTTCCAGAGTGCTAAGCGGTGCGGGTTGGCGTGCCCAGCAAAGTTCGGCACCTTGCCCCCGACACAACTCGCGTTGCCCTTCGGCCGCAACTTTCAGCATGGCAACTCTCTGTTCGGCACTGATCTGCGCCGCTGCCAAAAGCCGGTAGCCTTCACCAATTAAAAGGTCCCCAACATTCAGTGCCACGGGGACGCCGTACTCTTCGTGCAACGTCCTTTCGCCATAGCGCGCGGTGTCGTTATCTTCGATGTCGTCGTGAATGAGGGAGGCTTTGTGGAAGCATTCCACCGCTACGGCCACTTTGCGTAAGTCTTCCGGCAAAGGTGCTCCCGGCGTGGTGCGCAACGCCTGAAAAGTCGCGACAGTCAAAAAGGGGCGCCACCGCTTTCCTGCGCGGCACAACCATTGTCTTGCAATTTGTTCGGTTTCTCCCTGAGGAGGCCCCATAATGGTCTCCAAATTGAGCGGGGTGAACCAGAAGTCGACTTCATCCCTAGATTGGCTTAGGTCCAACCGCCGAGTTTGGTCATCGCTGGTGAGGTGGATATAATCCCAGACCCAGTCCAGATCGACGTTGGTATCGATGCAGTCGTCCTGAAGCAGCGGAATAGCGACGCCGGGGATTGCAGCCGCTTCCATGTACGGAAACGCGCGCTCCAACACGCTCAGGCAGCTCACCCCTACAATGGCTTCAATTTTCCCCGTCTGGATCAGCGACATGACAATGGCGGAGCCTTCCGCTACCAGCACCGCGTAACCCAATCTCTCCGCTTCACTTTGCAGATCTTGAATGGAACATAGACCGCATTGTTTGCAAAGAAGGCCAAATTCGTCGAAAGGAGCTGGGCACTTGCTTTCAACGCGTAAACATTTGGGGAGCAGCAGCAGGCGGCGCTCAAACGGCACACGGGCGAGTTGTTCGCGCCAGAGCTCGTTATTGATTAAGACCCCTATGTAATCTCTGTATATTGGATCGCAGCCCAGTTCTTTAATAAGACGATCAGCGTGTACTAAAAGCTCCTGCGGGGGCAAAGGAGGAACTGGGTTGTGTTCAGCGGCATAGGCCCGGCAACGTTCGAGAATTCGGGAGCGCTCGAAGGGCGTTTGAGGAATGTTCTTTTTAGGAGCACGAAAGCTCACTGTAGGAACTGGGCGTGGTATAGTTAAAGGGATGGCCGACATAACAGACGGAGGTTTCTAATGGAGGGGGTAACAGGTAGCTGGCGGCTAATGGGAAGTCGGAGAAAAAAAGTCAAAGAAGTGGCAGCCAGATTCAGAATACTCAAAGCACGCTGAGTTCTTAGAGCATAAGCGGTCGGTGTAGAACGGAATTTGTGAGGGCGCGATCCGAAAAACGGCACTCGAGCACTAAACAGGGGCGTGGACGCTTTTCTCGATCAGTCGTTTTTGGAGTTCTTTCGCTTTGTTGGCAGCAGAAGGCGTGACCTTTGAATAAGCGTGGAAATCGTTAAACCAGTACTTTTTTGCCCAGCGGTACATCCAGTGTTTTTCAGGAATTTCTTCTCCGGGAAGCCACTGTGAAAACCGAGGCTCCATGGCTTCCAGTTCTGCCATCGCTGTTCCGCGCAACGTGGTGTCGCGTGCCCCGTGCTTTACTACCAGTTGTTTCACCAAATCTGGGCGTTCTAATACGACGCACCCTCGGGTTTCGGCGGCACTGAGTTCGCGAAAATCTTTGAGGAACTCACTGTCGCGGATGGTGGCGAACACGCCGCGTTTATCCTTAATGTTTTCTACTGCAAATTGGATGATGGGACAGGGCTCAATATCTCCTCGTGGACTCACGTGATGGCTCACCCCAGTAGACATCGGACAGAGTGCTTGACCCTCTCCGTCGTAATAGGCGTCGATGAGTGCGATAGGGAGTTTTGCCCGCATCTCGACGACGAACCGGCGCACTTGCACCAACTGTTCCGGCCGGAGTGCGAGCTGGGGATTCATTTTTGGGCCCACCGGCCTGTAAGTGTGATACCACGCGTAATGGACTCCGCGTGAAATCAATTCGCGTAGCCAACTCTCGGTGCACAGATCATCAATGTTCGTCTGGCAAACGCTCGTTGCGACTCCCGTCAGAATGCGCTCATTCAAACAGTGTTCCAGCCCGCGCAGGGTGCGGGTGAAGACCTCTTTTTTTCCGCGTCGTTCGTCGCTGACGATTTCACGTCCCTCGATGGAAATAAGCGGGGTGACATTGCCCAGAACTCTCAGTTGGCGGGCGATTTTTTCGGTAATAAATTGGCCGTTGGTAAAGACTTGGAAGTAACAATCGGGATGCGCGGCCAGCAGGTCCAGCAGCTCAGGATGCATGAAGGGTTCGCCGCCAAGGATACCGAAAAAAGCGTTTCCGTGGGCTTTTGCGTCGTCAATCGTTCGGTTGAGCGTTTCGATGTCGATTTGGGTGCGCTCTGCTTCGACGTCGACCCAGCAACCCTGACACCGCAGGTTGCAACTATTCAAGATCGAGAGGTACAAAAAAGGCGGGAAGTATTCGCCCTTTTTAATACGCGCCTTGAAACGCTCCACGGAGAGCATCCCCTTGAAGCCAAAGTTCCACATAAACTTTGCCAACAAGCGTGGGTCAGTGCTTTTTAAGATTCGGGAGACAAGTTCAGGGAACATGGGTCAATAAGAGCAGTAGACGTGAAACACACAATCGTCACGCTGTAGATTACTCACCTGCGGGATGTTTATAGGGCTTTTTTATGCTAAATGCGGCGATGAAAGCTCGGTAAATTTGATGTAAATATCTGTTAAAATTCGAGATGCAGCGCGAAAACACCTCGTTTTAGACTCGCCTGCTGTGTGTGCCCCGGTGGGCTGTCTTTGATGTCAGTAAAGACATTGCGGCGCTCTCAAGCACCCATTTGTCGACAGACTCAGGAGCCGCCTGAACCCAGAGGGTTCTTAGCCATTTGCCGGTGGTTGAGCGCAAGCGACACCACCGGTATATTCCTTCCCATACAACTACATCCCAAAGGGATGCCAGTCAAAGGGATGCTTAGTCTGGTTCATCTGCGCAATACAGGCGGAGGCCATTCGTGGAGAATCTGGCATGCCTCCTGGATGCCCTTGATTGCAGAGGTGGTCCGGTGGTGTCGCTACGCTCAACCACCGGCAAATAGCTTCGATGCCGCCGGCATCTGATACCACCTATTTAAGTTTTCTGGATGATTAAAGAGACCTCAGCACCTGGGAGCGCGGAGCCCCAGCTCCGCAATGCCTGTCCGAGCTTTTGGGGCGTCAAAGCGGAGCTAGGGCTCCGCGTTCCCGGGAGAGAAGAACCAGTTTTCTTCAAGATTTGGTATGATCCCCCATTGCCGTTTTTAAGTTTATTTTGGCGAACTCTCCCGAAGTGCGCCGCGCGCAGGTTGGTTGACTTGAGCTAAGGGCGGCGAATCCTTTTAGTCGCTTGCAGGTCCAATACCTCGAAGCTTGCTTCGTTCGTCTAAGCGTTCAAATCCGCCAGCATACTTAAATACTTCGGGGCTCGCCCCGAGGATCTTTACGCGATTGGACTCAAGGCTGCCCTGGCTTTTGCCGCCGCGACTTCGGCTCGTTGCGCAATTTCCTCGGGCGAAGGGAGCGACATCAGTACCTCGGCGGGAATGTCGCCAGCCTCAGCCAGCTTCACCAAGCACTTCTGCCTTTCGTTCAGGGCCTTGTCCGCATCTCGTTCCTTGCCGAACCGTGAACGTGCTTTTTCCGAGCGTACACGTAGCATTTCGTAGACGTCGCCGCCGAGGAGGGCAGAGATGTCGATCTTCATCTTTTCCTTGTTTAAATCGGCATCGCTGACGGTGTCGCCGTTGATTGGTCCCGCTTTATACTTGGGAAACATGATCGCTGCTTCAGGGCAGACTCGAGAACACGCCGGACAGTTCGTTTTGCAGTTGTCCTGATTTTGAACCTGAATCTGGCGCTCCGCATCCACCCCGTACACCCCGAAAAGGCAGAAGCTCAAACACTGCATGCAGTTGGTGCAGCGATCGTAGTCAATTACAGGAAACCAAGGTTTCCATTCCCCATGCTTTGCTGAACCCGTTTGGGAACGTGTACTTTCCACCAGCTCAGCAATTTGAGCCGTATTCAGACCGTTGATTTCGCCGACGTGAATTTCATCTGCACCGGAAAAATCGGGAGTTTGGGTAAAACGCCCCAAGACGAGGGTACGCGCACCGTCGGAGGGTGAAACGGCGCGTGTGCCCGAAGTGCGGGTGACGGAGTGACCTCGCTCCAAGAGGGTTAAGAGTGCGTTAAAACGGTCTTTGTCGGTCAGAGTTTCGGCACCTGGACCTTCGTAAAGAATCACGCGGAGGGCTTTTTTGTCACGGAGAGCCATTAGGATTTAGGGGGTGTTGAGGACGGAGAACGAACGGGTAAATTGGCATTGAGTTCCGGCGCGAGGAGGCGAGCGAGGACTTCAGGAGCCGAGAGGGCGCGCATATTGATCACTTCGCTTGATCTTGGATCAAGATCGGCAGCGGCCTGGTGAAAAAGCCCTTTCACCGCGCGTGGGAAACAGGCCGCGATCTTTACTGGTCCGCAGGTACTCAGACGCTTCAAAGCTGGGTCGTGACGGGCCGCCATCTCACAAAGATCGGCAACGGCTTCAAAGGCTGTACCCGAAGAAGAAAGCCCCTCCAAAACGGCACTTTTCACCTCTTTGGGAATCACTTGGGCGTACTGACAGTGACAATAAAGAAGCCGCGCTGACTCTGAAGGTTCACTCATTTTTAAAAATCAGTGAGCGGTTGAAGCGGGAAGCAGGTCGCGATGCGTCGGCTCTGGTTTGCCTGGTCGGAAATGCTCCAAATGCTCCAAATGTGTGCGAAGTAAGGGAAACTTGCCGGCTGTGGCGGCAACCGCCTTTTCAAGGGCCTCGCTCAATGTTTCGGGAGACGCTTCAGCGCGTAAATTGACGATTAGCTGCGCGCTTGGCACGGGTTCTTCAAGACGTAGCGAAAGTTCGGGGACGAAATCGCTGCGCACGAGGTTAATTACCGCAATGTCGCCGAGGCCCGCATCGGGACTGAGTGTCATTTTGAGGTGAGCAATTTCCGCAGGAACGAGTTGCTGTTGAATTTCTGTCGCCAAAGATTCAAGGACGGCGTCGGAGTCAAAACCATCGCCGGCTTGCGAGAGTTGCAAGGTTGCATTCAGCCAACCCAAGAGAGCTTCTCCTTCCGCGTAAGTTTCGTAATCTACCGCCATGGCCGCCCGGCGACTTGGAGTACCGGTCGCCATTTCCTCAAACCATTCGTTTAAACCGAGTCCTGCTCGAACTGAAACGTGACGGATTTGTGCATGGGGAAATTCGGCAGCGAGGCGTTGGGTCAGGGTATCGATACGTTGGGTATCAATAAGATCAGACTTGGCGATTATGATAAGATCCGCTTCCTCTAATTGTTTGCGATAAATGTAGAGGACTTTTTCGGAAAACTTCCCTCCCTCGGTCAGGCCGAAGATACGTTCTGCACGAATGGGATCGATTAAAACGCTGAGCGGCGCAACATCAAAACGTTCGCCATAAATGCGCCGTAGCGGGTAGGTCACCGTGGCAATTAAATCGGTGCAACTCCCCACCGGTTCAGCAATGAACACGTCGGGCGCTACGGTATCGGTGAGTTTCGCAGCCGCATCGACTAAAGAATTAAACCGACAACAGAAACAGCCTCCTGGAATTTCCTCGGTGGAAAATCCTTTGGCGCGAAGCATGGCTGTATCCACTAATTCGCTGCCTTGGTCATTTGTGATTAAGCCGACGCGTAATCCTTTATTTTTTAAATACAGTGCCAATGAGGCAATGGCAGTGGTTTTACCGGCACCGAGAAATCCGCCTATCATAATGTAGCGGGCTCGGGAAACTGGATTGGCGGGAGAAAGACTCATTCGGGGGAGTGTTGATTTTCGAGAATGCGATCAATGGTGGCGTCGAGCAGTGCTTTATAGCCGTTCAAATCGACGCATTTGGAGTCGGGTTCGCCTTCTATGATGTAAAGCCACCCTTTACCGTAAGGATCTTTATTAATTAAACCCGCGTCTTCACGCAATATTGGATTGCCTTCAACAAAGTTGCCGACCGCCACACAGTAAAGGTCTGAAATGGCTTTGAATCCTTCTACGGAACCTAAAATCTCGCCTGAATTCACTGGGTCGCCAGCCGCTTTTTCCCATTGATGATCCACTATTTCTCCAAGCATTCTCGTTGCAAACTTCGTAAAGCCAATTTTCCAGAGCTTCGGCCCCGCGGGTTCCAGCCAGAAGTGCGAAGGACTGTAGCGGTATTGAACCGGAAGATGCGTCACAAAAGTGGAGCGCTTGTAGAATAAAGTGTCAGACACAGAAAATGCGGGACTTGGAAAAAAACATTGAATTGAAGGCGCGTGAAACGTTGTAAAAACCTTTCAGGAGCGACCGTGTTTGTGTGAGAACACCGGAGATTAATCCACTGGCAAGGCGGTTTCGCCAACGTTAATTTTTCAAAATCCCCAGATGCTTTATTTTGATCATAACGCAAGTTCGCCCCTGATTCCCGCAGCGAGGGAGGCCTGGTTGGACGCTCAACAGCGGTTTCCAGGAAATGCGTCCAGTCCTCATCGCGTGGGTGCTAGGGCGGATCGCGCACTCACTTTGGCGAGGGAAGAGTTGGCGGAATGGTTCGGGTGCGACCCCCGCGAGATTATTTGGACAAGCGGCGCGACTGAATCAAACAACATGACGGTGGCGCATCTGGCGGCAGTCAGTCCGGGAGAAGCTTGGGTTTCAGCCATTGAGCATCCCTGCGTTTTGGCGTCGGTTCGTCGCCACTTTGCGGATCGAAACTGGTTGGTGCCAGTCGGTACTTCTGGTGTGATTGAAGTGGAGGCTGTCCGTGAACGGTTGCGGGGCGAACGGCCTGCCTTTCTTGGAGTGATGGCGGCAAACAACGAAACGGGAATTCTTCAACCGTGGATGGAATTGCACGAACTTTGCGCTGAATTCGAGGTGCCTTTTTTTTGTGATGCGGCGCAGTGGATAGGCAAGCTACCTCTTGATGGATTTGGAAATTTTTGCTTTGTAAGTGGTTGTGCGCATAAATTCGGGGGCACTCAAGGCGTGGGTTTTTTGAAATGCCCTCCCACAACCAAGCCGCTGCTCACAGGCGGTACGCAGGAAGAGGGTAGACGGGCCGGGACGGAAAACATTGCGGGCGTGTTGGCGATGGTGGCGGCGCTTCGAGAGCGTCAGACACATCTTTCTGAGGTAGACGCACGCTTGCGCCTTCGGTTGGATTTCGAGCAAAACTTGAAGGCAGCATTGCCTGAGGTCACCGTTTTTGGGGAAGGGGAGGCACGCCTCTGGAACACGGTTGCGGTGCTCATGCCCGAGGTGGATTGTCGGCAGCGTTGGATTGTGAAACTCGATAAACTTGGATTTGCGGTCTCAACGGGGTCAGCTTGCGCAAGTGGTAAGGAAGCCCTTTCTCATGTTCTTGAAGCGATGGGTTTTCGCGCGGGGGCGGCAGGGCGCGTTCTGCGTTTTAGCAGTAGTTGGGAGACGACAGCCGCCGATTGGGCCGCATTATTGGACGGAATCCGCCGCGCCGAAATAGAGATCGCCGACACGGCCACACTACGAACGCCGTGATTTTCAGCGATGGCCGATGTTCGACGCGCGAAAGGGGTTTGCCTTTTGCCCGTAAACGCGCGGCTTCTGATGAGGCTACGGGTTCGCCCCCCAGAGTTTGGCGAGCAAGGCGTGCATTTCGGGGTCCGTGCGTTTGAGCTCCGCGCGGTCGAAGGGCTCGAAGTCATTCTTTCCGAAAAAGGCCTCCGTGTTTTCCGCGAAATATTCCTGAGGATTGGTCATCGCATAGGCTTTGTCCTGCACCAAGCGTTCTCCTGTCCAACGCTTGACCTGATTGTAGGCGCCGCTCGCCTTGGCTTTTTGGAAAGCGCTCAACACCTCAGGGTTTTTATTTCCAACAACTTGGTCGTGATAGCCGTGCGCCAGTTCGTGCAGCGCAAGCATGGGCATTCTGCGGTTCTCGGCCTCGAAGATCGCCACGTTGGTGAACTCGACGCACTTGGCCATGGCCGGATCCCGTTGGTTTGCAGCGAGCCATCCCGCGTTGGGGTGGTACTCCGCTCTCGGAGACCGATTGTCCCCGTAAGGAGGGTTCATCCAGAGCCTGATCTTATGGAGATGCTCCAGAGCCGGGGCTGGAACGAGCTTGTTGATTTGCGCCAGCTGTTCCTTTAGCAGGCTCAGGGCGACGGCGGTTTGCTGGGGCGAATCCTTCAAGAGCCTCGGGTGGATGTGTAATTCCCATCCCTCGATGTCCTGAATTTGTGGGGGAGACGCCGTCGGGGCAGGGCTGAGGTCTGGGGTGTTTTGTGCAAATGTCGCGAAGGCGGCCATTTGGAGTGCGATCGCAGCAAATGGGAGTGCTATTTTTTTCATAGGGGGAGATGTGCCTTGTATAAAGACAGGTGAGCTTTGTCTGTTGCAACGTTCCAGAGGGGAAAGTCAGAACAGGGTTGAGGACAAGATTATGCTATGGAACACTCGAAGGTGGCTCTGTGATTTTGGAATTTGGCGTTCTTCCGTATCATTCTTGGTTCTACTATCATATCCATGTCCACGATCGTTCCCTCCCTAAACACGACGGGCCCGTTTGCTGCTCAGGTTGAGAGCAAAGGTACGCTGAAGTTTCAAAATCTACTCACCGGCCTTTTCTTTTTTCTGGGCTTACTCTGCTCGGGCCTCCCATGGAACTCGCTTCATGCCCAAACGGAAAACCGTCCAAATATAGTGGTCATTTTATCCGATGACCAAGCGTGGGGCGATTTGAGTGTGAACGGTAATGTCGACATCTCCACTCCGCGCATAGACAGCCTTGCTCGCACGGGAGCCACCGTGGACAGATTCTTTGTTTCCCCAGTTTGTTCTCCCACGCGGGCTGAATTTCTAACGGGCCGTTATTTTGGCCGCACTGGGGTGAGTGGTGTTAGCGAGGGCAAAGAGCGACTCAACTTAGACGAGACAACGATCGCGCAAATTTTTAAAAGTGCGGGTTACGCAACCGGGGCTTTTGGGAAATGGCACAACGGAACGCAGCACCCGTATCATCCGAATGCGCGTGGATTTGAGGAGTTCTATGGCTTTTGTTCGGGGCACTGGGGCCACTATTTCGACACTGAAATGGATCACAACGGGGAAATAGTCAGGGGCAACGGCTTCATAGCCGATGATTTAACCGACCACGCCGTGTCCTTCATCGAGCAAAATCAAAAGCGCCCGTTTTTCTGTTATATTCCCTACAACCTCCCGCATTCACCGATGCAGGTGCCGGATCGTTTTTATGCGAAATTTGACGGAGCAACTATCCATCAACAAAGCGTTAGGCCGAAAGAGGATGATCCAATCAATACGCGGGCGGCCTTGGCAATGTGCGAGAACATCGATTGGAACGTTGGGCGCGTTTTGGATAAACTCGAATCGCTTGGGCTCGCGGAGAATACAATCGTTGTTTACTTTAGCGATAACGGCCCCAGTCACTGGCGCTGGAACGGAGGGATGAAGGGCAAAAAGGGCAGCTTGGACGAAGGGGGCGTGCGCGTGCCCTTTTTTATCCGCTGGCCCAATCACGTGACTGCGGGGCTTAAGATTCCGCAAATCGCGGGTGCCATCGACCTTCTGCCGACGCTGACTGATCTCGCCAAGGTGCCGCTTACAGCATCCAAGCCCCTTGATGGTCGTAGCCTGAAACCGCTTCTCATCGAGCACGGCGCGCGGCCTGCGGATTGGCCCGAACGTGAGATTATTTCCATGCAGGCTGGCGGGAAAAAGACGCAATTAAGCGTTCGTTCACAGGGATTTCGCCTCGATGCTGCAGGCGCGCTTTATGACATGGAGGCCGATCCTGGGCAGACCCGTAATGTTGCTGGTGCCCACTTCGCTGAAGTCAATCGTCTTAAGGCGGTTGCAGCCCAATTTGCTTCTGAATTGCCGCGTACTTTTGGATCGGATGCTCCACGACCTTATCCCGTGGGATACGCCACGACCACGCAGTTGCCCGCTCGGGATGGAGTGGCGCACGGGACGATTCAACGGAGCGCAAAGGCTCCCAATTGCTCGTATTTTACGCATTGGACTAGTCTTTCGGATCGTATCACCTGGGACATAGAGGTGGGTGAAAAGGCCACTTACGAGGCCCAGATTTATTATACGTGCAAAGCTGAAAACATTGGCGCTGAGCTTGAGTTAAGCTTCGGGGATGCCGAGTTAAACCCCGCCTCGATCAAGATCCATAAGACGGTGACGGATGTCCATGATCCGGCTCCGTACGGTCCAGAAAAAGACCGTTCTCCGCGCGCGCAGGAATCGGATGTAAAAGACTTCAAACCCTTGGTTGTCGGAAACATTTCTTTGCCAGCTGAGAGCGGTCAACTGGTGCTGCGCGCGCTCAAAATACCTGGGAAAGAAGCGATTGAAGTTCGCTACGTCATTCTGAAGAAAACGGGAGCCTGAAGCTGAACGGGAACTTCGCCAGCACCTGCTTCGCGAAGACGTTTGCGTACGACCATTGCGAGGCCGCAGAGTTTTGTTGCGCTGTGGGTTCTACCGCTCCCAGCGCAGCGAACTATGCGAGTAGCAGGGCGGTGGGCAGGCGGTTCTGGATGAGTTTCATGGCTGGAGTGGAAAGAGAGTTCACGCGATCAGGTTCTTGATCACCGTGCCGCCGAATTGGCTAAGCTGCTTGAAGCGACCGGCGTGGTAGTACGTGAGTTTGTTGTCGTCGAGGCCGAGGAGGCGCAAGAGTGTGACGTGGAAATCGCGGATATGTGCTTTGCCTTCGACGGCGGCCATGCCGAGTTCGTCGGTGGCGCCGATGGTGTGACCGGCGTTGCAGCCGCCACCGGCGAGCCAGATGGTCATGGCGTTGGCGTTGTGGTCGCGACCGTAGGCGGTGCCGCCGCGCACGCCGTTGTCGGGTGTGCGGCCGAATTCGCCGCACCAGACGATGAGCGTGCTCTCCAGGAGGCCGCGCTGTTTGAGGTCGGTGATGAGAGCGGCGATGGGCTGGTCCACGCCACGCACGAGGTTGCCGTGGGCGCGCTCGATGTAGTCATGGCTGTCCCAGGAGCCGTTGTAGAGCTGCACGAAGCGCACGCCTTTCTCGATAAGCTTTCGGGCGAGCAGGCATTTGCGGCCGAAGGAATCGGTGGCGTCGTTGCCGATGCCGTAGAGTTCCTTGGTCTTGGCGTCTTCTTTGGAGAGGTCGAGCGTTTCGGGGACCTGCATTTGCATGCGGAAGGCTAGCTCGTAGTTGTCCATGCGCGCGGCGAGTTCGTCGTGGCCGGGATGCTGTGCGGCGTGCGCACCGTTGAGCGTCGCGATGAGGTCGAGGTTCTTGCGCTGACGTGCTTCACTCACACCGGGCGGCGGCGTGAGATCCCAGATGGGCGAGCCCTTCGCGCGCAAAGGCGTGCCTTGGAAGTTCGCAGGCAAGTAGCCGTTGCTCCAATTCGCGGCACCTCCTTGCGGATAACTAACCTCGGGTAACACGATGAAGCCTGGCAAGTCCTGATTGAGCGTCCCGAGTCCGTAGTTGATCCACGCGCCGATGCCGGGATCGCCACCGAAACGGTTGCCGCAGTTCATTTGATACATGGCCGTCGGGTGGTTGACGCTGTCCACGGTGCAGCCACGGAAGAAGCAAATGTCATCGGCGACCTTGGCGAGGTTTGTCCAGTTTTCGGCCATGTCCGCGCCGCTCTGTCCATGTTTGGCGAACTTGAACGGGCTCTGCACGTAGTAACGCTTGCCGCCCTGCATGGCAGATACCTGCTTTCCGTCGCGCACGAACTCTTGGAGGTGCATTTTCGTGAGCACGGGCTTCGGGTCGAAGGTGTCGATGTGCGAGGGCCCGCCTTCCATCATGAGGAAGATGACGTTTTTGGCCTTCGCCTCTGGGAAGTGGGCTTGCGTCGGTGCGAGGGGATTTTTCTTGGCCTCTTCGGCGAGCAAGGAGCTGAAGGCGACACTGCCGAGGCTGGCGCCCAGGCTGTAGAGGAAGCCGCGGCGCGTTGGCGCGTGTAAAGCGCGGTCGCCGGCACAGGGAAAGAAGGGAGAATGGCTCATGGGGAGTATTGACAAAAGAGGTAGTAATACGTAGTTTTACGTTATGATTAAAACGATCGCGAAAATCGGTAACTCTCAGGGAATCATCTTTGATTCCGCGCTTCTGCAACTTGCGCGTCTTAAGGTGGGCGACGAGGTGAACGTGGAGGTACATCGCGGTGGGACGATTACCGTCGCACCTATCGTTCCAATGCCTCCACGCGAGGAGATTACGTCTCTCATCAAGGATACGATGAAGCAATATTCCAGAACCATGAAACGCCTCGCATGAGGACTTCTGCTAACGATTGTCTTCATTTGACGGTTGAGATCGTCCTCGAGATTCATGCCGAGGCCATCGCGCAGTTTGGCGGTTCCGAGGGCCTTCGGGATTACGCGCTGTTGGAATCCGCCATTGCCGCTCCGCAAGCCAGTTTTGGTGGTGTGTCGCCTTTCAGCGATGCCGTAGATGTCGCAGCGGCTTATTTGTTTTACCTCTGTAGCAACCATCCGTTCATCGATGGCAACAAAAGAGCAGCGCTTGGAGCGTGTCTTGTATTTCTTCGACTCAATGGGTTCACACTCGCTCCGGACGGTGACGACTGGGAAAGCCTTACGCTCGCGGTTGCCGAGGGCTCGCTGAATCGCGCGGACGTCACGGGGAGGTTGCGCGACCTTTTGGTCTAAAATGCTAATACACATAAGCAAACTCGTTGGAGTTTAGGAGCGCGAGGCACACATCGGCGAGGGCGCGGGTGTGGGCAGTAACATCGGCGGGTTGGAGATCGGGCACGAACTCGGCATAGGCGTGCAGCTTTTCGCTAAACGAGAACCGCTCTCCCGTATTTTCCTCGATGGCATCGCGACGGACTTCGAGCGGCGGCTTTTGAGTTGGCGGAATTTGGTCGCCGAGCAGCGCTTCGATGTCGCGCCAGTGCGCGAGGCAGCCTTGTTTTTCCGAGGCGTTGGGCGGACGGGAGAAGGCGAGCTGGAAGATGCGTGTGAGCGCTTGTTCATCGCTCTGCGTCTCCTTCATCGCGCGATTGGCGAGGGCAAGGGCCCGGGATTGCGTACCTTGGCCGTTAAAGAGGCTGAAGACCTGCGGCGTGACTGTGGAGGCTTCGCGGCGCTCGCAGGAAAAGTCCGGCGCGGGCGCGTTGAAGACTTCCTGTAACGGGTCGGGAAGCCCGCGAATCTTCAACGCGTAAAGCGAGCGGCGGTGGCGCTGCTGTGGCAGCGGATTCGGCGTCCACGCGGAGGCGAAGGTGCCCATGACTTGGCGCGGTTGCATGGCGGCTTCGAGATTGATCTCAGGCCGATTGGGAATGCCGCCGAGCGCGGGATTGAGTTCGCCCGTACCCATAAGCATGGAGTCGCGCAATTCTTCGGCGGTGAGTCGGCGAGGTTTGAAGACGGCGAAGCTGATGCCGGTGGGGTCTTTTTCCGCGAGCATTTTCAAATCGGGGTGCAACGCACTGCGCCGATACGCCTCAGAGTTCATGATGGCTCGGTGGATGGCTTTGAAGCTCCAGCCTTTCTCCACAAAGGTCTCCGCAAGCCAGTCGAGGAGTTCTGGATGCGTCGGCTTTTTGCCAGTGCTGCCGAAGTTATTTGGATTGCCGGCGATGGGCTGGTCGAAATGCCATAGCCAGACGCGGTTCACGATGGCACGGGTGGTGAGGGGGTTCTCCTCACTGGCCACCCAATCGGCGAAGGCTTTCCGGCGGCCTTCGATGGCGTCGGGGATCGGCATTTTCTGGGCGGCACCCAGAACGCTCAGCACGCCAGGGTTCACCTTTTCGCCCGAGCCAAACGGATCGCCCCCCGTGAGTATGCAAGTATTCTCCAAGTCGCCCGTGGTCATGCGGTTTCCTGGCATGCGGAAGGGTGAGACGATGCTAACAACCTGCGGCGTTCGGCCATTGTAAATGGACAGGGCCACCGGCTCGTATCGGTCGAGTTCCCATTGGAGGCGTTCGAGGCCTTTGCGGGCGACGCGTTTGAGCCCGAACTGCTCTGGAGTGAAGCCGACAAGTTTCGGAGGGAACTCGGCCTCTGGGACATTCTGTTTTCGGAGGCTGTCCCGTGCTTTGGCGAATACATCAGGGAAACCGTTTTTGTTGGTGGGCGCCTTGGCCCTGGCCTCCTCGACGGCTCCGTTCCACGCCGCAGCGTCTTTGTTTTTTTCAACGAACCAGCGGGTTGCATTGTTAAGCAGGACTTCGTCAAGCTTGGCAAGTTCGGCGAGATGTTCGGCACGTCGCATCTCGAGGAACTTTTTCTCCTCGAAGCCGCTCGTGTTTTCAGAGGGCGAAAACGAGGCGTTACGCTCTGCGATTTGCGTCGTCGCAAACACGGCTTGGACAGAGTAATAATCGCGCGTCGGGATGGGATCAAACTTGTGATCGTGACAGCGGGCGCATTGCAGCGAGTGCGCCAAGAAGGTCTCTCCCACGCTGTTGGTTACATCGTCCAGAAAACGTTGCCGGGCGATCTTCGCAACTTCCATCCCGGTCAGTTCCCACGGCCCCATGCGCAGGAAGCCGGCGGCGACGAGCATCTCTGGATTATTCGGCTCGATTTCATCACCTGCAATCTGCTCGCGCACGAATTGGTCGTAGCGCTTGTCCGCATTGAACGAGCGTACGATGTAGTCGCGATAACGCCACGCATTGCCGCGCTCAAAGTCATTCGAGAAGCCCGACGAATCCGCGTAGCGCGTGACGTCGAGCCAATGCTGCGCCATGCGTTCGCCGTAATGGGGCGAATGCAGCAACCGCTCTACGACAGTGGCGAACGCCTCTGCGTCGGAGCGCGGATCTTTCAGGAACGTCTCTACTTCTTCGGGCTTTGGAGGCAGACCGATGAGGTCAAACGTCGCGCGGCGAATGAGCGTCACGCGGTCGGCTATCGGTGCTAGAGTGAGGCCGGCGGGCAATCTCGCCGCGATAAAGGCATCGATGGGATTCCCGCTGTCCGCTTGCGGCGTCGGCTTCTTTACTGGCTGATAGGCCCACAAGCCCTCGGGTTTGTATTTCCTGTTCGTCCACTCCGGGGAAAGGCCGCCGGATGTCTTCACGACAACGCCATCTTCCGCGGACCACTTCGCTTCATTTGCTTTTGCAAGGACCTGCATACGCACGCTATCGGGCCAGGGCGCGCCAGCCGTAATCCAGTCTTTGATCCAACCGTTCTGCTCTGCGTAGAGCTTGTCCGCTTCCTTCGGGGGCATCGGTTCCCAGTCATCGTGCTGGCGTGTGACCGCCAGATACAGCGGACTGTTCTCGGGCTTGCCGGCAATAAACCCGGGCTTCTTGCTGTCGCCGCCTTTTAACGTGGACTCAAGGGTCCTCATGTCGAGGCCACCTTTGATCTTCGCCTCGTCGTTGCCATGACACGCGAGGCACTTCTCGTGGAAAAGCGGAGCGATGCGGCGGACAAACAGAAGTTCGCCATCGGTGTTTTGTGCTCGTGCCCGCGCGATGGCAGCGAGGCACATTAGGATTCCTAATATAATCTTCATGTGAGGTCCGATGAAAAATGACTCAAGCCAGAGTCCAGCCGCCATCGACCATCAGCACTTCGCCAGTGATGAGACTGGAGTCAGGGTGGCTAAGGAAGCGTACCGCGTGGGCAATGTCGTGGATGCTGCCGACGCGGCCCACTGGGATTCGCGCGAGAACGGATTCCCGGAATTCCGCCTGCTCTAGGTGGGGACGGGTGCCTGGAGTCATCAGGTAGGTCGGAGCCACGGCATTAACGGTGATGCCAAGTGGAGCCCATTCGAGGGCCATGCTTTTGGTCAGCATGTTCAGCGCAGCCTTTGAGGAGGAGTAGGCCACATGGTTCATGATGGCCACGCTCGCGGCCTGGGAACTGATGTTCACGATGCGCCCATACTTCCGCGGAAGCATCAGGCGTGCTGCGGCCTGCGAGCAAAGGAACGGACCACGGGCGTTCGCCGTCATGATGCGGTCCCACTGCCCAGCGGTCTCGTTGAGCGCGGAGCAGTTCGCCCCGTCGCCCGCGTTATTGATCAGAATGTCGAGGCGGTCGGCCTCGGATTCGATCTGCTGAAAGGCCCGGGTGATGCTCTCCGGGTCCGACACATTGAGCTGAATCGCCCGTGCAGAAGTGCCGAACGATTGCAGTGGTTCGGCCAGCGCTTGTACCTGGGTATCCAATCGGCAGCCGAAATAAACCGTCGCCCCATATTCGATAAGTTCGCGTGCAATGCCATAGCCAAGGCCCTCAGGGTCATTAGCTCCGGTGACGAGGGCGATTTGGGTATTGAATGGGTTATTGGTCATGGGCCTGGGTGACTGAATTTTTCGGAGACATTGCTCCACTAGGGTTTTCCTTGTTCGAACATTGCTTGAATCTCCGCGCTAGAGAGTGCGATTTGGTAAATGGCGAACTCATCGATTGCGCCGTTTAGGGTTCGGATGGGGAATTGATGGCCTTGTGTTGGTAGGCCCCAATTGCCGAGTTCGCAGGGACCGAAGCCGATGGGGCGACCGGGCTGATGGAGTGGAGAGACCTCGCGTCCCACTTCCTGGCCATCGAAGTATTGCACTACCGTTCCAGAGGCATTGTCGTAGGTCACCGCAAGATGATGCCACCGTCCGAGGCTGTCAGGGCCGAATACGGGCTTGCTGTAATACATCTGATTGGTTGTCGCAGTGATGCGTTTTTCTCCCGGGCCTGCGTAGCCGATGGAGAACAAGAGGCTGCCGTCTTCGTAAATCTGCCAGTGCGGTTCGCCGGACTCGTAACCATCCGTGAGCAGGAGGGAGTTGTACTTTTTATCTACAGAATCCACTTTCACCCAACAGGCAAAAGTGAGTGCCGCATAAGTGCCATCCAGGTTCATTCGGACGCGGTCGCCAGGCCTCTTAAACTCTAATGCCTCCTTCCCTGGCCAGCGACCTTGCGTCCAGCGTGCGCCGACCGCGCCACCGTTTCGCGAGAGTACAACGGGTTGGGCTAGATTGTTGACCATACGGTCCCAGCCATCATCGTCCCAATGTTTGAAAGGATAGTAAGCAATGAGGCGGTTGTCTTTGCGCGCCTCCATGGACCAATGCTGCCATTGCTCAGAATGAAGTTTTTCACGTTTCTTGATCAGGCTTTGCAGTTCGCTGATGGGAAGAAAATCCTCGGGTGTCACGACGGCCTTCGACGAGCTCAGAGACATTCCTGCCTTAAGACTGGCAGGAGCTTTGTTCTTTGCATGAGCGATGACCTCTCCGTCGAAGACGTGCACAGCGCTGTCTTGGCCAACCACGTTCATCGCAAACTCCGTACCCAGATCCTCTAACTTCACATCGGGCGCATGCATGAGGAATCCCTTTGCCGCTGGTGGCACATGAACCCGCACGCGACCCTTTATGCAACGCGCTTCCCATGCGGAAATGATCTCGATTTGCGTAGCACCTTCAATCAACGCAGTTGCTCCGCTGAAGAACTCTATCTGCACAACGCCTTTGTTTAATGTGAGAGTCCCCGGTGCAATGGTGTCCCCACTGCGTAGTGTTGTTTCTGTAAACTCAGCATCCAAAGTCTGACTGAGCATGGCTGCTCCATAAGAGGTCGCCTCGGAGGCGATGGGTTTATGAGACCACACCGCAAAGGCCAGCAAAACAATCGCTGCCGCAGAAGCGATGAAGGCTGAAGTTCGCCACCGAATCGTGCGGAGGTAGGAGTGCGAACGCTGAGGTCTTTCGCTTGGCGAATCAGATCTTTGAAGCAAGCGCGCATGTTGATCCGCCAGCTCTAGATAAAGGCGTCGCGCATTTCCGTCGCCCACTAAAATGGCTTCGAGTTTCGCGTTTTGTTCAGGCGTGATCTCGCCATCGAGCTTGGCCTCAATGAGTGATTTAAGGTTCATGTGAGTGCCTCAGATTGGATTTGGCGTGTGATGCAGTCGTGTAGCCGTTGCCGCAGTAGTCCCAGATTCCTAAAGAGGGTGCGGCGGCTCATTGCAAACCGTTGCATCATCTCCTCGGCACTTTCACGCAGTGCGTAGCGGCTGGCGACAAGCTCCTTGTCGTGCGGTGTTAGTTTGCCCAAACACTCATCTAAAAATTGGAGACGTAGATCGAGTTCGGGCTCCATTTGCTCCCGCTCAAGCGCGAGCAAATGGATCAGATCTTCGCTAAACAGCAGTGGCGAGCGCGCAAATTTCGCCCTGTGCTTCTGGATCTGTAAATACGCAAACCGATAAGCCCAAGGAAGAAAGGGGCGAGAAGTCTCATACTGATCAAACTTCCTGTATAGTGCCAAACTGGTTTCTTGGAGAATGTCCCGAGCATCCGCCTCAGAGCTCACCAAGCTGAAGATGTACCGAAACAGGGGTTCCTGATTCTGCGTTAGCAGCAGGACAAGCTGTTCAGTGCGAGAGGGAGGTTCGGGACTCATGGGGGTACACAAGCTTTCCCAAAAAAGCTCCCAAGAGTGCCATTTCTTTTTGAAAAATGGTCTTTTCTAACGCGCCCATGGATTCAAGGCGCGGGATATGAAGAAGCATCTTGCGATACCTTGGCTGATCAAAGCGCCTATTTCCCGAGGGGTACGCCTTTATTCTCTTTCTTATCGCGCATCGGAAAATTGGAATCATCAGCGTGCGCAGCGGCCATCAGGGATTCCGCTTTGGATGCCAGTTCCGGCTTTTGGGAAGCAAGGTCCATCGTCTCTCCAACATCATTTTTAAGATCGTAAATCTCGATGGATTTTGAGGGTCCGTTGCGAACTGCTTTCCAATCCCCCCATCGCACCGCTTGGATCGATGCGCCCTCGTGCAGTTCCCAATAAAAAAAGTCACGCTTCGGCACACTGCCTCCCTTGAGAAACGGCACAATCGAAAGCCCGTCGATTTGCACGGTAGCAGGTATCTTTGCGCCACTAAGCTCCGCGCAGGTCGGGAGAAAGTCCCAGAACGCCCAAGGTTCTTCGCTCACACGGCCTGGTGGCACAACGCCCGGCCATCGAATGATGCCTGCATTTCGCAGACCGCCCTCGTACAGCGCGCGTTTGAAGCCGCGCATTCCATTTGCTGCCTGATCAAATAATTTTCCCAAAGATGACTGTGGAGCAAAAGACGAACCGTTGTCGCCCGAGAGGATCACGAGAGTTTTTTCATCAAGGTTGAGTTGCTTCAACAACGCCATCAGCCGCCCAACATCCGCGTCCAGACGCGTCACCATGGCCGCGTAATTTTTCTGTTCCTCGGACCAAGGTTTATCTTTGTAGATTCCTTGATCATCAATTTGGAATGACCCGTGCGGTAGTGTCACGGAATAGAAGAGGAAGAACGGCCCGTCTTTGTTCGACCTCACAAAATTTAATGTCTCCTCAGAAATAGGGTTCTGGGAATAAATGGCGCCCTTTCCCTCCACTTTTTCGTTGCCGTCATTTCCAGGTAAGTCGACGCGCTGATCATCGTTATACAAGTACTTTGGAAAATAACTGTGGGCGTGCCTTTGACAGTTGTACCCAAAGAAATGGTCGAACCCGAGCTTGAGCGGGCTCCCTGTTGTCTCAAACATTCCCATCCCCCATTTTCCGATGCATGCAGTCCGATAACCCACGCTCTTTAACAACTGTGCCACGGTGAAGCTATCCTGCGGTAATGGCATTTGTCCTTCTCTCCCGATTTCCCGGTTTGCGCGAATCGGAGAATGCCCCGTGTGTTTTCCTAGCATGAGCGACGCCCTGCTCGGTGCGCAGACGCTGGTCCCGCAATACGTCTGAGTGCACCGGGTCCCTTCCTTGGCCATTTGGTCAATGTTTGGAGTTTGAATGAGTTTCTGGCCGTAACACCCGAGGTCTCCTTGGGCGAGGTCATCGCTGAGGATAAAAATAATATTGGGTGGCCGAGGTGTTTCAGCCGCTGGGAGGGCCGTCAACGAGCCAAACAAAAACGACCATGACAGAACAAACTCAATTCGCGTTATCACATTTAAACCAAACGATTTTAGGCGCGCTTCGTCTAGGGTTAAATACCCACAACCCGAAGTATGCGAGGCGCCTTCACAATTCTGATGGCTGTGAGCATTGTCGGACTCTCATGGGCGCGAGCGTGGTTTACACTGCGTAATTTCATGTTGTGGCTCTCTGGCAG
The DNA here is from genome assembly GCA_903919125.1 of uncultured Spartobacteria bacterium. Taxonomy (GTDB): domain Bacteria; phylum Verrucomicrobiota; class Verrucomicrobiia; order Chthoniobacterales; family Chthoniobacteraceae; genus Chth-196. The sequence goes on along the minus strand of CAIXGS010000072.1, from coordinate 35,301 downwards.
ACAAAGGGTTGATTGGCGTCCTCGTGCTAGAAACGACAGAAACCCATCCTGTGCATGATTGCACGGGATGGGCGTAAGGGGCTGAACCACCGAAGTGGTCTTACCCGGATCTATCTGACCGGATTTGGTTAGTGCGCGGGAACGGCTACCTCACTGGTCGAAGAAATACTTTCGGCGTCTTCTGCTTTGTAGATATCTTTGGCGCGAGTGACCTCGTCGCTGGTTGTTGTGTGAACCGAGACGAGGAAGTTGCCAGTTTTGAGTTCTTCCTCATAGATTCTTGCTTCGATTTCGGGAATACCTAGGCCGATTAGACCACCTACAACGCCCCCGGCTGTGGCACCGACAGCAGCTCCGGTTAACGCAGCTAAAATTGGTCCCGCTGCGATTAGAGGACCCACACCGGGAATGGCAAGGGATCCAATTCCCGCTAGAAGCCCTAAGACTCCGCCGGCGAGTCCACCGGTGGCAGCTCCTGTAGCGGTGCCTTCGGGAGCTTTGGAGGTCTTAACATGGCCGATGTCTTGGCGCGCCTCAGAGGCAGGCATAAGAACGGAGATATCCGAGTAGACGAAGCCGGCAGCAGTTAACTGTTCGACGATACGTTCAGTTTGTGCGCGGGAATTGGTGATGCAAAATACGGCTGTTTTAGACATAATACGTGGGATTGAAGTTGTGTGATTGGGACTAACGAGAGGGTTTGACTTCGAGTTGATTGTCCACGGGCACCTGGCCGGCAGCACTTCTAGCAAGATCGTGAATTTTGGTTTTCTCTACCAAGTTATTCACAGGGCCACGGAGGGTGACCCTGCCGCTTGTTGTGATGATTTTGATGTTCTTAGCTGTGATGCTCAGAACCTTGTCTTTCATGATGGCCTGTCGAATCGACTGGGTAAGTTTTACGTCCTCGGGGCGCTCGGACTGATCTCCGGGCGTGAGTGTTTGGTGGTTCTTATCCCGCTCGTTTTTCCCAGTATTGTCGGGGGCAGTTTTGTCATCCGCTGCGAGTACCCAAATCGGGCAGGCAATGGTTAAAGCGAGAAGCAGCTTGGTTCGTTTCATTTGAGATGTTCTGACGAGGTTGCATTGGCACTATCGAGACATTGCCCGGCATCGCCGCTGCTTACATAGTTATCGTCACTCGCATTGCGGTGAGGTGCATGTGCCCTATCGCAGGAGACTCCCAAGATGCTGTTTAGCGCAGTGAGGGTTTCCAGCCTTGCGACCGAGGGTTCTCTACCCGATTGCCTATTGGAGGTGCTGGATTTTTATGGGTTCCTTGGAGTCGAGCTCTGCAATATTGGGGCGACTTCTAGGATTCGTGCGTACGCACAAGCGGGTGGAGGTTCTGGACCGCGTTTTGCTGGCGGGACCGTCGGACTTGCGCCGGAGCAGCGGTAGCGCTTTTTGCGGTCGTCGAAAAAACCGCAGGGACTCTGATTAAGGGCGACCAATTGTAGGAATCTCCGCTTAGCTCGGACCCTTTCTGCGGAAGGAAGAGACACCCTTCACCCTCGTTGAGTCGGGTTACACCCCATAGCAGAAGGTCAGCCCGAAGCTGTAGTTTCAACCTGCACATCAACCCAGCAAGGACTTCTTCTGGGGGTCGGTGGCGCATCAAATCCAAACCCAAACGACAATGAACAAACTCGAAATCAAAGGCGACTGGAACATTACCAAGGGCAAACTGAAACAGAAGTGGGCGAAGCTCACAGACGACGACCTCCAATTCGTCGAAGGCAAGCAGGAGGAATTGCTCGGCCGCATTCAGAAGCGCACTGGCGAAACTCGAGAAGTCATTGAAAAAGTTCTCGAGAAATTCTCGTCCGCCTGCTGCGGCGATTAAATTGCTGCAACCTCGTGTAATCCGCACCGAGGACATCACGAGTTCGCCTCGCAGCGAGGTTCACCCGCTCAAGGCCTTTTCCAAGGTACGATCACCGTGTTGACCGACGCATTTGCTCAAATGCTTGCGTTTATCTACGACGATTACCCTGGTCCTGCGATCCCCCAATAATGTTTCCGCCAACGGCGCCGATACCTGCACCCACGGCAGCACTGCCAAAACTTCCGCCGATCAGACCTCCTGCTGCGGCTCCTCCCAGGGCCCCGATAGCGGTGTCCCTACGGGCCGCTGGTCCACTGGCGCAGGCAACCAGCGAAAGGGACATTATGAATGCCAAAAACAAGCGTATTTTCATGCAAAACAAGTACGCCTTTTTGGTTAGCTGCGCCACGGAGGGGTTCTACCCATTGCAGTCCACCGATTCACGTTTAGCGGCGGACTCAAATCGATGGCCTTTAGACTTGGAACCCGCCGTGGCCTACTCATGCGGACCCTTCGGCCTTCTTCCCGTTACTTTTACTCTGTCATCCTTTTAACAAGAGCTTCCACCTGCACTCCTGCGCGCGTCGATCGGATTGCGTGCGCTTAATACGGCTTCTTGAGGTCATTTTCGGTTACGCTAAAGTGCCCTTCCCCTTCGCGCCTTTCCTTCGCGCCTACTTTTTGGAGACAACGGCTACAGCCTTTTTGAACTGTTCAAGTCCCTCCGCGGTATCTGATTTCATACGCTTGAGACTTTCCTCATCTGGTTTGGTGCTAAAATCTTTCGCTGCACGCTGAACCAAAAGCGCGTGAGTCACTGAATCCAAGGGGTCGCGAAAATGTTCGTTTTTTTCTTCTTGGTGGTTGATTCCAATTTCCTTTTCTTTGCCGTCAAAATGGTGGCCGTCATGCCAGTTCTTCTCGATTTCTTCGTAGGGCATTTTCTTGATAGCCGGAATATTATCAAAAACGGCCTTAAACCACTTAGCGGCTTCCGGTTTCAACTTAAGATACTCCTCAGCAATCCACATCCCGTCGGCAACCATCGTGTCCGTCTTTTTCGCGACAGCTTCTGAGTCGACTTTCTTGCTGTTCACCATTGCTAGCACGGTTTCGCCGGCTGTCGTGTAGGACTTGGCATGCGCTGCAATTTCGGAGGGGTCGGCTGCAAACGCGGCGGAGACCGAAAGAATTGATGCAGCAAGAATGAGACGGGTTACTGTGTATTTCATGAGGCTAAAAATTTTCGAAACAATCACTATGAGATACGACTCGCTGCAAAGGTGCACGTTAAAAACTGCGGCGCACGCGTAGGCGACTGGGTGGCGCTTTTGTTTTCTGCGCCGCAATGGATCGGCGATTCACACGGATTCGTCTGTTAAAATCGTGTTCCTCGGTGAGTTTGCTACAGACTCATCGTGAACTCTAATTTACGTTCAAAGACCTTCATCTTCCGAAATTCTAGCACATGTTAAAGCGCATTCTTTTGGCCGTTAGCGTACTCACACTTGGCTTTATTTTGGTCGTCATCTTGGTGAACAAGCAGCTGTGTGCGGTTGGGCGTGAGGTGAAGTCTATGGCTGAAGTGGTCACCCCGCTGTCCAAGGGCGCGGGAGATTCAAGCGACCAAACTTCACGAATGATTCAGGCTGTGGGAGAGGCTTCCATGCCTGTGGAAGACAACCGTAGGGCTGAACTGAAAACGCGAGCCCTTGCCGCAGCCGAGGCGCTGAAGGGGGACGTGGCACGCCTACAAAGCGAAAAATTTAAATCGCTCCACAACATGTATTTGGAAGTTCCCGCCTTAAATGAGGGGGAAGCTGTCAGGAAAGCGACTCTGATTGAGGTTTTGAAAAGCTTGGGCGAATCCGTCTCACACATTGGCGACATGGCAGGTGCGACCATCGACCTTGCGCAAAAGCAGGTTGAAGTGAAGCGTGACCTCCTGACGGCGCAAGAGGAGCTCTCGAGAGTGTTCAGAGGCTGCATCGAACTGGCTCCACTCGATGCCAAGGGATTCAACACACTCACTCGCTCGGTGATGATCGTCATGTACTCCCGCTCGATTGGCGATGCCAGCACGGGACGCTCCAAGTTCGGCGACGGTCTCAAAGCCCTCCAGAAAGCCAACCTCACGCCCGAACAGGAAGCCCTCATCACCCAGCTCAAGACGGCCTTCGATAAAACGATGCAGCCACTGACCGAATCATTAGCCGCATCCGACGACTACGCATTGTTCGCAAAAACGGCTAATTCGATCCTTCATGAGGCCGATGCCATTACGCAGTTTTCTTCAGGGATCTTTCAGCGAGATCAAGCGGAATTAGGCGATACGGTTGCCAAAGCCATCTCGACGAGTCTTTTACTGTCTGTTGTGACAATTCTTGCGGGGGTTGGAATCACCGTTGTCGTTGCCCGTAAAATTACCCGTCCGCTAGAGCTCGCCACCGAACTGGTTGCGCGAGTAGCTCGCAACGACCTCACCGAGACCGTGAACGTCACCACAAACGACGAGGTTGGCCAGATCGGCCTAGCGCTCAACACGATGGTTGTGAACCTTCGACTCAACGTGGATGCGTTGCACAACGACTCCCTTTCGTTGACGGCAGCGTCCACCGAGCTTTCCCAAATCAGCCAGCAAGTTTCTGCCAATGCGTCTCAGACCTATTCTCAAGCTGAAGTAGTGAGCGACGCTTCTCAGAGAGTTTCTCAAGATGTACACTCAGTTGCGGCTGCTGTGGAGGAGATGAGTACAAGCATGTCTGAGATCATGCGCACAACCTCGGAAGCAACCCGTATATCTGGGCGCGCAGCAGAGGCGGCACGAGGGACCAACGCAACCGTGGCGAAGCTCGGCGAAAGCAGTGCTCAGATCAGCGACGTGGTCAAGGTCATCACTGGCATCGCAGCCCAGACCAACCTTCTGGCTCTCAACGCGACAATCGAAGCCGCGCGAGCGGGAGAGGCGGGACGAGGATTCGCCGTTGTCGCACAGGAGGTGAAGGAGCTTGCCTCGCAAACATCCAAAGCGACGGAGGAAATCAGCACCCGCATCAACGCGATTCAATCCGACGCCACCAGCGCTGTAGCCGCAATCCTTGAGATCGGGCAGATCATCGGCCAAATCGATGAATTCCAAGCCACGATCGCAAGTGCCGTTCAAGAGCAGGGCTCCGCAATGAGTGAAATTTCCCGCAGCCTGAGTACCGCGACGGTCGCGTCACAGGAGATTTCTTCTAACATCGAAAAAGTAGCGGACGCAGCAAAAAACACCACAACCGGCGCTTCGGAAACCGCGACCACAGCGGAGACCCTTACGAAGGTGGCATTGGGACTACGTCGGGTGGTTGAGCAATTTACTCTTCCGAAGACGCCGTAACTTCTGTCCAACACGTCCTCAACGTGGCGCCTCGATTGGCTGGGGTTTGGAATGCGGAGTATGCCACAAACGAACGCTCAGGGCTTAATGGTCCAATGTTCTTATGTGGATCGCGTGAGGTGTTACAGGAACCGCCAAGCCTGCAGGCGATTGGTAAAATGCTGTAAGGCATTTTGGTCCCCGCACAACTGGTTCCATCCGTTGTGTGTGAGGTTCCCCAAGACGCCGAAGAGAGCGAAGTCAGCATAAACGGGAGTCGTTCCCAGAAGAAAAGGAGAGTGTCTCAGGGTCGCTTCACAACGCGAAAGCAAACAATCCAACTCTGCACGGATGGCTCCAGCGCTTTGAGTCCACTGTTCGACACATCCCTTTCCAAACTTCCGCTCCTTGTGCCGAACGACCATAGTGCGCGCAACGACGTCTTCAATCGACGGGACATAGTGAACGTCAGCAAGTTTGAATGTGCGTGACTCAACTGCATCTTCGATCCATTCGATAAGGCAAAGGTTTGGTGCGGAAAGGGACTCTGGAAACAGTTGCCTTTTGCCCCATGTGTTATCGATGTAACGGGCTATCTCTAACGAATCTCCCTCACTTTCAAAGATGACGCGGCCATCGTGTACCAGTAACGGAATTTGGTAATAGGCGCCTCCCGTCAACTGGATGATTTCTCCACGATCCCAATTAGGGACGTCGCGGGTGTCAGGGCTCACGCCACAAGCGATGAGCGCTTGCCGGATGGGGATCGCGTACGGGCTATGCGGCATCTGATAGAGAACGACACTCATTAGCGCAGTATGGCAGGGCGTGTTTCTCGTTCAATATTCGCGATTCGATCTCTTGTTTTTCAATCAGAAGCGGCTCAAGAGGAGGCCTGCAGGAAGATTTCTTTAACGCAGGTGGTGACGCCGTCCAAACTCCTCTCCATTCTAACCGAAATTTCCCAATGAGCACTCTGAGCATTCGCCTGCCAAACTCCCTGCATCAACACGCAAAACGCCTCGCTCAAACGGAAGGTGTCTCGGTTAACCAGCTTGTAAGCAGTGCCTTGGCTGAAAAGCTGTCTGCCTTGGACGCCGAGCGTTACCTCAATGAGCGTGCCACGCGCGGCAGGGATGTAGACATCAACGTCATCCTCGCCAAGGTTCCAAACACGGAGCCCGAACTGAAGGACAGAATCGTCCCAGATCTAAAACACCCTTGAGCCTAAAAGCGCAACAAATGGGGTGTGTAAAAATGGGAGGAAGCTCGCATCCATATTCATGTGACGTCTCCAAATAGTGAAGCCAAGTTGTGGCTGGAGCCTACGGTTGAGTTGGCATCGAACAAGGGATTGCGGGATATTGAAGTCAGCGAAATCCTTCGCATCATTCGGGATGCCTCCCATAGAGAAAGTGTCTGTCCCCTGCGGCCTCTAGGATGTTGCCCATATATAAAGTTACATCATAAACTCAGGCCTAAGAATTCGATTCTTCCGCCACTTGCTCCCACTAACCATGAACATCCCCCCTGTGACCCGCCGCCGTTTTCTCCAGCGTTCCCTCCTTGCAGGAGGGGCTTCGGTTTTTGGATTTCCCGCAATCACGTCAGCAAGATCGCCAAATTCCAAGATGAACGTCGCGTGCATCGCGGTCGGCGGGCGGGGCGGTTCGCATCTGGGCGAGGTGAAGAAGATGTCGGAAATTGCGCAAATGGTCGCGCTGTGTGATGTGAACTCTCGGAGCCTGGAGGCTGCGGCTGCCCAATTCCCCGGCGCCCGTACCTACAAGGACTTTCGCGAGCTGCACACCAAGATGGATGACATTGATGCGGTGTTTGTCGCCACAACCGAGCACACGCACGCATTCGCCATCCTTCCGGCGCTCCGGGCGAAGAAGCACGTGTATTGTGAGAAGCCGTTGACGCGGGACGTGCACGAGTGCCGCGTGGTCATGGAGGAGGCGCGACGGGCGGACGTGATCACCCAGATGGGAACGCAGATGCATTCGGCGCCGGCTTACCACCGCACGGTCGAACTGATCCAGAGCGGCGCCATCGGTCAGGTTCGTGAGGTGCACACGTGGGTTTCGCGCGCCTGGGGGATGCAGTCGCGCTCCGAGGCCGAAGCTAACGGCGATCTTTTCGTAAAAGCCGGCCTTCTCGACTACATTGATAAGATGCCGGTCAATGGGATGCCCGTGCCGCCTGAAGTAGACTGGGATTTGTGGATCGGCCCCGCACCGATGCGGCCATATCACGACATCTATCTTCCTGGACCTCGCTGGTACCGCTACTGGAGTTTCGCCAACGGCACCATGAGCGATCTCGGCAGCCACTCGAACGATCTTCCATTTTGGGCGCTCAAGCTGGATCACCCCCTGACAGTCGAGGGCTACGGCGCACCGCCGCATCCGGAAATCGCGCCCGCAAACATGCGCGCCATTTGGACATACGGCCAGCGTGGTGATTTGGCCCCAGTGACACACCACTGGTACCAGGGGTCTGAGAAACCAAAAATCTGGACTGAAGGGAAAATTCCGCAGTGGAAGGACGGTTCCCTCTTCATCGGCGAGCGGGGCATGGTGATCGCCAATTACGGGGGTCACCTACTTCTCTTGGACGACAAGGTTCAGGAGTTTAAGCGGCCCGCCAAAACCATCGAAGACGGTCCGAGCCATCAACAACAGTTTATTGAATGTGCGCGTGCTGGAAAGAAGGCGCCGTGCGACTTTAGTTATTCGGGTTTGCTCACCATCGCCAACCATCTTGGCGGCGTCGCGTATCGCTCCGGGAAGAAGATTACTTGGGATTCTGTTACCGGAAAAACGGACGACGCGGGCGCCAACGCTCTTCTTCAGAGGGATTATCGGGCGGGTTGGAAACTGTAGTGAAGTCTCTCGGAGAGCCGGTTAATCTGCACAGTTGAGCGTTCCCGGTTCGGATTGCGCGAGGGTTGCCTCGAAGAACGAGAAATGTAACCGCTCGAGGATCTGTGTTTGGACTCAAGCAGCGGACAACCTGTGAGGCTCTATCCAGTGTGGGGCACAATTTATGAAAACGATTCTAAGTGCTGTTGTCCTGCTAGCTGTTCTAGCCGTGAGTTTGTCTGCGGAGGTCGCGCTGCACCGCCCTGCGAAGGACCACCTGCTGCTTCTCGACCGGCGCGTGGTGGCCTCGGCTTCAGGCGTGGAGCTGACCGTTGGCAGACCGGAGCGTGATGCGCGCAATCCACTGCTGTCCAGCGACCAGCCTTGGGAAAATGCCACGAATAACTACTATCCAAACGTCACTTGGGACTCATCCTCGCGGCGCTGGATGATGTGGTACAAGGACGTCCTTGCGGATCCCGAGGCCATTGCCCAGATGGACGTGCCGTCGACGGTGCACAACGTCGGTTGGTATTTGTTGTATGCCACCTCGGTCGACGGCTTGAAGTGGGAGCGTCCGGCGCTGGGGTTGCACCGGTTTGCAGGCAACGGCGTCAACAACATCGTGGCGCGCGACTGCCCGAATGCCGGTGTGTTCCTAGACGGAGCCGAAACGGATCCTGTGCGACGCTACAAGATGGCTTACGACGTGGGCTTAGGAAAACCCCGGGTGCGTTTCAGTGCCGATGGAATCCATTGGGGGGAAGCGTTGGAGGCCACCGGCTTCAAGTCCACTCAGGGCGACACCCACAATAATGCGTTTCGCGATCCGAGGACGGGGAAGTTTCTTTGGTTCACAAAGATGTATTTGGGAGAGCGCCTCGTGAGCAGGCTAGAGAGCGACGATTTTGTCAACTGGCGCGCGGGCGGTGTTGTGTTGCGAAGCAGCCTTGAGGAGGGACGCGGCTCGCAAACATACGCGCTGACGGTGTTTCCCTACGCCAACGGATACCTCGGTTACCTCATGATGTATCATGTAGCGGGCGGCCGGAGGGTGGACTGCGAGTTGGCGTGGAGTCCAGACTCGCTGCATTGGGAGCGGGTTTCCCCCGGGCGGCCCCTGCTGGCAAACGGTCCAGATGGTTCTTACGACGGGGGGTGTATTTATGCGCAGGCTGGCGGACAGGCGTTCATCGAAAATGGACGGAACGTGGTGTTTTATGGAGGCAGCCCGACGGTGCACCTGGGGTGGAAGCGGTCTGGGGCGTTGTGCCGCGCAACACTGCCCGAGGACGGGTTTGCGGGCTATCGCGCATCGGGTGCCGACGGGGGACAGATCCTAACGGCCTGGTTACGGCCCTCGGGGAAGGTCAGGGTGACGGGAGAGGGGGACTTTAGTTTCACGGAGGAAAAGGGCGCTTCGGGACTGGTGCGGCTGAGGTTTCAGGTGAATGCGGGAGGGGCGGTTTACGGAATTCATGGAGTGGCGCTGGCCGACGAGGCGTTGCAGGAGCGGAAACTGCCGCCATTGGAGCTTCAGCCTGTGCGAACGGGCGTAGTTCGGGTGGGGTTTCACAGCGTGCCGGAAGGGTGGAAGGGAACGGATAGGATGGAGGCCCTGCAGGGCGGGGGCGGGGTCATGGTTTCGCGCAAGCCGGGACTGCGGCCTTTTGCGTCCGGGAAAGTGTTCGATGGGGATTGGACGCAGCACTTCGGAGGGAGGGGAGTGCGGTTGTCGGCACGCCTGCGCACGCCGGAGGCTGGGGCTATTGTGAGGTTTGAAATTTTCGCACGGGAGGTGGCGCAGTGGTACCGTGAGACGATGGAGCTTTCGCAGAAGGACTTCGCTGACTTCAGCGTGGAGGCGGATTTTGGATGGACGGATGCCGAAGCGCGGGCGGCGGGTTGGGTGCGGAGCGAGCAGGGGTTTGGTTGGCGGGAGACTCTGCAAAACGCCGGTCGGGTGGTGGTGATGCCTTCGGGTAAGTTTGACGGGGACCGTTTTGATCTTGAGGAAGTCCGAGTTGAGGCCGTTGCCGTGGAGCGAAAGTGACGCCTTCGGGTCTGGGCTAATGGGCCAATGGCATCGATCCCGGTGCTGCCATCCCAGGCCTTGCTCTGCGCACGGATTTCTAGTTGCAGAAAGGCTGCTGTTGCTTTCGCTGCTAATGAGGCAAAGGGCGCCGAAGTGGCCCGACAGTTCGAGAGAAGGGGGAGCAAGTGTTTGTACCCTGCGGCCTCTTTGTTATTGCGGAGGGTAAGTAGGACGGGAGCGGGTGGAGACAAGCAGTGCAAGGGGAGCGGAGGCGGCTTGATCGGACATGGCTCTAGAGGAAGGGATCAAGGACGTTGACGCCGCACTGTTCGAAGTCACGGATGTTGCGGGTGACGACAGTGAGTTTGTGAGTGAATGCGGAAGCGGCGATCATGCTATCTTTCACTGGCATGGACTTGCCGTTGCCTCGCAGTTGGGCAAGCAACTGGGCCCACATGGAGGCGGTTGCCGCGTCGAAGTCAAAGACGTGTATTTTTTGCACGCCGACACGGAACCACTCCAAGAGCCTATTGCGTCTGGCGCCAACCGCTAACAGGAGAATGCCGTATTCGATTTCCCCTAAAATCACAGGATTCACGGCGAGTTCGGCTTCGTTGGTGGCGAGCCAGTCGAGGACTTGGGGGGCGGGACTGGGTCGCGTGATTTCGCTAAGGACGTTGGCGTCCACAAGGAACCTCATAGGGTGTCGGTGGATTCTGAGGGGATGGACTGGAACCAATCCGCTTCTGGGCAAGAACGGAGCCAATCGACAAAGCCGGCGTTTGGTTTTGGAGCGACGCGCGTGAGGAGGTAAATCCCTGCGTCCTTGCGTTCGACCTCGAAGCGCTGGCCTGGCTCGATGTGATCGGCACGCCGGATTTCAGCTGGGAGAACCAGTTGACCTTTGGAGGAGACGACCGTTTGCATAGAAGTAAGATGCGAGTCTTACGTCATTGGGTCAAGTGGAGAGGCGCGGATTAGACTGAAAGCTGCGCACACCAAAGTGCCTGTCCCCAGCGTCGCCACACCCCCGGTTCGGATTGCGAGAGGGTTGCCTCGAAGAGCGAGTAGAGAAAGTGCCTGTCCCCTGCGGCCTCGGACTTGGGATGGATATGCGGCACTTGATGGCTGACAGTGCAAAATACAACCTTGCATTACGGCGACCCTCTGGATACCCCGCTAATATGCGAAACATGCTCAAAGTCCTGCTATGCAATCTTGTCGCGTTCGGCTTCGGGTGTGGTGCCTACGGACTCACCATCCCGGCTAGCGAGGACACGATGGGTTACGGAAACGCGCTCTCCAAGGCATCTGGAGCCTCGGCATCATTGAGTGTGGATGGCGCCCGTACGTCGTATCTCTACTTTGACCTAAATGACATTCCCTCAGATGCTGTGGTCCGCTGGGCAAAGTTACGGCTGTTTATACCAGTCGTGCGCGCGCAAGGAGCGGGACTCGGGGTGCATCTAGTCACCAGCGAATGGAACGAGGCGTTAACGTCTAGACAGCCCTCAATAGACGCAGGGACTTTGGGAGTTATTGAACCAGAGAAACTTGGTTCCAAGCGGTTTGTGACGGTGGATGTGACTAGTACCGTACAAAGTTGGATTAGTGGTGGAACTCTTAATGAAGGGTTTGCGATCACTCCCATCATCAAGACGGGCAAAGCGACGGCGTCTGTGATGCTGACATCAAAAGAAGGAACTGCGCTCGGGTTGCCCGCTGAGTTGGATATTGAGTTTAAGCCTGCGGCGGAGTCTGTTGCATTGGAGCAATTGCCCGCCTCAATCAAATCATTGTTAAGCCCGGGGAAAGTCGTTTTGGGTGAGATTTCACAACTACCGTCTGCATTGCGTGCGTTTCTTGGACCAACGATTACTTTGGCACCCTCTGAAGCAATGGTTTCGGGTAGTTTGATGGTTCAGGCCTCGGGGCTGGGCGTCCTGAATTACCAGTGGATGCGCAATGGTGTGGCCGTAGCTGCAGGAACGAGTGCGCAGCTTGCTGAAATCGGACTTTTGGGTGGTACGTACTCGGTTGTTGTAGATAACGGTTTTACTAGTGTTACGAGCGGATCTGTGAAGGTAAGTGATTATGTTTTAGTAAGCGGGGGCACATTACCCGCGTCCTCAGAGTTAGGTGCAGCAAGCGTATCGTCATTTTTCATCGGCAAATCAGAAGTTACCTGGAGTCAATGGAAGGCGGTCCGAGCGTGGGCCATGAGTCACGGCTACAACGATTTGGCAAACGTGGGTAGTGGCGTGGGGGACAGTTACCCAGTGATGAATGTGAGTTGGTATGACGCTGTGAAGTGGTGTAATGCACTCAGTGAGATGGAAGGGAAAACGCCCGTTTATCAGCTGGATGGATCGACGTATAAGCTCGGGCAGAGTGCTCCCACTGCGACGGTGCACGCGAATGGGTACCGGTTGCCCACGGAAACCGAATGGGAATGGGCAGCCAGGGGGGGCAACAAGACGCACGGGTATACGTACGGTGGGAGTGATGAGTTGAATGAAGTGGGATGGTGGGCTGAAAATTCGAAGGGGATGGTACATGCCATTGGTGAAAAAAAGTCGAACGAGTTGGGGATCTATGACACGAGCGGAAACGTGTGGGAGTGGTGCTTTGACGCTGTTGATGTCACCAAGCGCAGGCTCCGAGGTGGGAGCTGGCTTTGTAATGTGGCGTCAACCGTTGCCGTTGCGTATCGCGGCGGCAACAACTGGGTCAACGATAACGCACCGTCTTTAATTAGCGAAGGCGTTGGCTTCCGCCTCGCCTGCAGTTTGGTGGACATGGTCAGTGTACAGGGAGGAACGCTGCCAGTGGGATCTCATGCAGAGGGCCAGTTTGTAAGTGACTTCCAAATCGGAAAGTACGAGGTCACATGGGGCGATTGGAAGTTGGTGCGCGAATGGGCAATAGCGCAGGGATACAGCGACTTGGCGGGGGTTGGTGCAGGCATCGGGGACAACTATCCGGTCACAAATGTGAGTTGGTATGACGTAGTGAAGTGGTGTAATGCGCGGAGCGAGAGAGAGGGGAAGACGCCTGTGTATCAGTTGAAAGGCACGACGGTTAAAACTGGGCAGAGTGAGCCGACAGTAAACTCAATGGCCAATGGATACCGGTTGCCTACGGAGGCCGAGTGGGAATGGACGGCGCGCGGAGGGCGTCAGACGCTAGGGTACACTTATAGTGGAGGCAACGATTTGAATGTGGTGGGGTGGTACACTGAGAATTCAAGTGATGGGACCAAAGGGGTGGGAACGAAGGTGGGGAATGAGCTGGGAATCTATGATATGAGCGGGAACGTGTGGGAGTGGTGCTGGGACTTGGTCAGCGTCCACGCCACCCGGCGGGTCCGTGGTGGCAGTTGGCTCAACTTCGCCGACAGCTCTACCGTGTCCTTCCGCAGCAGCAACATCGGCATCGGCAACTGCTACCCGGACTGGCGCTTCAGCCACGTCGGGTTCCGCCTCGCCTGCAATTCTGACATGGTCAGCGTACAGGGAGGAACGTTGCCAAGTGTTTCTGGACAAGCAGGTCAGAGGGTGGGTGACTTCCAAATCGGTAAAACTGAAGTGACGTGGGGTGAGTGGAAGACGGTGCGGGACTGGGCTGTGGCGAATGGATACACGTACACGGATTTAGAAAATGGTGGTGATGGATTTATCACAGGTAGCAGCGATGACGGTTATCCTGTAGGGCGAACCAACTGGTATGATGCGGTAAAGTGGTGCAACGCGAAGAGCCAGAAGGAGGGGGAGATACCAGTATATATGCTGGATGGAGCTGTGTATAAGACAGGCGAGCGTGATCCCGTCATCAACCCCAGCGCGAATGGCTTCCGTTTGCCTACGGAAGCAGAATGGGAATGGGCAGCAAGAGGAGGCGTGTTGAGCAACGGTTATTCTTACAGTGGGGGGAATGACTTGGATACAGTCGGGTGGTATGGAGCCAACTCTGGGGGCGCCAGAAAAAAGGGCGGAACCAAAATAGCAAACGAGCTCGGGATTTATGACATGAGTGGAAATATGTTTGAGTGGTGCTGGGGTGCCTGTCGATTCAGAGGCGGCGGTTTTAATGACACTGACTTATCGTACTTTTCTGTGAGTCGCCGCAACTGGGGATGGCCAGGTCCTGACCCCAATAGGCTTGGTATCCGCATTGCCCGTAGTTCAGGCCAGTAGCAGTCGCAGGGGACAGACGCTTGCGGTAAACCCAAAGTGCCTCTCCCAGCGTCGCCTTGAATTTTATTTGCTCACATAAAGGGAGAGGGGAGCGTTGCAACGCTCGGGATGGTGGGGTGCGGCTTTACGCGATGATTTTAGTCTTCGGATATTTTTTGATGTGTGCGTCGGAGGTAACAATGACGAAGCGATGTAGATGAGCCGTTGCGATGATGATTCGGTCACAGGGGTCTTTGTGAAGTTGAGGTAGAAGAATGGAATTAGCGGCTATTTCAGAGTTTACTGGGATTTCCGTGAGCCGATATTTTTCCGCCACATTGGTGATCCATCGTATGGCATTGGAGGGAATTTTGATTTGTTCTAGCTTTTGTAGCCGAGCGATTTCCAAAGCCGAAATGGATGAAAAAAACAAATCAGCTCCACTGTCCAAAACGGCCTGTTGTTGCGGTGGCGAAAATTGGTCCTGGTCCATGGCCAGCCACAAAATAGCGCAGGTATCGAGAAGATACATTTTGGGGATTGATGGTTTAACGAAATTCCGAAGGCCAGGCGTCCTCATCTAATGGCAAGGTGGGATCCGTCAAGATGGTGCCTTTGAGTTCAGGAAACATCCCTCGGCGACTCAGTTTGGGAGCCGGTTCCGCATGGCGAACCAAATCCGCAATAGGTCTGCCGTTGCGGCAAATAACGACTGTATCCTTCCCTGATTCAACGATATCCAGAAGCGCAGACAATCGCGTTTTAGCTTCATGTGTATTTACGTTTATCACGGGTTTAGTTTAGTTTAGTTTACTCACGGAATCAAGTGGTGTGATAGGTTGCTGGAATGACCCGTGGGCCGTAATGGACAGATACTGGATAGAACCTCTGGGGACAGACACTCCGGTACCGGGGACAGACACTCATGCCCCGCCGGAATCCAAAGCAACTCCGCCTCAGGCGCTTTCGGATTTTTGAGCTCTTTAAGAAAGCCCTCGGGGATGAGAACCTTGTCGAAAAGCGCTCCGAGAACATGCTCCTGACCAATGAGAATCAGGTAGTTTAACGGTGTGGTGTCCGCCACGACCAAAACCGGATCACTCCTTACCCAAGACGCGCGCGTAATTGGTCAGTCCCAGCCTCCAGTTCTTCCCAATCAGGATGTTGCTCCGCGTGATGTTGCGCCAAAAAAGCCTCCGTCTCGTGAAATCCCAAACCTAACATTTCGGAAACCTGCCCTCGGGAAAGCCGCCCCTCTCGGTAACCCTCAAGTACAAGCATCTGCCGAGCGCGCGTTGCTGCTTCGCCGGAATCCAGTCCAAGAAGCCTTTCCCAAGAATCGGGTAAATCTAGGACCAGTGTCATAAGAGAACGATTCCCCATTGGGCGCCCTAACTCAACCGAGACTTTCAGAGAGAGAAAGTGTATTAGAGAGAGATAAAGTGTCACGCTCCACTGGTGCGGAAGGAATCGTGGCCCGGCCAAAACATGAGCAGCGACTCTCCCTCCCGTAAGACCGTGTAATGACCATCCGGCGCGTAACTATAAACGGGCAGTTTCGGCTTGGGCTCCGGCAAAGTCCGAGGTTCGCTCAGCGTGAACTCCTGAGCGCGCAGGGAGAGCCCCGTCAAAGTAGCCAGAAGCAGGACACTCGGAAAGGGCGTGTTGCGCGACATCCCAGTGCAGCTTATTTTCCACCGAGCCAGCGTGCCGCGTTTTCAACGACCTTAAGAGGCTCGGCTTGCTTGAAGACGGGGTAGGTTTCGTGGCCGGGTCGGAAGTAGAACACGCGGCCCTTTCCGACCTTCCATACGCAGCCGCTACGGAAGTGTTCGCCTTTGTCCCAACTTTCCTCGAACACCACTTCATCCGGCGCTGGGACATGGAAGGGTTCGCCGTACATCTCGGTTTGCGGGATGTCCCAATGCGCGGGCAATCCAGCGGCGATGGGATGTTGGGGCAACACGGTGGTGAGGTGACCGGGCGCTCCGTCCGCACGATAGGCGGGGAACACGCATTGCGGCAGTGCGAGCTTCCAAACGCCGTTCTCGTGGGCGAGCGCGGGCGTGAGGGGGGCACCGTTTTTGACGCCTTTGTAATAAGGTTGCTCATTGACGAACTCCCACTTTGCAGAGGCGCGCTCAGCCTCGGGAAGCTGCTGGAGCGCATCCGCCTTTGCGCGCTCCTGCATGAGGCGGACGAAGGGCTTTGCCCAATGAGCGGAATGCAACGCGATCAGGGAGAGCTTGCCATCGAGTACCCGCTTCACGACGGCTTCCATGCGTGCGTCGTCCTGCTCCTTGACGCGACGATGGCACCAGAAGACGAGGACATCCGTGTGGTCGAGTGTCTCATCGCTCAGCCCCTGCTCCGCCTCGTCGAGCCGCGCGGTTTTCACGGATAAATCGGACTGCTGCCCCAAATGCGCCGCAATGGTCTCGCCGAGAAATTTCTCGCCGTACGCCTCCTTTTGCTGCGGTTGTTGTTCGTCCCAGACGAGCACGCGGATGGGTTCGGCCATGGCGGTGTACGTCACGAGGCAGAGGAGAATGCTGGTTAGTGTGCTTTTCATCGTCTCGTTTTATTCAAGGGTCACGACCGCCTTGATGACGCCGGTTTCCGGCTTAATCCAGCTTGGGAAAATGGCCGGCACTTCGTCGAAAGTCGCGTGATGGGTGATCCATGGCGCGGTGTCGATTTTACCCTCCCCGATGATTTTGATGATCCGCGTGAAGTCTCCAGGAAGAGCATTTCTGCTGGCCATGAGGGTGAGTTCGCGCCGGTGCAGGAAAGGGGCGTGAGGAAACTCGAGATTTTGCTGGGTGATCCCGACAAAGACGACGCGCCCAGCGAAGGCAGCTAGTTCCATGGCACGAACCATGGACTTGTGGCTCCCAGTGGCGTCCACGACGACGTCTGCGAGTTGACCGTTCGTCAGCGCGGCGAGTGCGGCGATGTCGGACTCATCGCCCCGCGCGAGGATGGTGTCGGGCACACGCATCTGGTCTCGAACGAACGCGAGGCGCCCTTCGCTGATATCCATGACAATGGGGCGGGCGCCCGAAAGCTTCGCAAACTCAAGCGCCGACAAACCGATTGGCCCCGCGCCGATGATGAGCACGGTTTCGCCTGCCTTTGGATTTCCTCGGTCGATGGAGTGGCAGCCGATCGCGAGGGTCTCAACGAGGGCGCACTGGTCCGGAGTGAGGTGGGGGGCAGGGTGCAGCTTTCTTGCGGGCAGAATGATGCGTTGAGTGAGGCCGCCGTCGCACATGACGCCGAGGGTCTGGTTCTGTTCGCAGCAATTGGTTAAACCGCGCCGGCAGGAATAGCAGGTTTGGCAGTTCAGATAGGGCTCCACCGAGCAGCGGTCCCCGGGTTTCACGTTTGTGACACCGGCGCCCACGGAGACAACCTCCACGCCCAGTTCATGGCCCGGGATGCGGGGATACGAAAAGAACGGCATCTTCCCGAGATAACCACCGAGATCCGTGCCGCAGATGCCGACACGCTGGACGCGAACCAACACCTCGCCCGGGGCCGGGTCCAACGGTTCGGGAATGTCGATGCAGCGCCAGCTTAGAGGTTTTTCGAGTTGAAGAGCTTTCATAAAATGCGGTGAGTTGTTTTCGGGAAGGCCTTGAAGATGGCCAAGGTTTTTAGCAGGTTGGAAATTTCGAGCGCTTCAGCGAGCAGCATCCGGATCAGCGCATCGGCCGCCCATTTCACCCAGTGTACGGGTTTGAATAAAGAGCGAAGCGAGAGTTGCGCGCAGGTTAGCCGAGGAAAAGTGGGCGCATGTGACGCTCGAAGATGTTTTCCGTGACTTGCTTTGCGACGATTTCCTCGTTGGATTTTAGGAGATCGAGATAACGCGCCCCAGCTTTTGCCGCGAGTTTGAATGAGACGTGTAAAAGCTGGCGCACGTTCGAGTTGAACCCAGGATGTCCGGGGATGTGGCGAATCGCATTGGCAAGCTCTGGCCCGCTCCATTGGTTGACGACCTCTGCGCTGGGGAGCTTGGAGTGGTCGATATCGATGACACTTGCGTACGGGGCGCAGAGTTCGTCGACGTGGGCGAGCGCGTAAGCGTAAATTTCTTTGGTGAGCACGAGTCCGTCTCCGCCGGCTTCCGAGAGGCCGACGAGTTCCTCCAGCCAGGTCGTGCCGGCGGTTTTGAGATGCAGCCCCGCGCCAGTGCGGGCAAGAGCGCGGCGAATAATCGGGTAGAGCGAAAACTTGTCGCTGCCGCTGTGGACGCTGAGTTTCAAGTTTGCTGGGAGCCCGTATTGTTGGACCGCGTGGGCGATTACGGCGAGGTCGTCGTTGAATTCGCGCTCGAACTGCGCGAGGTCGCCCACATAATCCACGCCTTTGTTGAAGCGGCCGGTGAATTTCGGAGCGATGGTTTGGACACGCACTTTTTCGTCGGCCAGCGCTGCGAGAATGATGAGAAGTTCCGACGGAGTTTGAGGGGCATCGGTTTCGTCCATCGAAACTTCGGCGATGAAGTTGGCCTCTCCCTTTTTAGCTGAAATGTGGCGGTAGATGTTCCCGGCCTCCTTCACTGCCAGCAGATATTTTGAAACCACCGTTTCGACTTCTTTGCGAGTGGTCGTGAACGGTTCGCTCACGCCTGCGATGGTGATGGTGCCGACCAGTTCAGGGTGACGGGCGATAAAGGCTTCAACCTCGGCTGGGGCAGGGGGCTGTCCGATGGAGTCGGCCACATCGAGAGTGAAAAAGTCGGAGCACGTCAGAAAACGTTCCACTGTTTCGAGGCGGATATGGTCGGCATCCACGTGCCAGCCGTGCTTCCAGCCTTTCGCGCTGATGGCAGCCTGTGCTGCGTCGAAGACGCTCTGCGGCTCCGAACCAACGAAGGTGTGCTCGCGGTTGGACTTGTTCCACACGGGCGCGACCACAACACCCTCGGCTTCGAGTTTCTGGAAGGCTTGGAGTTGAGCTTTGGCCTGATGTGCAAAGCGGTCACCGACACCAAAGGAAAATCGTTCGAGAGTGAGCATGAGGTTTTGGGATTAGGTTTGAATGACACCACGACCGTAGCCGCTGGGGTCCTAGGTTGGAATGGCAGGATTTGAATTGGTATGTCTTTTTTAGCCCGTTTGAATGCGAGCAAGGACTCTCCAAGCTTTTATCCTGTGAATCCTGAAGGCTGGGACCTGCCCTCAACTCAACCGGTAGAACTTGGTCGCGTTTTCGGACCAAAGCTTCCTCTGATCGACAGCCGTGCGAGAAGACACGATTTGTTTCAACGCATCCACCCAACCGCGCAGAGGGCTGCCCAATAAGCACACGGGCCAATCGCCTCCGAAGAACACACGATCCGGACCAAACGCGTCCAAACAGTGATTCACCACAGGCGCAAGATCCTCTGCCCTCCAGCTCCCGGGAGGAAGAGACGCGACAATACCGCTGATTTTGCACATCACTCCGGGCAGGGCGGCGATCTCATCAAGGCCTCGTTTCCATTCGTCCGCGCCGCAAGAACGCTCGAGTTCGGGTGCCAGTTTAGGATTGAACGCCTTGGGATCACCATTGCCACAATGATCCAAGACAAACCGCGTATCCGGACAAAGGCGAATCAACTTTGCGGCGTCTCGGAGCTCTTTCGCCCGCATGGTGAGCTCAAAATTGAGGTCGTGTTTTCCCACCATCTGAACCCCGCGCACAAACTCTCTTTTCAAACAAAATCCAGCGGGCGTTGAATCGCCGTGCAAAACTTGCCGGAGACCTTTGACCACGCCATTTCCAGCGTATTTCTTGAGGTAATTCTCAAACCCTGAGGCAGCCGGTCTTCCTCCAATCGTAGCCGCAATGGTCGCGGTTTTGTGGGCACGGCAAACCTCTACAATCTCGTCTGCCTCACGCTCATGATCCTTCGGAGCGACATCTACTTCCATGTAGATTGCCTTAATGTGAAGTCCACGGGTTGCTTGAGCATACTCCTGACTTCCGTAGGTATTTCGCAAAACCGCAGGCGCATTCTCAAGCCAAGGAGGACTCAACCGAGTCCGGTCCCAAAGATGTTGGTGCGTGTCGATGATCAACGCATCTGGCTTCTCCACGCTAAAAGTGGAACACGAGGAGGCTGTGGCTGCTAATAAGGCTGAGGCTGAAGTTTGGAAAAAGTGACGACGGTTCATGGGGAAAGTCCGCGCATGTTACGAGGGACGCGTCCGAAAACCCAGTTTTCTGCGCGTCTTTTCTACACAAAGAAAACGGCCGCCTCCGGGAAAGAAGGCGGCCGCTTTAAGGCAAAGGCTAAGGTGCAGTAAGCAGAGCTTACCGCAGGACTAATTAGTAGCGGTAATGCTCAGGCTTGAACGGGCCCTCGGGAGAGACGCCGAGGTAGGAGGACTGCTTGGGCGAGAGGGTGGTAAGCTTGACCCCGATCTTGTCCAAGTGCAGGCGTGCGACCTCTTCGTCCAACTTTTTGGGCAGCACGTACACCGATGGCTTGTAAGAATCGCGGTTCTTCCAGAGGTCGATTTGTGCGAGGACCTGGTTGGAGAAGCTCGCGGACATCACAAAGCTGGGGTGACCTGTGGCGCAACCCAAGTTTACCAGACGGCCTTCCGCCAGCATGAAAATCTCGTTCCCGTTCGGGAAACGGTATTTGTCGACTTGGGGCTTGATGTTGATGCGTTGCACGCCTTCCGCTTCGTTGAGGAGGTCGACTTGGATTTCGTTGTCGAAATGGCCGATGTTCGCGACGATCGCTTGATCCTTCATCGCCTTCATATGTTCGAGGGTGATGACATCCACGTTGCCCGTGGTGGTGATGTAAATATCTCCCCGACCGAGCGTTTCTTCGATGGTGGTGACTTCATAACCTTCCATCGCCGCCTGAAGCGCGTTGATCGGGTCGACTTCCGTCACAATCACCCGCGCTCCCTGACCGCGCAGCGACTGTGCCGAACCTTTGCCTACGTCCCCGTAACCGCAGATCACGGCCACCTTGCCGGAAATCATGACGTCGATGGCGCGGTTGAGGCCGTCCACCAACGAGTGGCGGCAGCCGTACAGGTTATCGAACTTCGACTTCGTGACGGAATCGTTCACGTTGAAAGCCGGCACGAGGAGGCGACCCTGTTCCTGCAATTTATAGAGGCGATGCACTCCGGTGGTGGTCTCCTCGGAGACTCCGCGCCACGCCTTGACCACTCCGTGCCAGTGCACAGGGTTTTCGCGGTGCATATCGATGAGCAGATCTTTGATGACCTGTTCTTCCGCGTTGGAGGAGGCGCTGTGTACCCATTCATCTCCGTTCTCCAACTCGTAACCCTTGTGGATAAGGAGGGTGACATCACCGCCATCGTCCACGACCATTTCGGGCCCCTGACCGTCTGGGAAGTTGATCGCTTGACGCGTGCACCACCAGTATTCTTCGAGAGACTCGCCCTTCCACGCGAAGACGGGAACGCCCGCAGCAGCTATTGCAGCGGCGGCGTGGTCTTGGGTGGAGAAAATGTTGCAGCTTGCCCAACGCACCAATGCGCCAAGATCCACCAGCGTCTCAATCAAGACAGCCGTCTGGATGGTCATGTGCAAAGAACCGGTGATACGCACGCCCGCAAGCGGTTTGAGCGGCGCGTACTTTTCCCGGATGGACATGAGCCCGGGCATTTCTTTTTCTGCAATCGTGATTTCTTTGCGGCCCCATTCTGCAAGGGAGAGGTCGCGGACTTTGAAGTCGGAGGAGGGTAAGTTTTGGGTCAACATAAGTTTTGTAGCGGGTTGCTGAGATGGAAGTTGAGTTTAGACGGCGGCTTTGAGCGCCTCGACACGGTCGATGCGTTCCCAAGTGATGTCGGGATCGTCCTTGCCGAAATGGCCGTAATTGGTGGTTTTCGAGTAGATGGGCCGCAGCAAGTCGAGTTGGCGGACGATTTCTGCTGGTCGGAAGGAGAAGACTTCTGAAACTGCGCGTTCGATCCGCTCTTCGTCCACGTGGTTGGTGCCGAAGGTGTTCACGTGGATGCTTACGGGTTCTGGATGGCCAATTGCGTACGCAAACTGCACTTCGCAGCGGTCCGCCAAGCCAGCGGCCACCACGTTTTTGGCCACGTAACGACCCATGTAAGCGGCCGAGCGGTCCACTTTGGAGGGGTCCTTGCCTGAGAACGCGCCTCCACCGTGCCGACCCATTCCACCGTAAGAGTCGACGATGATTTTCCGGCCGGTTAATCCCGTGTCGCCCTGAGGCCCGCCAATCACGAAGCGGCCCGTGGGGTTGATCAAAAATTGCGTCTCCGGGCGCAGTAGATCCGCTGGAATCTCTTTGCGGATGACTTCCTCGATCAAAAAGGAGCGGATGGTTTCGTGGGAAACGGATTCCGCATGTTGAGTGGAAATGACGACGTTGGAGATGCCGATGATTTTGTGGCCTTCATAAATGACGGACACCTGCGTTTTGGCGTCGGGTCGCAGCCAGTCGACGGCGCCACTCTTACGCTTGTGGGTCAAAGCGCGACCGAGGCGGTGCGCGAACATGACGGGGGCCGGCATGAGCTCGGGGGTTTCGTTGCAGGCGAAGCCAAACATGAGACCCTGATCGCCTGCACCCTGTTCCGCAGTGTCCTTGCCGTCGGCAGCGCGTGCGTCGACACCTTGAG
Organism: uncultured Spartobacteria bacterium; assembly: GCA_903919125.1. GTDB lineage: Bacteria > Verrucomicrobiota > Verrucomicrobiia > Chthoniobacterales > Chthoniobacteraceae > Chth-196. The sequence goes on along the minus strand of CAIXGS010000072.1, from coordinate 12,399 downwards.
CGATGTCGGGGGACTGCGCGGTGATGATGTTCATCACGAAAACTTTGTCGGCATGGAACACGTCGTCATCGTGGGTGTAACCGATTTCGCGGATGCTCTCTCTCACCAAGGTGGTGTAGTCGGGCTTCGCAGAGGTGGTGATTTCGCCACCGACAACCACCACATTACTCTTGGCGTAGACTTCGCAAGCCACTCGACTGGTGGGATCTACTGCGAGGCAGGCGTCGAGAATGGCGTCAGAAATGGTGTCACAAACTTTGTCGGGATGACCTTCGCCGACGGATTCGGAAGAAAAGATGTAAGAGCGAGACATGGGTGGGGTGGGTTATTGGAGCGAATGTAAATAGTTGGAAAGGGGCAGATTTCGGGTCGGGTTTCGAGCGCGAGCCGTGATGCATTGACGCATCATGATGGGATGATGTATAAGCTTGGGCATGGCGTCAATCCTCAAATCACTCCGACTGCTCGCCGATGATACCCGCCTGCGGATTCTCCTCTTATTACAACAAGAGGAACTCTCCGTGGCTGAGCTTCAGGAAATCCTTGGACTGGGCCAGTCCCGCATCTCCTCTCATCTGGCTCAGTTGCGTGCCGCGCAGTTAGTTTCCGATCGGCGTGCGGGAAAGCACATTTACTACACGATCAACGCGAAAGGGTTCGCTGTGGAAGTCGCAACGGTGCTGTCAGCGGCCGCAGCGGAGGTTATTGAGGTGAAGGCCGATGCGCGGGGACTTGAGGTATTACGCCGCAAAAGAGCGGATCTTAGCCGAGAGTATTTCAATCGTATGGCAGGGCGCTTTGGTCGAACGTACTGTCCCGGGCGAACGTGGCAAGGAGTTGCACGAATGTTGTTTACGTTAGTGCCTCCGATGGTGATTGCAGATTTGGGTGCGGGAGAGGGGCATTTGTCCCAGTTGCTGGCGGGCAAAGCGACTCGGGTTATTGCCGTGGATAATTCCGAGAAGATGGTGGAATACGGCTCGAGTTTGGCGAGGGAGAACGGAATCACGAATTTGGAGTACCGGCTGGGAGACCTAGAAGCCCCGCCTATTGAACCGGGAAGCGTGGATTTGGCGATGTTGTCACAGGCGCTCCATCATGCAGGGAGTCCGGTGCGCGCGCTGCGGGGAGCGTGCGGGATTTTGCGTCCGGGCGGGCAGGTGGTGATTTTGGATTTGTTAGCGCACCAGTTCGAGCAGGCGCGGGAGTTGTACGCGGATGTTTGGTTGGGTTTTACCGAGGCGGAACTGGTGGGGATGTTGGAGGAGGCCGGTTTTGAGGACGCGCGGGCGGAAGTGGTATCGCGGGACGAACAGAATCCGTTGTTCCAAACGGTACTGGCGACAGGCCGCAAGCGGGGTTGAGTCTGGCAACGACCGCCGGATTTTTAGCGTTCCTGAGCTGGGGAAACGCGCTCCAAACTTTGCGCCGGAATCCAGCCGGTTTCGCCCCCAGCTATCTTGACTCGGCTCCAGCCGCCGCTGGCGTCGAGAATGGACACGCGACTTCCTAGAGGCAGTGTGTCCACGGAGCGTGCGGGATCTGCGGGAGCGGAACGCAGGGTTACAGAGCGATCTCGGATGAGGGCGACGTTTGCCTCTTGGAGTGCGCGCCAAAGCCAGGCACCGCTCACGCATGTGGCCAGAATTGCAAAAAGAGCGATTCCAGTGGAGACGTGGCGGGAGCGCGGTTGGAATAGGGCGACAAATCCGGCGAAGATGGCTATCCAAGCGCAGAGAGCGAGCAGCCAGCGTTCCCGGTTGCGGGTGAAAGACGGTTGCAGTTTGAGCCACCAAGGAGTTTTTTCCACTTTGGAACCGAAGTTGTTCCTAGATAACTGAAGCGCTTCTCGAGCCTGAATGTGGCCAGGTTCGAGACGCAGCGCCTTCTCCCATTCCAACATGGCGCCCGCAGGATCGGCGAGGGCTTCGCGTACTTTGCCGAGGTTGTGATGGGTTGCAGCCGAATCACCGTCTTTGGCTAAGGAGCGACGATACGCTAGTTCGGCATCCGCAAATTTGCCTTCGTGGAACAAACGGTTTCCATCCTCGAATTCAGAGGCGAAGGCGCCGTTGATGCTGAGCAGGCAAAGCAGAAGCAATGCAAGGATTTCGCGCAAGAAGTGCCGGGAGGAAAAAGGGCTCATGCGAGGAATTTCAAGGTCTCTTGCACCCGGAGGCGTTCGCTTTCCTTGATCGGGCTGTTGGAGAGTGCGCCACTGAAACGCGCGGAGGCGTCCGCTTCAAACAGCCAGCGGACCTCGTCGGCTTGAGCTTTTGAAAGCGAGAGCGCGCGGATCACGTCCTCGGCGTCGATGGCGGCATCGGGCTGTCCAGCGCGGGCGGCCGCGTGCAATTGGGCGATTCGGACGGCCTGCTGCAGAAAGGGCGCTTTGTTTGTTTGATGCGCAAGCTCGTCCTGGAGCTTGCGGGCAAGTTGTTGGAGTGCCCGGCCCGGCCCCTGCTTTGCCCTGACACTGCGGACATACAGTGCGGTAGCCCCGCTTAAAAGCGAGAGTGCCAGCAATCCTTGGAGACCCCAAAACCAAAGGGGCGAACGCCAGAAAGGAGCCTCGGGTTTAGGGAGCGAAAAATCTTCGGAAAGCACCGGTTTTTCTACCGGCTTGGGTTCCGGCTTTGGCGGTGGGGGCGGCGCTGCGGGTTTGGGTTCCGCTGCCTTTTCTGGCTCAGGACGTTTTCCCCCTTCGATCTGCAGCGGATTCGCGACGCTGGTTTGCAACTGGTACTTGCCGGTTTCAGGATCGAAGGACGCGAACTCAAACTTGGGCGTTTCGGTCTGCGCCTGTTCCGGAACCATTGCGATGCGGAATGTTTTCGTGCCGCGAAAGCCTGATTCTTCGCCTTTAACAAAACTCACCTCTGCGGGATACACGCGCCAGCCGTCAGCCTGAAGCAAGGGAGGAACTTCGATGCGGTCAAAGTTGCCTTCGCCTTCAATCTGAAGGGTCATGGTGATTGGCTCGCCCGCCTTAATCTTGGATTGATTGGGAGTGGCATTGAAATGAAAGCGCCCGATAGCTCCTCGGAAAGACGCGGGCTTGCCTTCAGTGGGAAGCGAGCGGATATCAACCCGTTGCTCGGCCAGAACGATGCTGCGCTGCTGGAAGGCAGCCGGCTGGTTATCAAACGGGAACCCGTCGAGAATCGCGCCCAAGGGGTTTGCAGCATTGTTGCGCTTTTTGGGGACGGCCATCTGGATGTTGAAAGTCAGCGGGCCGATGGGGACTTTGCCACTTTTAATGGCAGTCATTACCGTACGGAAACTGCAAACATCGAAGTCGCGGCCCTGGCGGTTTTCTTGGCGCTGCTGGGGTTGCTGGAACGTCGTTTTCGTGAACGCGTCAGTTTCAAACTCGGGCATCCGTTCGATGCGCCACCGAGTATCGGAGGGCACGCCGAGGCGCACTTCCACTGGTACGGCTTCCCCCACATAGGCGAAGCTTCTGGGCAACTGGATCTCCGCGAATGGCATGGTTTGGGGCGTGGCTCCGGGTTCCTGTCCGGCCTCCAGTACCTTCAATTTTAGAGGCTCAGTCTGGTACTTACGCCCGTCCACCGTCACCTCTACCGGTGGCACCTCCAGTTCACCGATCCGACCTGGACTCACTAGGTACCGATGGGTTAGCGACACCGAAAGCTCCGTGTTCACCAAGCGCATCTGTGTGGCTTGGCCAATGTACTGCACTTGTGCGCCATCGATGCGCACTGACGGAATCTCCGCCACGCGCTGGGAGCCGTTGATGGTCACATGCAGCTGCACGGGCTCGCCGACGTTGGTGGTCGCCGGTTGAAGGGACGCGCTCACCGAAATTTCCGCACTCCACGATTGATGGTTGGGGCAGAGCAGCAGGAGGATGGCGGTGAACCAAACGGCAAACCAACCCGAACCGCTTTTAGCAATAGGGGAAAAGCCTGATGAAACGTCAAATGGCGGCCTGCTTTTTGTTACCATGTTTTTGCCGCGCTCCCTTCTTTTTTCTGTTCTGACTTATTGGGGGCCCAAACCTGTATGCGCCGGTCTTCGCTGCGCAATGATTCGACCAATGCGGCCGCCTGTTCACGAGTCATAGCGGCGTTTCCTGCCTGTAATGCGGCGGCTTCTGGATCAACTTTCTCCGGTTTGTTGGGCTTGTCTACGGTGGGAGAATCCTTGAGTTCGCCGCGCTCTTTCTGGTCTCCGGGCTTTTCCTCGACGGGTTGAGGCGCCTTGCCGTTTTGGGCGTTTTGCTGATCCTCTTTTCCCGGTTTTTTGTCCTGTTCACCCTGCTCATTCTTGTCGGACTGCTTCGATTGCTCGCCGGATTTACCATCCTTGCCCTCCTTACTCTCTTTCCCGTCCTCTCCCTCTTGTTTCTCGCCATCTTTGTCCTCTTTTTCCGGCGAACCTCCGTCTTGCTTGTCTTTTTTGTCGCTCTCCTTTTTCTCGTTCTTATCTTTGCCGTTTTTGTCGTTTTTTTGCTGCTGTTGCGGCGGCTTTTCCTGAAGCAGCCGTTTGACAAAGTCGTGGTTGAACTGGGCGTCTTCAAACTTGCCATCGTGTTTGAGCGCCTCGTCGTAATGGGCGATAGCCTGTTCCAAAGTTTTATTGTCCTGCCCACGGCGTCCTTGGCGGGCCTGTTGCACCAGCGTATTTGCAAGATTGTACTCTGCGTGTTTGCGGAGTTCGGGGTTTCGCGTATTTAACGCCTTGCCGAAAGCTTCGATGGCCTCGGGCCACTTCTTGTTTTTGTAAGCCGCTGTGCCGAGGTTAAAGGCGCGCTCAGCAGAGTTTGGGTCGGAGCCCAATTCCTGAGTAAACGCCTCCTGCGCTCCGGGAAAATTTCCTGCCTCGTAGAGGTGTCGCCCTTGCGTTGTCGCCCATGCCGCTGGCTCCACGACTTGCCAAACCAACAAAAGCGCCAGCGCCGCGCCCACCCTCCGCCGAGATTTTTCGCCCCAAACCACTCCCAACGCCAGAAATAGGAGCGCGCCACTTAACGGCCACTGAAAGCGCTCCAGCGCGTGAGTCCGGATTTCCACGGATATTTCGTGCTCCTCCATTACCCCGATTCCGTCTTCGGCAATATGCCGCACTTCTGCAGGGCCGGCCATCAGGCGCATGTAAAATCCTCCGCCGGCACTTGCGATTTCCTCCAGACGGGATTCGTCCAGCTTTGATAAAACTGGGTTTCCAGCCCCGTCACGGATGTATTCCATGCCGCCTTTAGGGGACGGAATCATTAAAACAGAGCCTTCCGGACTGCCGACGCCGAGGGTGAAAATACGCATCTTCGCGGACAGTTCCTTCGCCAACGCCACCGCGTCGGCTTCCAATTCCTCGCCATCGCTGATGAGTATCAAGGCTCGCTGGCCGCCTTCGGTACGGTCAAACGCTTCATCCGCGCACTGGAGCGCTGCGCAAATGTTGGTGCCCGGCTGAGGGATGATTTCCGGATCCAGTTCTTGAATGGCGGTGAGCACAGCCGTGTGGTCCGCGGTGATGGGTGCTTGGAGGAAGGCTGTCCCCGCAAACGCAATGACGCCGATACGGTCGCCGCCCAAATGCCGAACGAGATCTTCTGCGGCGAGTTTGGCGCGTTGGAGGCGGGAAGGGGGCAGATCGTTGGCGAGCATCGACTTTGAAACATCCACGAGGATGAGAACATCTCGTCCACGCCCCTTGGATTCGGAGGTCACTTCCCCCCATTGCGGACGTGCGAGAGCGGCGACGCTCAGGGCTAGCCCGGCGAGCATCAGCACCAGCCTCGGCAGGCGGGAGGCGGGGGCGTCGACGAGCAAGGGCCGGAGGCGTGCGGCTACGAGTTGTTGCACAAGATTTCGCGCTCGGTGGCCAGCAGCCATCCAGAGTGCACCCAGCGCGGGCACCAGCAGGAGTGCCCAAAAGGCGTTTATATTTCCAAATTTCATGGCAGTTTCCTCCCCAAAGTGAAGGCCCACAAAAGTGCGCTCGCCACGCAGGCAATGCCGAAGCTGAGCGGCCACAGAAACAATTCGCGCAATTGCCGCGAACGCTGTGACTCCACGGGCACTTTTTCCAACTGGTCAATATCTTCGAAAATACTCTTTAGCGCCGAGGAATCCGTAGCCCGGTAGAACTTGCCGCCGCCGATTTCAGCAACGCGCTTGCTTTGGTTTTCGTCCACGCTCACAAGAACCTGCTGGTAGACCGTGTTGCCGAACATGTCCTTTACTGGGATTGGCACGTAACCTTGGGTGCCCGCGCAGATGGCGTAGATTTTGATTCCCAACGCCTTTGCGGCCTCCGCCGCAGTGTTGGGCGAAATTTGTCCGGCGTTGTTGTCGCCGTCGGTAAGTAGCACAATGATACGGGTGTGCGCATCGGATTTGTCGCCCAAGCGCCGTGTGGCGGAGGCCAGCGCCGAGCCGATGGCGGTGCCGTCCTCGACCATGCCGATGCGGATGCGTTTGAGATTTTCCTTCAGCCAATCGTGGTTCAAGGTCAGGGGACTCACCAAATAGGGGCGCCCCGCGAAGGCGATGATGCCGATTCGGTCGTTGGGCCGGCCTTCCAGAAATTGTTCCGTGACCTGTTTGACGGCGTCGATGCGACTCGCCCGTTGTCCACCAATGGTGAAGTCCTCCGCCAGCATGGAGCGGGACACGTCCAGACAGATTAGGATGTCGATGCCGCTGGCTTTCACGATTTCCAAATCCTTCGCTAATTGCGGCCGCGCCAGAGCAACCACCAGCGCCGTCCAACCCAATAGGAGTAGGGCAGCGCGCAACCGTCCGGAAGCTGCGCGCACCGGTTGGCCGATCTGCCGCAGCAGCGACACCCCAGGAAACCGCACGGTGGCCACTGCTCCGGTACCGCCCAAGCGCCATGCGAGGAGCGGCAGTAGTCCGAGTAACCCGAAGGCCAGCGGTGCGTCCCAAACCAGTTTGCCCGCCGTCATGCCAGATCCTCCTTCACCAGTTTAACGGTCTCAAAAACCAGACCGCTGCGCACCTGCGCATCAGCATCAACCGCTGCAAATTTCACCGCGTCGCAACGCCCCAGAAAACGGCGCAACTGTTCTTGAACGACCGCGGTGAACTGGTTGGAACGCTCTAGGTTGTCCAAAAACTCTTCAGTGGTCTGGCGCGAGGCCGGCATTTCGTGTCGTGCTTCAAGGAAGCGGCGCAAGATTTCGGCCACTGCGACTACGAATTCCAAAGCGCTTAGCGCTTCGCCTTCGGCTCCGGAAAGACGTTGCAGCGCTTCGAGTGCAACCCGTCGTGGATCTGGCGGCGGCGGGATGGGGCGGACGCGTTTGTGCCAGCGCCAAGCCGCAAACGCGATAACCGCGATCACTAAAATTGACGTGCACACGGCGATGGCGGTGTTTGCTGGCGTCCAAAAGGGCACGTCCATCGGCGGTAAAATGTCGCGCAAATCCTGCATGTCCTGCCCTCCACCGGGCAAAGCGCTAGGCAGCCCACCGGCGGGCGGCGCACTTAAGGCTGGGGCAGTCGTGGCGGGCATTTGAGCAAAGAAAAAAAGGAGATCCAACCGTATCATAGCGCAATTCCAGCGCGGCGCTCCCGAGTTTTGAAAAAGGTCTGCAAGGCCGGCAACCAGTCGCGATCCGTGTGCAAGCTCACTCGGTCCACACCCGCCTTGCGCAATTCGGAGGCCAGCGCTTCCTTCCGCACTTTCACCGCCGCTTCAAATGCGTTGCGGACGCCGCGATCCCTCGTGGCCACTTCGAGCACGTCTCCGGTTTCGGGGTCCTCCAAGCGCACCGTGCCGATGTCTGGCAGAGTCTCCTCTCGCGGATCGCTCAACGGCATGGCCACTAAATCATGCCGCCGCGCCGTAATGCCCAACTCCTTGGCAAACGGCGGCGTCTGAAAGTCGCTGAACAGAAATACCACGCTGCGCCGGTGCAGCAGCCGATTGATCCGCTCCAGTGCGCTAGCCACTTGCGTTCCTTTCCCTTTCGCCTCAAAAAACAGAATCTCTCGCACTATCCTCAGCGCATGCCGCCGTCCCCTCTGGGGTGGAAGGTAGAACTCGACGTGATCCGAAAAAAGCAGCAGCCCGACCCGGTCATTGTTGCGAATCGCGGAAAACGCCAGTACGCAGGCGACTTCCGCCGCAAGCTCTCGTTTACTACGCTGAACGCTCCCAAAATCTCCCGAGCGGCTGATGTCCACCATGAGCATCACTGATAATTCGCGCTCTTCGGTGAACTTCTTGACGAACGCCTCTCCTCGAATTTCCCCAAGGCGCGCCGTGACATTCCACTCAATAGAGCGCACTTCATCGCCCGGTTGATACTCGCGCACTTCCTCAAAGTTCATCCCGCGGCCTTTGAAGACGCTGCGGTAATGGCCCGAGAAAGCTGCCTCCACGCGCGCTCTGGTACGGAGCTCCAGGCGACGTATTTTGCGCAGTATTTCTTTGGGATCTTCCATGACCGGTGCGAAGCAGAGGCTCGGAAGCCGTTAGGGCACGGGAAGATGCTGGAGCAGTTTGGATACGATTGTTTCGCTGGTGATCTCTTCGGCCTCGGCCTCGTAGCTGATAAGCAAGCGATGCCGGAGCACGTCAGCCGCCACGGATTTCACGTCGTGCGGAGTCACAAAGCCGCGTCCGGCAAGGAAAGCGCGCGCTTTGGCGGCGAGGGTAAGCGCGATGGTGGCGCGCGGTGAGGCGCCGTAGCGCAACATGCCCTCGAGGCCCTTGATGCCGTAAGTGTTGGGCTCACGCGTGGCGAACACGAGGTTGACGATGTAATCCTTCACGCGGTCGTCGACGAATACTTGGTTAACCAAAGTGCGTGCGTGCAAAATATCTTTGGGATCCAGAATACGTTGCACCTCCATATTGGGGTTTGATGTGCCCATCAAATCCAGAATCTGGCGTTCTTCAACCTTGGACGGATAGCCGACTTTCAGTTTCAGCATGAACCGGTCTAACTGTGCTTCGGGCAAGGAGTAAGTGCCTTCTTGTTCGAGGGGATTCTGTGTGGCGAGCACCAAGAAAGGGTCGGCTAGCTTGTAAGTCTGGTCGCCGATGGTCACTTGTCGCTCTTGCATGGCCTCCAGCAACGCACTTTGCACCTTGGCGGGGGCGCGGTTGATTTCGTCGGCCAAAATCAGGTTGGAGAAAAGCGGCCCCTGCTTCGTCGTAAACTCCCCAGTGCGCGGATTGTAGATGAGCGTACCGATAAGGTCGGCGGGGAGCAGATCCGGTGTGAACTGGATGCGCTGGAAGCCGGTGTGAATTGCCTGCGCCAAGGTTTTGACGGTGAGCGTTTTCGCCAGTCCCGGAACGCCTTCCAAAAGAATGTGACCGTTGGTAAGCAGGCCGATTAGGAGGCCCTCAATCAAGCTTTTCTGGCCGACGACCACGCGTGCGATTTCGTTCTGAAGAGGCCCAACCCAGTGACTGGCGAGGCTAATTTGTTCGGTGAGTTCCTGTGGTGACGACATGCGAGAGTGGATCGGGTGAAAGCTAAGAAAAGCGTAGGGAAAGAAAGAAGACCAAGTGAAACTAACTTTGAGGAAAGTTGAGCAGCAACATGGAATCTAACAAGTGAGACATCCGTGTCTGACGAATGTTCGAAATTCAAGCTAGGCAAATCTTAAACCATGCCCACGCTAAATTGCAGTAAAAGTGAGATTGTTTGTCATGCCTCAGGGTGTTTGGGGAGCCAATGACGCCCTTTTAGGGGAGGCTGCTGTGCTGTCTTGCAAAGGCTGTTCGCCTACCCCGCGTCGGCCGCGAGATGAGCCTGCCAGTCCACGGAAAACGCAGGTAACAACCCTTCATGTTTGGTCGACACCCCTTTTTCCGTAATTAGAAAATACCCTGCCACCTCTTGGTTTGTCAGCGGCCCGAGCAAAATTTCGCTCGGCCCCGCGCCATCGCAATATCGCGACGTCTTGTTCACTGTGTCGCCAATCACCGTATACTCGAGGCGCTCTTCAGCTCCTATAAACCCATGGATCACCTGTCCTGTGTGCACTCCCACGCCAAGCTCACAATACGGAAGCCCTTCCGCTTTCCGTCGCTCGTTTACAATCGCCATTCTCCTCTGCATTTCAATAGCGGCCTGCACCGCCTTTAAGGCGTGCAAGGGATCCGCTTCCGGGCTCCCGAATACTGCCAGAATCGCGTCGCCGATGAACTTGTCGATCGTGCCGTCATGGCGAAAAATTTCCTCCCCCAGCACATGGAAATAGTCGTTCAACATGTCCACCACGACTTGCGTGTCCAGAGACGCACTGGTCCGTGTGAATCCACGTAGATCGGAGAGCAGAATCGTAACCTCAGACTTTTCACCGCCGGGTTGGAGCTTGCCTTCGCGAGATTTGGTCAGCAAACGACTGCGCAGCTTCGGGGAAAAGTTGGCGAGCAAGTTTTGCAGAGTCCGGTTGTTCTGCTGAATATCATTTTGGAGCAACTGGTTAGCCACGGCCGATGCCGCATAGTGGGCTACTGACATCAAAAACTGCAGATCTTCCTGCGTAAAAGCCGAGCGCCGGTTAGGATTATCCAGAAACAAAACGCCCACCGTCTCGCCGTCCCACACCAAGGGCGCGTACATCCCCGTGCGGATGCGGATCGCCGCCATGCTTGTAGATAAATTTTGGTGGTCGCTCTCCTCGTCCCCCCAAATGAACCCCTTCTGCTCGATGGCCACCCTGCGAATCAGAGTCCTGCTAATCGGAGGCGCCTCCTCGGAGACGCTGGCCCGCAAACTCAGCTTGCCGTCGTATGGATCCTTGATAAGCAACGCTCCGCGCACCGCCCCAGGAGTCAGTTCAATCACGCGCTTTACAATCAGGCTGTAAAGCTTCGTCAAATCCTTCTCGGCGGCAAACTGAAGGGGCAGTGCGTACAACATCTCCAGACGATGCTGCGTCTGGTCCGTCATATTACCCACCGGCACAGGTGCGCAAACGTCTCCGCTAAGCGCCAAATTCACATGGAGCTCCTCCTCGTTCTCGACAAAACGCGTTTCGAGTAGTCCTGACAGGGTCTCCTCTGCGGGCTGTAGCGGGCGCTTTTGGGAGTACATCGTCACCGTCAAATGCCCCAGCATCATTTGTACGGGCAACTCGAGGATCGTTGCCTCCAGAATTTGGATGTCGTCCACGAACGTCCCAGCACTGCTCCCCAAATCCTCAATCTCGACTGCCTCTTCTGAGACTTGCACCTGCACATGACGCCGTGAAACGCCGATTGAGGGCAGTACAATGTCACAGTTCGCTTCGCGTCCCAAAATATAGGTTCCGGGCGGACGGCTGTCTTCCATTTGAATTCCGTCTTCGCTGAGAATCGAAAAAAAGATCAGTTCCATACAGATATGGCAATCAGGCGAGTTCAGAAATCAGTTCAGCAAATGAATGTTTCTTCTGCAACTATGGAGACTCCGACAACCGTGATCGAGAACTGCAGGTAGCTCTGGAGGGAGATTGTGTTCGAAAAAAGCGCGGGCGTTTTCCGCGAAAGATAGGGTGGCTTTTAGCAGCGGGGCGTTAGGCTGGTGTGTGCCGTCCTCGGGCATTAGCCGGAGTCAAAACGCGGAGTTTTTTTCCGCTGTCGGCCTTCCATCGTTGCCGGAATGGATCGCGCGCGTGGTGATGCGTGATTACCGCAGGATTGAGTTTTGCTCAATTTCTTCGGAGTTGAGCAACTCGTTTAACCTTGGGAGTTTTTATGCGATTTCAGAGCATTTGCGCGAAGGCTTCGAGGGATTCAGAACGAAAAGCATTTTCGTGAAGCGTCTCGAGGCGTGCGGGGTCGTCGATGGACTCGAGAGCCTCGCGGATTCCCTCCGGACACGCGCCGTGTCGGATCTCCAAGGCGCGCAACACCGCAGTTCTGAAAGCGCGTAATTGCCCCTCGGACAGTCCCTCTTGTTTGCCCTCTTGTTTGCCTTCTGCTCTGAGTTGATCGGCGAGTGTCATAGTTTTGGATTGCAGGGGTTTGGTTTGAATCTTGCCAAGGCGCTCCTTGAGATGGATGACGTTGACTTCCGCATTGAGAATGTACCTCAGGATACGCTCGAGTGCACCGTCCGAAATGGAGAATAAAAGAGACTCGTCCCAGATGGCATCATTCAGGAGTTCATTCATGGGCTCGGCCTTTAGGGCGCGCAGGGTGAGGATACCCTCTGGCGTGCCAGCGAACGCATCGTAGGGGATCCGCACTAGTTCCAAAAGATGGTACACCAGTGTGGGCTGCCATGGGCGCAGGATGTGCGCGACGCCCGGCGGCAAATCGATGAGGTCCTCCAAACGGGTGGACGTTTTCCAAGGGCGTTTGCCTTGTGCGAGAACGATCGGGAGAATGGCGGGGAGTTTTGCGGGCGGGGGATGGCTTTGGGCGAAGCGTTCCCAGATGCGCAGGATGTAGGAGAGC
>CAIXGS010000071.1 GCA_903919125.1 uncultured Spartobacteria bacterium | reverse complement strand
ACGAAATTGGGCGCATCTACGGCGAAATGAGCGCCATGGCCCTTACTGCCCCGAGGGAGAGTCGAAACGCTGACAATGAGGTAAAGAGAGCAATTCTGCCGTTTGGACGTCAGGCTGTGCAGGAGAGCATCTCAAATTTGAAGCTCAAAGAAGTATTCATTGAGCACCACGATCGACGGGGATTCTATACCCTCGATCGTGGTCAAAATGGTGATAAAAGCGGGTGTCGAAATGCTCAAAATCGAGTGTCGTCAAACGCAACAGAATTGTCGCCAAACGCAACAGTGGAGTCGTCAAACGCAACGGATTTGTCGCCAAACGCAACAGTTTCCTCTGTACAGATAGAAAGAGAAAGAAACTTAGTAGGAAAGGAGATTGAAAGTGATAATAAAACTTTCTCGCTCTCGCCGTTGGCTCGATCTGCGAAAGTGGGTACTGAATTTGAATCCTTGGAATTTGAATGCCTGAATCTTCAAGAGTCAAAATTTGAGTTATTAGAGGATCCACCGATTGAGGTTTTACGTGATCTTTCAATTCCAAGGGTTCAACCTTCCGTCGATTCAACGACTATTCACCTTCCACTGTTTTTCGAGGATGAATTCCCTGATTTAATGATCGAACTCAATGATAAGGTTCAAAAGCTCCAGAATGCCCGAAAAACGCCCATCGAATACATCCACCCTGACATTGTGCCTTTCGACTGCACAACGCCCTATAATCGCCTTTCTTGGCTCGAGAATGAGCTATTCCTGAATCCCATTACAGAGCAACCACTCGACTGGTCGAATTTTGAAGAGCAAATCGACGTTGCTGTCTATGAATTGGAAGATGACTTGTGTCTATTCTGGGATTTTTCAAAAGCAGATATGCTGGAGTTTCGAGGTCACTTCAAAACCTATGAAGGGCTAAGCATTCCGATGGTGAGAAAAATGATCGAGCGAATTTCAGACGTGATTGTCGATCCAGAATATTACAGATCAAAGCGTGGCGAATTCGATCACTATTATTTCGCTAAGCGAATCAAAACCCTGAAAAACTTCAACCGCTACTTCAAGCAGCTCTTTAGGGAAACGTTTGCACCGTACCTTAAAGATAATGGCGAATACCGCTTTGAGGCTAATACAAGACTGCGCTGGTGGCCAGACGGGGAGTTGTTAAAGAACGGTGAATATGAATATCCGTTCTCTGACTCACCCGAGAATATGGAAGAGCCGTTCAGGACGATTCTAGAGGATGTTATACGTGATGAGCAGATGAATCTGTTGGCTTTTGAGCAGACGAGTAATTCAGTTGGGGATGAAGTCCAATGTCCGCCGCAGGAATAGATGACAGCAGGTTGTCGACTTGCGCGAGATTCCTCGAAATGAAAAATGATGACAACGCTACCCCCGGACGCCGGTTGGGATGATGGCCAAAACCCGGTTTTCCGATTTTCCAGAATTCCGGCGGTGGCGGAGTAATTGCAACAGCGGGACAGCCAAAGTTCTGACTGCGATATTTTCCGATCCATGTACTGATCAATGTTCCCGGAATCGTGGAAAATCGGAAAATGAAAATCCTGAGTTCGCCGGTCTACGCGTGCCCCTCCAGGCTTAGAGTTGTGCTCAACGCAATGGTGCCAAATTTGGCACCTGCCCGAACGCTTTACGCCCGCACCGTTGTTATGTCTTCCAGAAAGCACTGAACGCATCCACCTGCAAACGCCAAACAAGGACACCAGCTGTGATGATGACCAAACGGAGTGCTATGCGCTTCTCCCCCGGCACGATTTCTTCAGCCTGGATGCAGGAGCGTTAATCACCATTTCCGGTCGAGTCGAGTCCGCAGGCGCTGCCGCTTTCTTAGGAGCGCCGGATTCGATGGCGGGCGATTATGTGCAGGGTGATGCTGCTTTGGCATGGGATGCGGATCTCGTGAATCAGTTGCAGGGAATGGTAGACTATGATTCTGTTGTTGAATACGTGAATGCGTATCTTGCGCCTCAAGCCGCCCAGCAGGCGTCTGCTCTTGGCGATTAAGCAATTTCTTTCCGCAGATTTCGTTATCTTTGATCGAGTGAACCTGGGCTAAGGGAGCAGCAGGCGCACTAAGGCTGTATAACAAGGCGTAATGCGCCGTAGTGATTCAGCCACTCTTCCATTTGTAAAATCCAAGCTTGGGTATTTGACAGCCTCGGGGCGGCTGCTTTTGAATCGGCCGCATGAAACGAGTACTCTTCTGCATCACTCTTCTCTTTGTCTCCGTTTCGCTTTCGGCGCAGGTGCCGCTCTGGGATCTGGCGAAGGACACGATCCCCGCAGAGCTCAACCACGGCGCCACCCGCGCCGTGGATGGCTCCATGACCGTCGGCGGTGACAACTATTTCGGGGTGCCGGCCACGGCCTTTCCAGACCAGAAAAACCTCACTGTCCAGATCACCGTTTCCTTCCCTGAGCTCTCCGAAGACACCAGTCTCAACGTTCTGCTGAAACAACGTAGTGACGGCGAGGATACCGGCCTCGGCCTTACCTGCATCAACAGCCCTAACTGGAAGGTCTATCGTCCGATCATCAACGGGATGCACATCGGGGGGCTGCGCACGAATTTTCAACCGAACACCCCCTACACTTTCACCGTCGCCGTCCGTCGCGGCAGCGCCTCATATTACCTAAACGATGCGCCGGGTGGTCAGTATTTCACGATGCTACTTCCCAATGACGAGCCGATGTGGGTGGGTAAAAAGCTCTTACCGAAGGAAAAACCATTTAGCTCGGTGAAGATTTCAGAGCTGAAGGTTTACGGGCCTGACTTCTCCTATAAGTCGCCGAAGGAAAAAGTGACAGCCGAGCCGCGCGGAGCCATAGCCGGCAAGAACTGGATGATCGATGCTCCCACCGTCCTCGACCCAGTCCGTCCAAAACTGCTCTTCTACGGAGACTCCATTTCCGGCGGCTACCGTCAATATCTGCTTCCTGCGCTGGAGGGCGGGGTCTACGCCTACCACTGGACTGGCTTCGTGGGAGGCATCGATCCGAAGGTGGATGCGCTGATCAAGCAAGGGGCCGCCAGCGCCGACTTTAAACTCATCTTTTTTAACAACGGGCTGCACTCGTTGTCCTGGACTCCGGAGAAGGCCACCGACGAGCAAATCATCGACACCACGCGCGCCATTGTACGCGGCTTCAAAGCCGGGGCGCCCCAAGCCAGACTGTTCTGGATCGCCACGACACCGCACACAGCTCGCCGCAGCGAGCCCGGCAAACCGGTCGACGCCTTGGGCGAAAAGAATCCCGTCGTGCTGCGCATCAACCGCCTTGCCGAAAAGGTGATGAAGGAGGAAGGGGTCGAGATCATCGATATGTATACCCCGCTGGCCGCCAAGCTGGAACTCGCCGCTGGCGACGAATACCACTGGTCCGGCCCAGCCTATAAGATGATTTCCGATGCCATCGTGGCTAAGACCAATGAAGTGCTGAAGCTAAACAGCGCAAGCAAGTAAGGGTGCTGGCGAATACAGGAATAGACCTGCTGTCTGTAACATGGGATCGGCATCCCTCCACTAAACCTCTGATGGGTTAAACGCCCCGCGCCTGACTTGCAAAGCGCCGGTTGGGTGGGTGCAAAGCAGATTTTGTTAAAGAAGTTTTTCCCCGCCAGTGTACTTGCCCAAAGCAACAGGATCCAACTCGAGCCCAAGGCCGGGTTTGGATGGGATCGCGAGGAAGCCCTCGGAGTCGATGTGCCAGCCGCCGAGGGTGATTTCATCAATAAAAGGAGAACCAGTGAGGTACTCGACAAGGTCTGTGTTTGGGAAGGCCGAGGCAAGTTGAAGGTCGGCGGCCAGCCCGACGGCGGTGTTCCAGCCGTGCGGGATGAACTGTACCCCATGTTCTTGGGCCATCCAAGCGATGCGCCGCTCCTCGCTGATACCACCAACTTTGGTGACGTCGGGTTGGATGATGTCGAAAGCGCGCGCCTCAAGGAAAGGCTGGAAGGCTTGGCGACGAGTGAGGACTTCACCACCGGAAATTGGCACCGGAGAATGTTCGCGCAGTTTGACGTAGTCTTCGAGGGCATCCGGAGGGAGGGCTTCCTCGAACCAGTGCACGTCGTAGTTGGCGAGCATTTTTGAGGCGTTGAGGGCCCACTTGTAGCCATTGGGCCAGAAGGCGTCACTGCCACCGGCGTCGACCATGAGCTTGGACTCAGGCCCTACGGCATCACGGGCGGCTTTGACGATGGCCTCGTCTGTGGCGGCGCTGCGGCGGCCGAAGGGGCCCCAGCCAATTTTAAATGCCCGGAAACCCTGAGCTTTTACGGAGAGAAGATGTTCGCGTAGCTTCGCAGGCTCGTCCATGAGCAGGGAAGCGTATGGCTGCACGCGTTCGCGATAGCGTCCTCCCAAAAGCCGGCCGATGGGTTGGCCCGTCGCCTTGCCCAAAAGATCCCATAACGCAATGTCGATGCCACTAATGGCGTGGGTGAGCGAGCCACCCCGTCCAAGCCAGAACATATTCTGGTGGAGTTTTTCGCTCACGCGCTCCGGTTCGAGGGCGTTCTCACCCCGGTACAGCGGCTCTAACAGGGCAAGGGAGGCGCGCACCAAAGCGTCGTTTGTGAATACGGATCCGAGCCCGACATCTCCGGTATCGGTGTGGACGGCTACCAGCGTGTGGACGCAATCGTCGGGTTTAAGTTCATTGCTCCAACCGCCTTCTGGAGTGGCTCCGCGCAAACCTGCGCAACGGATTTCAGTTATTTTCATATGAGTTGATTGTTTGGAAAAAGTGAGGAGACAAGGTTAGATCGCTCAAAGAACAGCCGAGTCCGGAGGTCATCAAGCCCGACTAAAAAGCTTCGGAACGGGGGTGAATTTGACGCCGGGATCCAGAGGGAAAATGGGGCGCGGGCACCGGGTGTGGCCGAGGTAAGGCAGGTTGGCGCTGGAGGAGCCGGGGGCGTCGACGTTGACCATTTCAACACACCAGTCGGCATACATGTGTTGCTGGCAGTGCGGAGATTTTACCACGACGGCGTCGAAATTCTTGGGGTTTTGGCCATGGGAGAAAAAGAAGGACCGATCGTAAAGATTTACGGGGCGGCTCCCGACGACGAACGTCATGTTGTCCGCCTCGAGAACAGCGGTTGGGCCTGCATCCCAAATTTCGCCAAAGGATTCGCTGCGGAAACGGCCCTCAGCGAGCAGGCGCACCCTTGCCCGAACGGATAGAGGCTGAAAGCGCGCTGGATCGAGTGTGCCGCCAAGATGGGTTTGGATAGTGGCGCCGACGCCAGCCTGAAGGGCCATTTTGACGGCAGGGGCGTCGACGATGGGCAGAAGCGTTCTGCCATTATATCCGGAGGCGAAAAGTGCTCGTGCGACGGCATTGCTGTCACCGGAGGCCCCCGAACTGGTCGCGTCGGCGGCGTCAACAATCGCGACGGTCCCGAGTGTGTGTCCTGAGACAATACGCGTCATTTCCTCAAGACTGACCAAGGGAACTTGCATGGCCGAGTGGTTTGCCCAGAAACTTTCCGCAATGCGTATGGCTTCGCGTTGGGCCAGTGCAGGGTCTCCGTCGGTTACGACGAAGCTGTAAGTTTGGAGGGCTGGGACGTCGGTAAAGGGGTTGCCGATGAACATTCCGGCGGAAAGTCCAAGCGGACCATTCTCCACTTCTTGGGCGATGCGAATGCTTTGACCAAAGAGACCCGTGGCGGTAATGAGCTCATCCCCGCGCACGAGGGCGGGAATGGCGACCTTTGCGGTGACCGGCCGCACCCCGCCGGCGAGAATACGCAGAAGCAGCCGAGCCGCACGCTGGCCTGTTTGGAAAAAATCCACATGGGGGTAGGTGTGGTAGGCCACGATGGCGTCGCTGTGCTGGAGCATGCGATCGCTCAGGACGCCATGGAGATCCAGCGACACGACAATTGGAATGTGAGCCCCTAGAATTTTACGAGTCTCCCCCAGGAGCCAACCTTCGGGGTCGAGTTCCCCGGGGCTGGCCATGGCCCCGTGCATACAAAAATACACGCCGTCCACTGGGGGCGCGGCGCGGATGGAGTCCAGAAATTCTGTGGCAATACGTTCCCAAGCTGCTTTTTCAAGAGGGCCTCCTGAGGTGATAAAAAAGGCACTGTAGGCGGGTGCAATGCTTACAGTGAAGTCCGCATCAAAAACACTCAGGGCGCCGCCGACTTCGTTGCGGATGCTCCTGTGGTAGCGGAGGAGCTCCTCTCCTATGCGGATTCCAAAGTCTTCATAGCCACTTGGTTGCGGATTGAATGTGGAGACCTCCTGCTTGCATTCAGCGATAAGAATTCTGGGCATAAATCTCGGGACTAAGGTTTAACGGTGTAGGCATTGTTCCATGTCTCGTCAAAATATCCGGCACGCAGAACCTCCTCAGGAAAGGGCTCATTGGAGGGCTGCCACTGCGCGGCTTCTGGAGAGACTCGTAGTAGCGCCCAGTCTCCGAGTCGTGGAAAGAGCAGGTAATTAAAA
Organism: uncultured Spartobacteria bacterium; assembly: GCA_903919125.1. Lineage (GTDB taxonomy): Bacteria > Verrucomicrobiota > Verrucomicrobiia > Chthoniobacterales > Chthoniobacteraceae > Chth-196. The sequence continues at coordinate 16,627 of CAIXGS010000071.1, read as the reverse complement.
GCGGCAAAGTCCTTTTCGTGGAAGGTGTGGCCACTGTTAACCACAATGTAGCGCTCGGGCGCAAGTGGGTTTCGGCAGATCAAGACAGGAGCGTATTGCTTTGCAGATTGGGGTTCGCCGCCAAGAAGCACTTCCGTAGGAGTCCACTTCAGGGGTAAATTTTGGAGCACTTTTGCAAGCAACGAATTGCTGCCGGGGTCACCGAAAACAACGAGGTGCTTGTCCTTGATGTCGGCTTCTGTGACGTCTGTATCGCGCTTGATCTGAAGCGTTCCACGCATGTAGCGGGACCACTCGTACTCAAAGCGGCGCAGGCTGGCGTCCGCCCAGTTTTGAATATCCTGATTCCACGGTTTTCCGGTGCCGCGTACGCAGAGAAACGGAGTGGCAAATGCATCATCAATGGGGCCTTGGAGACCGGGGCGTTTACCGGCAAGCGATGTTGGATGAAGGGGGCCCACGCATTTCCAAGTGCTCTTTTCCTGGGTGAACACAAGCGCATCGCCTGGGGCGTGCGGGGGAAGAGTGACGTTCGAACCCAAAATCACTACCTTGCTCACGGGCCGATGCAGGGCGAAGCTGTGGATGTTCGTGGCGAGGGTGATCTCCACTGCGTCATCACCAGTGGCTTGGGCGATGAACTCTGTGCGGGAATAGTGTTTATCGAGGGCCAGCAACTCGGTCCAGTGGCAACGGCTGTATTTGAGCGTCCAAGTGACAAAACGAAGTGCTTTTGGCGAATGGTCGAGTCCTTTGCTTGAGTACTCCTCGACACGTTGCATTTGTTCGCGATGCGTAACGGGATCCACAACGTGGCCGGTACCTTTGGAAATGAGGTTGACCATTTCCAAGCCCTCTTTTGCAAAAGCTTCGCCCATATGAACATGAGATTGAAAAAAAGTGTCCTTGTCACCGATGGCCGCAATTGCGGGAACAACCCCAGCGTTGGCGGCGTAGTCGACCGAATCGAGCATGTGCAACCCGAATTCCTGATGTGGAGGAAGCGGGCCAACTTTGATAAAGCCGGGAATGGGAGTCTCGGAAAAGCGGTGCGTGTCGACGTAGCCGCAGTACGGGGCAATGGCAACAAAACGGTCTGGGTACTTGAGGCCGAGATGCCAGGTGCCGGAGGCTCCCATGGACATCCCGCGCAAAACGATGCGATTCCTGTCGATGTTGTAGTTGCGGCAGACGGCCTCAATCGCCTCAAACACATCAGTCTCGCCGGCCCAGCGGTAGCAGTTCTCCACGCGCCCAAGCGGATGAAGTTCGATGAAATTAGCCTCTGGTGCTGTTTTCGCGGTGGAATCACCCTCATCGAAACGAGAGATGAAGCGCAGCTCGCTCATGCCATGAGGCTTTGAACTTCCGTGCAGCACGACGTCTAGTCGGATTGGTTGGGCGTCTGTGTATCCCTGGGGAATAATGAGACCGTAAGGTTGGGTGGACCCGTCTACTGAGGAGACGAAACCACGGAGGACTTTTCCCTTTTTTGTGGTCCAGTCGGATTTGCCAGCGGAGAGGCTTGTGGCACGTTCGTGTCCGCGGGTGAGACCCTTTTTTATGAGGAGCAAGTCTGTCGGCGTGGGGGTGTCGTAGCGCAGCGCCCAGCTAATTCCTTTCTCGAAAATGTCGGCATCGGCCTTGAGATCTGGGCTGGAAGTTTTTAGCGACGCAAGTTTTTCGTGCAGTTGCAGTGCCTCGCGAGCAAGAGCGGCGGATTCGTCCTTTGTCGGAGATTGAAGCGCGGGTGGCTGGGTCACGCCTGCTGCAAGCAGGACGAACTCGAGGGCCTGCGTCGTATCCTCGTAGTTTGTGGAATGGCCGCCCTCCTGCCTATGGATACTGAGGACCTTGCGCCCGGCTTTTTTGAGGACCGCAGCAAGCCGGAGGGTACTTTGCGGGGGAACAAGTTGATCATTTCCTCCAGTAGTGACGGCGAGCGGCATGGTGAATCGCTCTGGCGAGAGCTCGGGGCTGCGAGATTTGTACTGCTGAGGAGCCTCGGTCTTTGTGCCACCGTAGGAAGCCTGGATGGCGTCTTGAAACTTGTCGTACTCAAGCATGTTGGCCGTGGGGTTTAGGGCGCAGACGCCTGTGGTTAATACAGGGTGCAGAGCTGCAAAAATGAGGGCTCCAGTGCCGCCCATTGAACCACCAGCAATGAAGGTACGTCCGAGCTTGTGGCGTTGGCCGAGTTCTCCGAGAATTTGGACGACGTCCTGCTCCGCAAGCGGACCCATCCACGATGTTTTGGCACGGTAGTCTGGTGAAATGACGAGCATTCCGTATTTTGCGGCGATATCACGAAGGCCTTTGCACTCTGGTCTAGCGTCCTTAATAAACTGCCAGCGGTCGGAACCATGGCCGTGGAGTGCGACGATGACGTCATGAGACTTTGCCGCATCAAATCCGGGTGGCAGCAACTCGACGTAGCGCTGCTCTGAGCCATCCGCATTTGAGAGAAATGTGAGATCCGTTGGCTCTGCGGCCCGGAGCCGATCGGACCAGCACAGAAGGGCGCAGGCAGTAGCGAGAATGGTTTTCAGAGCGGCAAAGAACTTCATGGGAGGGGGGCTGTCAGGGCGTTATTCTGCTCAAAATCTTTTGGGAAGAGTTTTTTGATGCCGAAGATCAAAACGAGTGCGGCGGCGGTGTAGGCCAGTGCGGTGAGGGAAAGTAAACGGCCTATGCCCAAAGATTGTTTCCAGACGCCACCAAAAAGAGTGGCGAAGCCAGACATGATTGCGGCACAGAAGTTGAGGATTCCTACGGCGGATGCGCGCGTTTGGGTGGGAACGACATCGAAGGCTGCGGGGAAGATGTTGCCCATGAGCAGGCCGCTGAAGAGCCCAAAGCCGGCGGCTGCGAAGCGTGTACTTAGGAGCGTATCGCTGTTGCCGAGGACGTGGAGGCAGGGAGCGCAAAGGACTAGACTTGCGCACATAAGCCACAGGCGGGAAGCCTTTGTATGGCGGTAGAGGCTATCCGCTAAGGTGCCGCCGCCAAGCAGGCCGATTGCGGTAGTGACTTGTACAAAGATCGTAGCGTTATAGGCGGCCTCGGATTGGGTGAGAGAAAATTTATCGTGCAAAAAGGTGGGTAGCCAACCGTAGAGCAGCCAGAGCCCGAAGACGAAAACAGGAAAGATCACACAAAGGATCCGGAAAGAATTTACCCTGAGCAAAACCAGAGCGGCCAGAGGTGCTTCGGTCGTGTTGGATTTGGTCTGGGTCTCTTCGGGGACGGAGTGGAGAAACCAAAAATAGGGAACCGCATAGAGCAGTCCGACGGCTCCGAGAATAAAGAAAGCTGTGCGCCAGTGGCCGCGGTCTGCCATCCATCCGCCAAACCAGCTTCCCGCAACGGTGCCGGCGATTTGGGCAGTGGTGAGGACGGAGATGGCTCTGGAGCGGAGGGCTGGCGGATGGGCATTGGCCGTGAGTGCGATGGCCGTTGGCATGAAGAGGGACTCTGAAATGCCCATCGCCGCGCGCAGGGAAAGGAGTATGAGGGCAGAATTGGCCAGACCAGTGGCGACGGTGACGACGCTCCAAAGTGCGAGGCTGAAAACAACCAGCCGGCGTTTGGAAAAACGGTCCGCAATGTGGCCTGCAATGGGACAGCCAAAAGCGTAAACCCAGAGGAACATGGCGCCGGTGAGGCCGAGTTGTTTGTCGGACATTCCAAGATCGGCCTTCAAAGAAGGGAACATTGCGAAGACGGCCTGTCTGTCGCAGTAGTTAAGCAGATAGGCAACCCACATGAAGCCGACCAGAAGAGTTGCCTGCCGGGCGGGCATTGGGGGAACGGCGGCACTCATGCGTTGAGGACTTGGCGGGCCGTGACTCGTTTGGCAATGACCGCCACGCAGTCGCCCTGCTGCGTGAGGCAGGGCGCGCGCATCGTGATGAGGTAGCCCGCGCTTTGAGCGATGATCGGCTCTGGTGGCCGATCGGGGCGTTCCAAATGATGAATGTAGCCAACGGCCTGTCCGCGTTTGACCATTGCGCCAAGATCGACGCTGATTTCAAACACGCCCGATTCAGGGGCGAGCAGGTAGTCCTCGCGGTTGAGCGCCTGAGTCAGAATTGTGGGAGACTTGCCTTGGGCCGCGCGCGTCTTCTCGCGACCCTTCAACACGCCGACGTGTACAAGCACGTTTCTCAGCCCGCTCCGGGCAATCCGGTGCACCGCGGCTGGGATCGCCTCTCCTCCGCCGAGTTCAGTCGTGACAACGAGTTTGCCCTGGTTCTCCGCCTCCACTGGCAAGAGGCCGGTCCCCGCGATGTCGGCGTATAAGAACGCAAAATCGGTGCCCCAAGCGAGCATCGCAGCAAACATCCGCGCACGCTGTTCACGGTCCGGAACTAGGTGCATATGCGAGCAAGGGACAAACTCCATGCTGCGGCCACCGGAGTGGATGTCGATGACGACGTCGCTAAGCGGGAAAAGTTGAGTCCTCAAAAAATGGGCGATTTGGCTGGTGACGGGCCCCTCGGAATCGCCGGGAAAGGCGCGGTTGAGGTTCAGTCCATCCAATGGCGAGAGGCGTGTGGCCGTGCGGGCCGCAGGGAAGTTTAGGGAGGGAATGAGGATGATGCGGCCCGAGAGCATTTCCGGCGTGAGTTCGCGCGCCAAGTTCATGGCGGCGATCTGTCCCTGATATTCATCTCCATGGTTGCCTCCGAGAATAAGGACCGTGGGGCCCTTTCCCGCAGCGACGACGGTGATGGGAATCATTACATTCGCCCAGCCGCCAAGATTATGGGAGTAAGGGATTTGAAGAAAGCCCTGTTGTTTGCCGGCTTTTTCGAAGTTGAGCGTGGTGATGATCATGGGGCGGATGTGTGGAGAAATGAAGGGGAGTAAGACCTCTCAGGCGAGGATGTCATGGAGGACTTCGCCCTCCACGTCGGTGAGGCGGAAGTCTCGGCCGGAGTAGCGGTAAGTGAGCCGTTCGTGATCGAGTCCCATGAGGTGGAGGATGGTCGCGTGCAAGTCGTGGACGCTTGCGGGGTTTTCGGCGGCAGCGAACCCGAACTCGTCGGTGCTACCGTATACTGTGCCGCCTTTGATGCCGCCTCCAGCCATCCAGACGCTGAAGCCGTAGTGGTTATGGTCGCGCCCTAGTTTGGAGGTAGCCCCTGACATTTCCACTGTGGGCGTGCGACCGAATTCACCGCCCCAGAGGACAAGGGTGTCTTCGAGCATCCCACGTTGTTTTAGATCGGCGAGGAGGGCGGCGATGGGTTGATCGATTTCGGCCGCCAGTTTGCGGTGGTTGATCTCGATTTTTTCGTGGTTATCCCAAGGCTGTCCGGCTCCGTGCCAGAGCTGGACGAAACGCACCCCGCGTTCTAAAAGACGGCGGCCGATGAGTGTCTGGCGACCGTGGATAGTATCTCCATAGAGGTCGCGCATGGACTGGGGTTCGCGGGTGACATCGAAGGCGTCGGCCGCCTCGGTCTGCATGCGGAAGGCGAGTTCAAAGGATTGGATTCGCGCTTCCAAACGCGGGTCGGTACGTTCACGAAGATGGGCCTGATTCAGGGTGCGCAGCAGGTCCAATTGGCGCTGTTGCGCGTTCGGGGAGCCGCTCGCATTACGGATGTTTTCCAAGAGCTTTTCGACCGAGGTGTTTTTGGAATCGATGTACGTCCCCTGCATCGCGCCGGGGAGAAAGGCCGACTGCCAATTTTCGGCTCCTTTGATAGGATGTCCTCCCGGACACATGGCGACGAAACCGGGGAGGTTGGCGTTCTCGGAGCCCAGTCCGTACATAAGCCACGCGCCCAGACTGGGCCGTGTTTGAATGGAGTCACCGCAGTTCATGAGCATGAGGGAGGGCTCATGGTTGGGCACCTGTGCCTGCATGGAGCGCACCACGGCAATGTCATCTATATGTTGGGCGGTGAGGGCAAAGAGTTCGCTCACTTCGATCCCGCTTTTGCCGTAGCGCTTGAAGGCGAAAGGAGAAGGGAAGGCGGCGCCGGTTTTGCGTTCTGTTATGAAGGTGCGAGGCAGGGCCTGTCCGGCGTATTTTTGTAAGGCGGGTTTTGGGTCGAAGGTGTCGACATGGGAGGGGCCGCCATTGAGGAAAAAGTGGATTATCCGCTTCGCCTTGGGCGCGAATTGGCGGGCCCGGGCGAGTGCGGCGTTTGTCGGAGAGGGCGCCAGCAGGTCGGCGAGACCGAGGGCGGCAAGGCCGGTGCCAGCGCGTGAGAGAAAGTCACGCCGGTTGAGGGGAGGCTGAGGGAGGTGCATTGGCGGTTATTAGTCCACGAAGAGAAACTCGTTTGTGAGCATCAGGGCCTGAGCAAGTTGCGACCAAGGGTCGGGCTCGGTGTTTGGCGGGGCAGGCAGCCGAGGAGGGACGACTTGCAGCGAAGCCTCCTCTTCTTCGCGGGTTGGCGGGCGTTGGAAGAGAGCGGAGTAAATTAGTGCTAGGCGTTTGGAGGGATCGTTGCCGGCTCGTTGGGCGAGTCGCACCAGCGCCTTGGCGTGGGTGATGATGAAGGGATGGTTCATCGTGAAAAGGGCTTGCTGGGGCACCACTGTATCCGTCCGCTGTGGAATGGAGAGGTCGGGGTTTGCGAAATCAAAGACACGGAGCACGTCGGGGAGGCGTTCCCGGTCAATGTAGGTGTAGAGAGTGCGGCGTGTGTTTTGTGCGGCAAACAACTCAAGCGGTTTACCTCCGCATTTGAGGTCAATTTCACCGGTGGCACTCAGCCAGCCATCACGCATTTCTTCGAAGCTGAGCCGGTAGGGGTTCATGCGCCAAAGGAGGCGGTTCTCAGGATCCTTTTCAAGCGCACGCACGACGAGATCGGAAGGTTGCGTGCGGGAGGTTTGCTGGTAGGTGGCAGACAGCATGATATCGCGGTGGAGTTGCTTGAGGCTCCAACCACTTTCAATAAAGCGACGCGCCAGCCAGTCTAGCAACTCGGGGTGGCTTGGAGGTTCCGCGCGGCTACCGAAGTCGCTCGGGGTGGCGACTAATCCGCGGCCAAAGTGGTGCTGCCACACCCGGTTGACCATGACCCGCGCCGTGAGTGGATTGGCGGGGGAAGCGATCGCACGCGCCAGTTCGAGTCGACCGCTGCCTAGTTGAAAAGGGACTGCTGGAGTCGGAGAGAGCACCTCAAGGAATTGGCGAGGAACCGTCTCTCCTTTTTGAAGCGGGTTGCCCCGTTTGAAAATACGAGGGGAGGAAGGCTTCTGTCTGTCTACAAGAATGGTTGCATGACCTGGCGCTTCGGTTGACTGGATGAGCAGGCGATCCACTTCCCCTTGGAGCTTCCAGACCTCGACGACAACACCGTTGGGGAAAAAGTTTTCGATATTTGAAATGTGTTCGTCCGGGACAAAACACGGGCTCTCACGACTGTAGAGGATCAGCCGGAGTGCTTCAGCAGAGGGTTCTGAAAGGCCGCGCGAATGCGGGTTTTGTTTCAGCAGTTCTTTCCACTGTTTCTGGACTGTTCCGAAAATTGCACCGTAACGCTGGGCGACATCCTGAATGCTTGCCGGAGCCGTGAGGAAGGCCTTAGCCACAGTTGGCTCCTGGGCACCGGAAGGGAGTTCTTGAAGACGTTTTGTCACCAAGGGCGCTTGGCTTGCAAAGTCCTTGGCGGGAATTTTGGAGAATTCGCGCCAGGCTAAAAAGATGCCATCGTTGCTGCGGCCAGCAGCAAATAGAAAGGCTTGCCAGCGGCGAACGAACTCCGGATTGATGTCGGCTGATCCAAGCAATTGGCCGAAGGTTTCCTCTGGATATTTCTCCAATTCAAGCTGGGCGAGGAGATGCGCGGCCACGCTGGAGCGGATGCGTTCGGACTGCTCCTCGCGGCGTTGGGTGAGGATGGTTTGGAGTTTATTGAGACGCTCTGCCAGTTCGTTAACGAAGGCTGGAGGCAGGTTAACCCCCTCTCCGCATGGCACAAGCTGTTCGGCGCAGCTTTGAAAAATACCGTAAAGGCTGTAATAGTCGCGGGTGGGAATGGGATCAAATTTATGGTCGTGGCAGCGGGCGCAGGCGACGGTGAGACCCTGTGTTCCCCGCATGAGGACGTCGATGCGGTCGTCAATGATGTCGTGCGTGACGCCAAGAAAACGTCGACCAAGGGTAAGGAATCCCAGCGCGGCTAAGTCAGGTGAGTTGGGTGGGGCGATTTGGTCGGCGGCGATTTGAAGGAGGAGAAAGTCGTTGTATGGCAGATCGGTATTCAGTGCGCGCACAACCCAGTCGCGGTAGGGCCAGGCATGGACGAAGCGCTTTTCCTCCCTGGCGTAGACGTAGCCCTTGGTGTCGGAGTAGCGGGCGACATCAAGCCAGTGGCGCGCCCAACGTTCGCCGTAATGAGGGGAGGCGAGAAGGCGGTCGAGCACTTTGGCAAAGGCGTCCGGCGCGAGGTCGGCTTCAAAGGCGTCAACCTCGCTTTGGGACGGAGGCAGTCCGAGCAGATCAAAGCTGGCCCGTCGAAGCAGAGTGCGTTTGTCGGCGGGCGCGCTGGGTTTGAGGCTGGCCTTTTCTAAACGCTCGAAGATGAAACGATCCAGATCGGTTTTGCTCCATTGGTCTGCGGTGATCGCTGGGGGCATTGAAGTTGAGAGCGGCAAAAAGGCCCAGTGCTTGCGGCCTTCTACGATGTTTGGTGCCTTCAGAGCGGCTTTTGCTGGCAGGCTTGTGCGTGGATCTGGGGCACCCATTTTTACCCATTGCTCGAGCAGCGCGACTTCTGCGGGAGAGAGTTGGTGCTTAGGGGGCATCTGCAACTCCTTGTCGGTGTAGCGAACCGCCTTGATGAGGAGACTCGTTTCCGGATCCCCAGGCGCGATGACAGCGCCGGTATCGCCGCCCTTTGTCCATGCGGCCTTGGAGTCTAGCCGCAGGCCACCCTTCTGCTTTTTTTCGCTGTGACATTCTGCGCAGCGCTCCAAAAGCAGCGGGCGAATGTTGATCTCAAAAAAAGCTGTATCCTGCACTTCAGCGGCGTGTGTCGCGCCGGAAGAAAAGAGCACAATCCAAACGAGAATGCCTGCAAAGCGAGCGAGGGGGCGGTCCATCGGGGGAATCCGGTTTTAGGCGGGCAACCACTCGCGCCAGGTGGCCATTTCCAGGCGCATGGCGTTCTCTGCCTTTAATTCGCTTCCGCTACAAAGGTCAGCGAGCAGGCGCCGATGGCCGGGGACGGTCAATTCGACGGAGGAGAGGTGTCTGGCGGCCTGCGCGCGATGGGCTCGTGCCAGCCAGAATTCGATTTGGGAACGGATTGTTTTCCAACAAACCGCCAGAGCGCGATGGCAGGCCACTTGGATGATGTGTCCGTGAAAGGCGACGTCCAACAGGCTCAGTTCGGTGAGGTTCTCCGTTGCCTGCTGTCCCTCGATCATAGTCTCCAATATTTCCACATCGGCACTGGTTATCCGCTTGGCCACCAGACGCGCCGCCATCACTTCGAGCGTGCAGCGCATGGAAAAGAGTTCCTCAAAGTCTTCCTCCGAAAAAGTCCGGACCCGGCTTCTTCCCCGGCGATCAAATTCCACAAGCCCTTCCTGCTCCATTTCCATTAGAGCCTCGCGGATGGGTACGCGGCTTACGGCGAGTTGCTCGGCAAGCCCGGTCTCGGGCAGGGGCGAGCCCGGGGCGAGTTCACCGGAGATGATGGCGCGACGAATTCTGGAAGTGGCGTCTTCAGAGAGGCTTTGGCGGGCGAGAGGCGAGAGATGAAGTTTGGCGGGATTCACAGGAGAGAAGCGGAAGGAGGATTCGCCGACTGTATACAGTGGACAAATGGCCGCAATAATTAAACGATTAAATCTCCACGAGTTCCGTAGAAGGATAGGAATTCGCTTTTTGCCCCCGGCACGATTTCTTCAGCCTGGATGCAGGAGCGTTAAACCAGTAATTTGACGGCGATTTTGAGGTGAAATTCAGACAGAGTCATGGGGTTAAATCAGTTCTACTCCCCAGAAGAAGGATGGACAGGACGGCACTTCAAAGGATGCTTCATCGCCGAGAAGTCGGACACATGAACCGTCTCGCTTCTGGGCAAAGGCACTCTCTCGGAAACAATCGACGAAAACTTTGTCGTTACTTTGCATGTGGCAGAGTTAGAGGAAATTGCTTTTCACGCCCATCACGAATTCTTTAGCCTGGACGCGGGAGCGTTAATCATCCCCAACAACGATGGCGACCTCCCACTGCGTGCCATCATCGTGCATCAACCGGCCAAAGCAGAAGACTAACTCCTCTTACCATGAAACACACACTGACGCGCCTCATCCCTTTGCTACTTGCTCCGCTGGCCGCGCTGAACGCGGAGACCACTTCTTCTCCCATCCCGCCAACGAGATTCACTCAAATTCGTGCCATCTCCCCTGCGCCGCCCGTCCGCACCGCTGCCGAGAATCTCCGTGCCTTCCTGAAATCGAGAGGCGTGGACGTTCCAATGGTAACAACCGCTGGTGCCAAAGAACCCTCCACTGCCGGAACGATCCTCCTTGGCACCACGGTGGATACACCGCCGCTCGCAGCGTGGGCAAAGGAAGGTCGCTTGAGCGTCACGGCGTCGGATACAGGGGGTGATGCCTATGAGATCGTCGTCCTCGACGGCGTAGTCGCGGTAAACGGAGCCAATGCGAGAGCGGTGCTCTACGGTGCCTTTGAACTCGAAGACGTGATCTCCGAAAAGGGCGGCGTGCCGGAGAACTTCGCGAGCCTTGCGAAACCGTCCATGGGACTGCGCCTGCTGCACCCGCGTGTGCAGGGTGGGTTTCAAGGCTATCGGCAGAGCGACTTCGAATTCATCGCACGTTGCGGCGGTAACGTCGCGCACCTGACACACGATTGGATGCGGGAGAAGACCCTGTTCAGTTTTGTCCCATCCACGGCATTTCCGAACGCCGCAGACGCGAAGGTGCTGGAGCGCAACCGAGCCTCGTTGCGCAAGTATCTCGACTGGTGTCAGCTCTATGGCCTGAGCGGCGCGATGTGGTTGTGCGAAATGCCCTGCCAAGGCGGGCCATGGACGCCCGAGCCACTGCGCAAGGCATTCCTCGACCATTTCCCCGCCGAGTGCCTCTCCGATACGGGCACCTATCAGGGCAAGCTGCCCTGCCTCGCGCATCCACAGGTCGAGCAGGAGTATCGGCGCATGACGCGGCAGTTCCTCACCGACTTCCCCGGCGTCTCCATGTTCCTGATCTTCACCGGAGATTCCAATGGCGACCTCTGCGATCCCGTCACCTGCCCGCGCCACAAGGGCGTCAGCAAACTCACCCAATACAACCGTCTGCTCGCACTGATGGCTGAGGAGGGGCGCAAGGTCCGGCCCGACTTTCAGGTGTTCTCCGTGGCATGGAGCTGGAAGTTCCGCGATGATGCCGACTACTTCCCGCAGCAGGCCGCATTGCCCATCGGCGCGGGCCTCACCATGCCGCCCGATGGCGAGGCGTGGTCGTTTGATCGGAAGACCACCGACATGCTCATCCAGGCCCGCAAACTGACGCGGGAGAGAAAGCAGACCTTCCTCGGCTACGACATCTTCCTTTGGGGCGACGACACCGTGTTCGGCCAGATCAAAGACAGCAAACTACCACCCGGTCTCGGCATCACGAAGCTCTACGACTTCCCGCTCGGCATCGCGGCCAAGCTGCGCCGCTGGCAGTCGTTGGGAGCGGACGGCTTTTTCGACCAGTGGGGCACGATGGCGGAATACATCCCGTGCAACGGCATCGCCTTGCGCGAGCTGACATTCCACCCGGAGTGGCAAAGTGCAGAAAAAATCGATGGTTGGGCGCAAAGCATCGCCGCCCGCCGCTTTGGCACCTCAGCAGCACCGCACCTGCTCTCCGCGTGGAAGGAAATAGAAGCGGCGCAGCAGATTCAGTCCGACCACACCTACTACTGGCATCACCTTCGTCCGCAATGGTCCGCACCCGTGCTGCAATGCCCCATCACTCTCGAATCCCTGAACGCCACCGAACTCACTCACAACGGCCACTCCAGCGCCGAACCAGCGAAGGCCCACGCCTCACACGACTACTCGCCCTATCGCAACGACGTCACCTGCGCCAAAGCCCTCGCGCCAGCGCTGCGGGAAGCCGCCGCCCACTTCAGCGAAGCTCTCGCACATCTCCAAGCCGCCACACCGCAGGTGCTCGACGACGCTCGTTCATCTCTCGACCACTGGCACCAGCCCGAGCCCGGCACTCCGGCACGTCTCACACCACGCCAAGCACTTGAGGAGCAAATCATCGCCGTCCGGCTCCAGGAGCAGTGTCAGCTCCGCATGAGCCGCTTCTTCGAAGCTTGGGCCTTGGTCAAAACGCTGCCGCCTACCGGGACCGCCGAACACAAGGCGGCCATTGAGAGACTCGCAGCCCTCCGACAGGAGGATGAAGCACTTCCATCCACAAAACAGCGGTAGCACCCGCAGTTTGAGACAAAAAGGATAGGCATTCGCTTTTTGCCCCCGGCACGATTTCTTCAGCCTGGATGCAGGAGCGTTAAAACCGCTACGCCCGCCTTATGCGCGGCGTTGATGATAGCCCCGCAACGGCAGAAGCCTTCCGTTAGCGTGGCGTTTTAAGATGACCTTCGGGGCCTTCGGGCCAAAAGGCGCCGTCACGAATCCAGCGGTGGATGGCGGCAAGCTGTTCGTCGGAGATTTTGTCTGGGGCTGGCGGCATGGCAAGCGCCTCCGCGTGCCCGAGGCGCAGCACAACATAGAGCAGGCTCTCGTCGGGTTTTCCGGGTAGAATGACCGGTTTGTGCAGGCCGGTGCTCATCGCAAGTTTACCGGTCTCCAGATTGAAGTGGCTGAACTTAGAGGCGGTCTTCGAGTTGTGGCACTCCATGCAATAGTATTCGAGCGTTGGTTTGACCTTCGCCACAAAGAAGGCTCCGTCAGACTTGCCAGAGGCTCCGACGCAGCCACTTGCGCCCAGTATACCAAGGAGAGCCGCAACGGATGCAATTGCCAAAACAAAAGGCGCAGTCTTCATTCCATGAGTCTATCAGATGATTTGGATAATCTCATACCCGAAATTTAAGCACTCGCGGATTCCCTTGCTGCGAGTCGGTGAATTGACTCAATTTAAATATTGGTTTATTTTACAATCAGCTCAATCCTACGCCCGTCTTCGGATCCAATTCCCCTTCCAGAATACCTCCCTCCCATCGCCGAAAACTTTCACGCCCTTTCGGAGTCCAAAATGTTTCGTGATTACGCCAACGCGTTTTCCGTGGGCACTGGGCTTCCGTTGAGTCTATCCACGCCCAAGACGCTGCGGCTTACCCAGCACTCGGTGGAGCAAAAGAACGCGTTTTGCTCGCTTATTTCCGATTCAAAAGGCTCATGTGAAGAATGTTACAAGCTTCAGTGCAAGATTGAAGGCGACGCGCAAATGGAGGCCAAGACGCTGAAGTGTTTTGCAGGATTATGCGAAACGGCAGTGCCCGTGAGGGTGGGCGGCAAGGTCATCGCTTTTCTCAAAACAGGCCAGATCCTTCTGCAGCGCTCCGACAAAGCAAAGTTCAATAAAATCGCTCTAAAGCTCATCGAGTGGGGATCGCAGGTGGACCTCAAACTGGCAGAGGAGGCATTCTTTAACATTCGCGTGTTTTCCAAACCTCAATACGAGTCGCTAGTGAAGCTGTTGTGTATTTTCGCCGATCATCTGGCGACTTCGGCTAACGGGCTTCAATTGGCCCGAGAGCATGCCGAAATCCCCTCAATCGGGGCTGCTCGCGTCTACATAGCAGATCATGTGGAGGACGACCTCTCACTTGCCTCTGTGGCTAAGGTGGTGAATGTGAGCGCTAGTTACTTCAGTCAGAAGTTCAAGCAGTCCACAGGCATGAACTTTGTGGAGTTTGTCTCTCGCACGCGCATCGAGAAGGCGCGTAACCTCCTACAAAATCCCAATCTACGAGTGAGCGAAATTGCCTTCGCGGTTGGCTTTCAATCGCTCTCCCAGTTTAATCGCGCATTTAAGAAGCTCACGGGGCAAAGTCCTAGCACTTTTCGGCATGACGGTGGTCGCTGAAAGCTTTTTTGGTGCAGGGGGTTAAGGTGTGGTAAGTTGGGTGGGAGGCGGCCTGTTTCGCGCATGGGGCTTAAGCTTGGTTGGGCATAGTTCGGATTCACCCCGTGGAGATGTGGGGGAAATGCGCTGTTTTTACGGGCGGATGCGTAGCCCCTATTTTCCGCGCGGCTCAGTCTCCTGCACAGCAACAGAGCCGGCAGCGATCCTTCGGGGTGCTGGTTTTGAGCGCCACACCGGAGATGAAAATCAAACGCCTCAACTGCACCGTCGCCCTGATCCTTTGCGCCTGTGCGAGCGCTCCCAGCGCCTCCGCCAGCCAGCCAACACTCAGTCCAGCTCAGATGTGCGCTCCCAGCGCCGCCCACGGTTCTCTCGCTGGTAAGTCGGAGGGCGGCAGCATCCCCAATGCGACTTCCCAAGGCAATATGGCCTGCGAAAAAACGCAGACTCCAAAAGGCGGGTTGAGCGCCTGTTGGGCGAGGTTTATCGCGAAGTTTAAAATGCGCGGGTGTTGTGGCTCTGGAGGTGAGGGGTCGATGGGTGAAGGCAAAAAATGGAGTCCATGGGGAGCTGCTCCTCCACCTCGATGCAACACGGTGATGCCCAAACTAAATCAACACTTACGCCCGTGCGCTTTAGATAAAAAGCGTTCCCAATCTAGGTGTTGCGCCAAGGCCAGGCTCTGTAGTTTTTATTCTAAGCAAAAGCAGTAAACGCAGCAACCCAGTCCCCATCATGACCTCCAAAATTGATATCTCAAAATCCGAGCCTTCACCTTTGCCTGCAGTTTTGCGGCGCAGCGTTCGCGCGGAAACTGGGCGCGCCTCCATCATTTTTCTTGATGTTTCAGGTGTTAATTCTGGGGAGCGTATCGAAAAAATATTCGCCGGCTTATCGGCTTATCATCGGGATCTGTGCTCCGACAAAGCCCCCAGACTTCCCACGGAAGTCGCGCTTGTAATTTTTGGCGGCTGGGGCCGGGTGGTGCGGGATTTTGTGGTGGAGCCACACTGCCTGTTGCCTTCGCTAAAAAGTAGCGGGCACAGCTCGATGAATGCGGCGATCACCGCTGGGACTGAATTGCGTGAGAAATGCGGGACCTTTGACACCGGCTGCGACATCGACTGGTCGGCTCCCTGGATTTTTACCATCACCAACGGCGAGGCCAGTACCCCACAACGCCACCATTGTTGGGAACGGGCAAAGGCCTTGTTGCAGCAAGGTAAGGCGCAAAGTTCGCCTATTCTAATCGGTGTTCGTTTTTAGCCGGGTGCCCCCGTTATTCCCCTGAATTTTATGAAAACCACCCCAGTTCCATTAGACTGTCTTGCCTCCTACGCCTCTTTACAATTGCTCCACGAGCGCTTCCTCCTAAACGGAGCAAGCCTCCCAGCTTTGTTTGCTACCATATCGGACTTCTCACGCTGTGAGCTGGCCGAGTTTGATAAATTTAAAGTCTCTCCATTCGGAAAAAGGGGCGAATTTCAAAAGTACTGCGCCCTGCGGCAGGCCGAGGTTTTGGGAATGCCACGCCATGCCGCAACGGGCCGTAGAAAAAGTGGCGCACCTGCTCGGACGTGCACGGAATGCGTCAGCAAAAATGATCCCACGGGGGGCGCCTGCAGCGCGTGCCTGGCCTCTTTAGATACGTACTTTGGCGCGGCGGGCGAGGATGCCTCCGAGTGTTCCTCGGGAGAATGTTCGGGCAAAAAAGCTGGCCGCTGCCTCGGCACCTGCCAGCTAGCGAGCTAGCGGGGAAATCTCGTTTGTCAGTGAAACTTGAGTTGAATTTGTGTAACGGTAAATGAAATTTTATGAATAATAAAAAAGATAAAGTAGTTTTGGGAATTTGGATGGATCACGCACATGCTCAGATTATTGAGTGCCCCAATCGAGGTATGGAGATTCGGGTTGTGAATAATGACTTCACTCATCAGGCCAAACAAGAAAGCCTGCAAAAAGGCGAGCTGCACATGCATCACAAAGAGCAGCAACAGCAGGCAAAATACTACGCAAACTTAGCTGAGGTCATCCGGCATTATAAAGATGTAGTTTTATTCGGGCCAACTGACGCTAAAAAGGATAGGAATTCGCTTTTTGCCCCCGGCACGATTTCTTCAGCCTGGATGCAGGAGCGTTAACAATTTGATATTAAGTTCTGCAGAGCAGGTTATTAAACTAAATTTTACGTACTTTTGTGTAGTTAAAATAAGGAGTAGTTATGAATATTAATGAAAATCTTGGAGCCAATCCTGAAGGTGATCTTGATGCGAATTTTGAGACCATCCTTGTCGCGGTGGACTTTTCAGAGGTCAGTAAACAGGTGTATGAAGTTGCCGCAAATCTGGCGCAACGATTGCGGGCTAAAGTGGTGGTGTTAAACGTTAGCGAGCCGCAGTTGGATTACGTGGGCTTGTTGCCCGCGGCGTCCGACGGCTATCGGTATGCGGGTATAGAACAACAAGTTGCCGAGCAACTGGATGAGGCTCGTACGTTTCTAGAGGCGCGTGGTTTGGTGGTGGAGACTGATCATCATTGGGGCCCCGTAGTGGCCAGCATTCTGGATGGT
>CAIXGS010000070.1 GCA_903919125.1 uncultured Spartobacteria bacterium | reverse complement strand
GGGTGGTAGAAGCCAACACGACCATGCCACCCATACTCAGCAAACGTGGTGTATCTCCCGAGATGCGGTTCACTTGTAGCGACTGCGGTCATGTGACCACGGGCTTGCAGGTGATCGAGGGTGAGCACATCCACATCGTAATGAAAGATCCGGACGATCCTCTCCGGTCAGTTTGGCGGTGTGAATGCTGCCAGGACGACGTTGAGGATCAGGACCGGGAATAACGCAGAACAACCAACCAACAACAATCAGCGAAGGGGCTGGAGGCAATAGGCTTCCGGCCCTTTTGCATTACAGAAACAAACACAAAATGAACATTATAGTCGAAGGGCCTGTGGTTGCCCAAAAGGCACCCAAAGGAATGCTGCTTCACTGCGGTGCAGAGTTAGTGAGTAAAGAACAGTTGTGGGAAGTGCCTACTCCAGAGCACACGGAGACATGGTACCCGCTCGCGCACTTCAGCGTGTTTGCAGAGGTGCAAACGCAACTGCGATCGTGCGGCTTCATCATTACGGAACAGGCTCATGCACTGAGTCACGATGGTCAGCGCTACTTTGGCGTCTTGAACATCACGTTGCCGGGACGCGGGATCTTTGAATGGACGTGGGCCGTAGGAATACGGAACAGCCACGACAAGACGTTTCCAGCAGGGTTAGTGGCAGGTACTAAAGTATTCTGTTGCGACAACTTGGCGTTCAGCGGTGAGGTGCAAATCTCACGAAAGCACACCCGCTTTGCTGAACGTGATTTGAGTCACCTTACGGCAAGGGCTGTGGGTCAACTGGGCAGCAGGTTACGAAACCTCGATGATCGAATCCTCACTTACAACGAGACGAACATCGACGACCAGCGAGCACACGACATCGTGATAAGAGCCCTCGATGCGGGCGCAATCACAACGACCCAAGTGCCTGAAGTGCTTCAAGAATGGCGCAGGCCGAGCCACCCTGAGTTCCTGCCACGAACAGCATGGAGTCTGTTCAACGCCGTGACCGAGGTCCACAAGCGAGTGAATCCACACACAGCTTGTCGCCGTGGGGAAGCCTTGTACGGGCTCTTCGACACTGAAACTGGAACCCATGGGAGGAACTAGAATGAGCCGCTTATTAAACCGTGCTGAGGCAAAACGCTATCTCCTCGACCGCTCACAAATACTTCGTCCAGCGTTGGGAATGAAGCGGGTGTCAGACGAAGCCGTGCAGAGCTTGGAGAGCAGGTTGCGCAACATGGCTGACGACATGATCCGCCGTCAGCCCTGCATGGGTAGGACCATCAAGCCGTAGCGTTGCGATGCTAAGGGTTTGATGGAATAGCAGCAGGAGACGTCAGGTGTGCGAGTCAAGGATGCTGAGGTGTCCTTGGCGGAAAAGAGGTTCCGGCGTGGGCCTCTTTTTTAGGTATCAGGCCGCGGAGACTCTGAGACCCCCAGGCGAGAGTGCTCAAGTGCCCTAATTGGCGTTGAAAACTGAGGCTGGGAACAGGTGCGCAAGTTGAACGGAACGGCCTTCGAATCAAAGCCGGTCTTTTGACGGAAAACAAAGCTAAATTCGCGCATAATGGACGAATTTGCTGTACGCCACGCCTAGAATCGGGAAAAAGCAACGATCCCTTAACGCTCCCGCGTCTAGCCTGAAGAATTCGTGCCGGGCGGGTAAAAAGCGAATTTCTATCCTTTCCTTAACTTCAGAAAGTGCTCAGCAACTTCCCCTCATCCACCGCCCAGAACCCCTACACCACCGTCCGCACCCGCGGCATGAAAGTCGTCGCCGCTGAGGAAGGCCCGAAGAACACCTCACTGGATTCCCAACCCGCCCAATGGTCAGAAGATCACATCGTGGTGAGTACCTATCCGAAAGTGAATTGACGGGCTTATGGATTTACAAGAAGCCAAAAGATTATATAGAGCAAGCGATCTGGATACAGAGGGGCTATCATGTTTCCAAATCACACCTAAAATAGCTAATGATGAGCAACTTAGCAAAAAACAGCTGGTACTGGTTGAAACACTAATGCAAGGAATTTCAGCAGAAGAACCCACCGAGAAAATAGAAACCTTTTATAGGGGAATGAGCGGGCAATTTCTTCCGGGAAAAAATATCACATATACTTATAAACCCTTCTTCAGTGCATCAAAAAGTCTTAAAGACGCGCTAGGTTTTCTTAACGAAGAAGATGCAACCCTTCTTAAGGTAGTAAAACCACCTAATATAAAATATTTAGAAATATCCAATCAACACACCGCATCTCTTGAGATGGGAGAGGTTTTATTTCCCAAAGGATTAAATATAAAAATTGTTGATTGGGACTTATCTGATTTAAAAGAGGGCGAAAAACTACTAATAGAGGTAAAGGGACAAGAGTTTAAATCGCTCTCATTGATAATAGAATCATAGAGTGAAAAAAATAGATTTACTATTTTGTGTGTGTTTAACCCTATTCAGTTTTACAACTGAAGCGCAAGTTTCCACCCAAGAGCAATGCCAGCAGGCCGATGCCCAACTGAATCAGGTCTACCAGCAGCTCAGGGGAACTTTAAACGAAGCCCAGAAGCAGCAGCTCAAGGTGGCCCAGAGGGATTGGATCAAGAAGCGCGACGCCTTCGTCGCAGCTAATCCGAGCAATCCTCAAGGGGCCCTCTATCAGGCCACGATGCAGAGGGTTGCCACTTTGCAGGGGGTATTGCAACAGGTTAGAGGACAACAAGTAGCCGAGAAGAGAAATGATCCGGGAGGCGTGAATGCAGTTCAGGCAGTTCAGCGCACACCGATTCAATACGATAAGATCAAACCAATATATCAGGAAATAAATTGGGATAATCCAAATATTGTTGCGGAGGCTCTTGGCAAAAAATTTCGAGCTATTTCAATTGAGGGTTCAAATAAGATTTATGTTTTCGATGTAAAAACAAAACTACTCTATGGAGTTATTGAGATGTCGGTTGGTCTGAATTCAGAGATGGATCCAGCAAAGATCATTTGTTTCTCAGGCAATGAAACATTTATCTACAGCCAGAAACCATCGGACAAATGAGCGTGTTTTCAGTTCAATGAAGTTCCCTCACTTTTAACGGCGTATGGCCAGAATACATACCGAGCAACTGTTGAGGGGCCATTTATGGACAGCAATCATAATCTAGGTGTTTGCGTTCATAGGTTAGACCCTCCATCCGCATACTATTTTCATCCATCAACTAAAATTGATATGAATTCAGGGGATGTTGGCCCAATAAATACTCAGTTTCTGGCAAAATATGCTGAATTAGCAAGTAAACTAGGGGAGTTTTCAGGCAATCCGATCGATCAATCTGCGGAGCCAGCAAGAGACCTTGTCTTGGATAGAGAGGGTGTCTGTACTATAAATAGAAGCAATGGAAAATCAGAAATTTTTGCTCAAACTAAAAGCAATAATACTCTAGCTGCCAACTTCATCAAAAATAAAATATATCTGCACCAAGAGAGGAATAATCAAAAATCAACAGTTACAATTGACCTTGAGGATATTGGTGCAAGGAATGAGCCTTGGGATGGGCCAACGATTATCAGAAACTCATTACTTAATGGTGATTTACGAGGTTATTATTATTGGGGTGATGTAAGAAGCACTAACACGCAAGGAGGTGTTTCTGAAGGCATTAAATTTAATTGTTATCATGATATTGCCGGGGAGTCTCTGAGTGTACAAAGTAATAAAGATTTAAAGCCTATTTCCATACTGCCTAAAATTAATGAGAAAACGAATCCATTTACTCACAAAACCTACAAAGCATTCGATGTAGTTTCTTCTGGAAATGAGAAATCAAAAGCAAATTCCTTGTATGCGTATTGTTATCCCTCTGCGATTGTGGGTTTTTGGGTTTTTCCGGAAAAATATGGGGGAGAGTATGAGCTAGGTGTTTATAATAAAAATCTTGGAGAATGGATTGCAGTTCAATCCAACAACAGACTTCAGCGATCCTACTCTATGATCCCTTCCCATTACTGGGATTCTCAAAATGGTCAGATGTGGCTCAGTTCAAGCAATTCAATTTATCAGATTGATCTCAACTCCGGTAAATCACTTCAGAGTTATGATATAGGGAAGAAATTCGAGGTTTTTGCCTTATCGGATAAGAGAATTTTCGGGATGCCTAGAATGGATGAGCATCGCGGTGAAATTTGGAATCGGGATCCCATCAAGAAGGTCTGTGATATTCTTTGGTCCGATGATGGCAACATCATGCTCTATAATGATGACGGTTACTATGCCACGAAAGCCAAGAGCTTTAAGAGTATTGCCGCCAAAAGTGGAGATAATGTCTATCCATTCGAGCAGTTTGACCTGAAACTCAATCGCCCTGATATCATCTTTGAATCTCTAGGTTTCCCCAAAGACCAGATTAATCTATTCAAAGTAGCTGAGTCTAAACGCCTGAAGCGCATGGGTGTTACCGAGGAAATGCTCAAGCCCGATTTCCATCTCCCCGAGCTTCAGATCGTGGGGGAAGTCCCGGCAACCAGCGCCAAGGATGAGCTCGACCTTCAGATCAAGGCCACGGATGACAAATACCCACTAGATCGCCTCCGGGTCTACGTGAACAACGTCCCGATCAAGCTCGCTACTGGTAGGAACAAGATCCAGGTCTCCGTGCTGAATAGCGCCGGTGCGGAATCTCTCTACGCCAATGCCGAGGTGAACTGCACGGCTGACAGGCCGAAACCCAAGCTCTACGCCGTGGCCCTGGGTGTCTCCCAATATGATCGACCTGAATGGTGCCTCAAATACGCCGCCAAGGACGCCACCGATCTGATCGGGAAGCTCAAGACCAAGTCCGGTTCCTCCTACAGCGAGGTGAAGCCCCTGCTCTTGACTGGTAAGGAAGTCACCAAGGAAAGCGCCGCCAAGATCAAGGAATTCCTCTCTGGAGCCACCATTGACGACACGGTTCTCATCTTCATGGCTGGACACGGTCTGCTGGATGACAAGTACGGCTACTACTTTGGCACCACCGACATCGACCCGGCCAATCCCTCCGAGCGCGGCATGCCCTATGAGGCGATCGACAACATCCTCGCAGAGGTACCCTCCCTCAAGAAGGCCCTCCTGATGGACACATGCCATGTAGGAGAACTCGACGACGATGAGAAGAAGGATCTCGCCGCATCAGATGGATCGGCAACACCGGCCGCGATCCCTGTTGCAGATACCAACTCCTCCCCCCTAGCAGGCAAAGTTGCCATGCGGTCTATCGGCACCAGGGGTATGAGTGTGAAAGCCGTCGAGGGAGCCAAGGGGAAGAGCGACTGGTACGAGAAGCTCCAGGACATGTTCGTAGACCTCCGCAGGGGAAGCGGAGCCACGGTGATCTCCTCATCCCAGGGAGCTGAATACGCCTTCGAGAGTAGCGAGCAGTCCAACGGCCTCTTCACCTACTCCCTCATGGAAGCACTCGATGGCAAAGCCAATCCCAACAAAGACGGCCAAATCACCATCAGCAGTGTCGGCGACTACGTCAAAAAACGCGTCCAAGACCTAACCAAGGGTAAACAAAACCCCAACCTCCGCGGCGTCAACCTCGAAGAAGACTTCAGCCTGAGTTCAACGAAATGAGAAAACTATTTCTAGCCCTTCTCGTTGGCACTACCGCTCTAATTCAGGGCGGACATGCTCAAGTACCTACCCAAGAACAGTTACAGGCAACCGATGCCCAACTCAATCAAGTCTATCAGCAGCTACGGGGCACTCTGAATGATACCCAGAAGCAGCAGCTGAAGCAGGCCCAGAGGGATTGGATTAAGAAACGGGACGCCTTTGTGGCTGCCAATCCTGGCAATCCCCATGGAGCACTCTACCAGGCAACGATGCAGAGAGTGGCGGAGTTATCGGGTTTACTTGGAAAAGCTCCTCAGCGAGCCTTGCAAGAGAAAAAAGCTCCAGTCTATCCGGACAACAAAGCAATCAGCATTAACGCTCCCGCGTCCAGGCTGAAGAAATCGTGCCGGGGGGGTGAAAAGCAATTTCTATCCTTTCGATGGTGGCATGTTTGATGCTTGCTCAGGTTGCATCACGATGCGCATTTCAATTCCTCGCCTTATCCCCTCCGTAAGCCTGGCTGTTTCGCTGTTCTCCGTCTCGCCGAACCCAGCCTTCGCTGCCGTCAAACCCACCGAGGCGGCCGAGGCTCCCGCACTGCCAGAAGTCTGGCAGAAAGTTCCAGCCCAGCAGCGCCTCATGGCTCTTCGTGCCGCTGAGGTGGACGCCACTCGCCTCCTTGTCGAGCGCATCATGGGGATTCACCTTAATTCAGACTCCACCGTGCGGGATCTGGTTCTCGCAAACGACACTATCAAGGGCAGTCTTTCCGCTTCGATAAAAGGAGTCACCACCACTGAACGGCCAGAATATCTTGCCGACGGCCGGGTGCAGGTTGTTCGCGCGGTCAAGGTCCAGCAAGTGATCGAAGTCTTGAGCAAAGTCGTCAGAGAGGAACACATGGCCGATGGCGTCATCAAAAAGATCTCAGACTCTCAAAAAACGGAATTCGTCACTCGCAATGAAAAGCTCGATGTCGTGGGCAGCAGCGCCATTCCCAACTCCGAGGGGCATCTCAAAATTAAAGCCAAACGCGCTGCCGAAGTCGACGCCTACCGCAAACTTGGCGAACGCCTCATGGGCGTGAAAATCACCAGCGACACAACCGTTCGCGACCTGGCCTTGAAAAACGACGAGGTCGTCAAGTCGATGTCCGGCGTGTTGAAGGGGGCGGATGTCACGGCCATTCAGTTTCAAAAAGACGGCTCCTGCGAGGTGACCATGCAGGTCAAACTTTCCGACGTGATTCGCACCGTCACTCGCGTGATCAAGGGCAAGACCCACATGGAGGACTCCATCGAGGCCAAATCCATTTCAGAAACCGGAACCGGCGTGGCCTCCAACGATCCCGGCGCGGGTTCCTCCGGTGATGCTGGCTCGGATGTGACAGAGGTGCAGGTTTCTGAAACGCTGCGTCGTGTAGTTTCAGAGGCCCCAGCCAACAACTAGCCGACCGCATGAACAAATTCTCCATTATCAGTCTGGTCGCAGCCTCGTTGCTGTCCGCCTGCGCATCCGCGCCAAGCCATTCTCAAGCGAAGACCGCCTCGAGCGATTGTTGCGCTTCAGAAAAAGCTCCACATCAAGCCCAACGCGATTACGCAGCCAAAACCGCCGCTTCCGTGCCATCCGCCGCCCCATCTGGAAAGCATTCCAAAGCGCATGTCCGTGACAGCACGCAGGTGGAAACCGTCCTCGGAACCAAACCCGTAATAGGCGATGACTCCGAACTGCGCCGCTAGCGCCCGGTTGGCATTGTTCGCAACCGCTGTGGCTCTGGCGACGCTGCCTTCCCATGCGCAGCAACCCAAGGGCTCGAAGCCAGTTGTACCGATCCCCCAGAAATCTGAACCGCAGACTGTGCCGGTTGTAGATCCATTCGAGGCTCTGGCTGCCAGTCTTACCGGACTTGTGGAAAACAAGACAGTGAGCGTGGGTGTTGGGAACTTTGCGTTTGAGAACACGGAGTTGCTTTCGCCGTTCTCAGTACTCCTGAGGGACGAACTGGAGGTGGCAATAGGTAAGCTCGGCAACTTCAAACTCGTTACTCGCGATCGGATTGCCGATCTTCAAAACGAGGGCAAATTCCAGGCACGAGATCTTCTGGAACCTGGTACTGGCGTTTCAAAGGTATCAGTGGAAGGAATTCAAGGGATTATTCGAGGACGCTTCTATGCCGCGCCGAATGGAGTTTCGGTATTTGCAGAACTCGTGTGGTTGGAGGGGGGCACTGTGCAAAAGTGCAAAGTAGAACTCCCGGCATCCCAGATCCGTGCACGCCTTTGGCCAGATCGGCCCGACGCGCCCACGGGCCTTGATTCTGTGGTACGTCCGCAAAATTTAGAAGCCAGTGCGGCGAATGTGTTGGATGTCACAAGTGGTAAATTAAAGCAGGTAGCCAAGGAGTTCCCTCTGGAGTTTTACACTGTGGACACAAAACGTGCCTTCCAAGAAGGAGAAGTCGTTTCCTTTCGTGTCCGGAGTGATCGCGATTGTTATGTCGCTGTATATTGCCATCAATCAGATGGTTCCAGTGTGCTTCTTTTTCCAAACCATTGGCAGAAAGATGCTTTTGTACCAGTTGGCAAAGCTATTGATATTCCAGGCACTCATAAGTATGGATTCGAAATCCAGATTGGACCACCGTTTGGGTCAGACGTGGTTCAGGCCATTGCTTGTACCGACCAGGACACAATGATGCGACTGATCGGAGAGGATCTTCGGAAGGCAACCCCTGCCCAGCCGTTTGCGACCTTCACGCGAGGCATGGCTGCTGTGGGAATCTCAGGTGCCGTATCCGGAACTACCGTTGTGTCAGGCGCACCAGCTAAGTGGTCTGAATCACATATAGTGGTGAGCACGTTTCCTAAAACCCCTTAACAATCTAGTGAAATGAATGTTAATCCGTTTTCTTTGGACTTCATCCGCGTTTTTACAGCGGCGTTTTGTTTTGCGTCGAGTGCCTTTGCTGCCGAGGTGGAGGCGGAGGGTAAAGCAGCGGGAGATCTCCCAAATGCTCGAGAAGAGGCTCTCACTGATGCTTTGAGAGAAGCTGTTCGTGTCGGCGTCGGCGTGGATATTCTGAGTTCAACTGGGGTAAAAGATTTCAATCTCGAATTCGACCGGGTCCTTACGGCGTCGTTCGGGTACGTCAAAAACTACAAAGTGATCAGTTCTTCAATGGGTAAAGACGGTATTTATCGATTGAAAGTGAAAGCTGACGTTGGCCCTGGAACTCCCGGCGCGAATGATTCTTTGGCGCTGAAACAGATCGTGCAGCTTAAACAATCCCCCCGCATTGTATTGCAGATTCAAGAGTCCATTGACGGGATTCCTGAGGGAAAGGGATATGCGGCTGGCTGGTTTGAGCAAGCCGCGCAAAAGATGCATTTTCAACTGGTAGACGTTGGTGCGGTAAACGAAGCCGAAGCTAAACGAGCGTCCCGTGACGAGATCTTGGGAAATACGCAATCCGCCAATTTCCGTAAAGCCGGGGTAAGTCAGAAGGCGGACTTCGTGATTCAAGGGAAGATTACGGGGCGGTATGCTGGCCAGGAGGCCTTATTTGGGAGCCTTCCCCAACATTGTTTTGAAATGGGTGCGGAATTGCGTGCGATTCGTCCCGATAGCGGTGAAGTCGTCGCCTCGGTGTTGGTTCCTGCCTCCAACAAATACAACAGCGAGCTTCAAACCAAGGAGATGGCTGCCCGGGAGATTCTGTTCAAAGTGTTGGACGGCAAAAAGGGAGGGAAAGAGGCCGGCGGCGGTGCGTTGTTTACGAAAATCTTCGCACGCTGGCTCGTGGAATTGGATTGCGGGAGCCTGAAAAGGGTGGAGTTGACAAAGATCGGTTCGGCGGATTTTCAGAAATTACAGATAGGCTTGAAGGCAAACGACAAGGTTGGAGCAGTTTGGGAACGGGAATTTGATTCCAGGGCTGCATCACTCATTGATGTGGAAACGCGATTAACCGGCGCTGACCTACGTGCACGGGTTCAGACGATCCTTGGGGATGCTGTTGAGTTAGATCGGGCGACGGAGAATTACCTACAATTTACAGCGAAGACAGGCGGATCGGCACCCGCTCCGACTAATACTCTCGCCCCGGAAAAAAGCATTTTGCAACGTTTGCTTGGACGTTGAGTGTAAACCGCTCTTGTCTGCTGGCAGGGTGGTGCCTAAAGCCTGTTGTATGCGCACTGTAGGAGGATTTCTGCGGATAGCTTTTGGAGTGATCGTGTCGTCCGATTGTGTGTTATCGGTTTTAGCTGAATCTGAGAAAAAGACGCAGGAATCGCCGAATACATCACTTGCACGCCCAGTTTCATCTGTGCCTCTGAACGCACGGATACTTGACGCTATAGAGCGGATGCCTGTTGGCGGAGGGTATGCTGTAACGCGTGCGGCAAGTCGGGGTCTGGGCAAGACAATTCGCCTAGACGAAAATGAGCAATTTTCAGTGGAAGCTGCATTGGCTCAGCCGAGTTATTGTTCCGGTGCCACATACCTTGTTTTGCTAATGGCGTTGGAGTATGAAATCGGAAAATTGCAGGACACAGAGAAACGTTCAGCGTTGGTACGTCGTTTAAAAATCGAATCTCAGGCCGATGGAGTAGGAATCTGGGGGCGTTGGAATGCAAACGGCCCGTGTATGGCCGTTTGGTTTGCGGAATCGGGAATGGGATACAGCTTTTGGGATTACGAATCGGCGCAGTCCGGAGATTTTTTGAAGTTGTGGTGGAAGGATGCAATTGGCCGAGATGAAGCAGGGCATTCGGTGGTATTTCTTGGGTATAGTGTAACCGAGGAAGGCGAAAAGGGCGTCGAGATATGGTCCTCCAACAAACCGCTAGGTTATGGGAAAAAAGTGGTTCCGTTTACCAAGATTCGACATGCGTTGTTTTCGCGCTGTGACCATCCAGAACGGATTGCGAACCTATTGCGTCTGCCCGAGCGGAATGAAGTTCTGGCAGGGATGCTCAAACGAAATATCTCCAGGGAAGAAATAGATCGACTGATTGAACGGAGATAGAACCTGAATTTGGAGGTTGGTAATGCGGATAGGTCCATTTTGAATTAATGAACATTATCGAACTGAAAAATAAAATGAGTGCTATTCCAAAATACCTTGGGTTAGGTCTTCCTGTTTTAGTTTTTGTTGTATTCGGGTTTACTCCAATAGCACTGCTTGCAGCCGAATTAACATCGAAGCAGTCGGAGGCACTTTTTCAGCAGCTAAAGAAAGATCCCCAGTTTAAAGCTGCAGATAAGGAATTGTCTGCGGCGTATTCGAAATTGCGAGGGACACTCGACGCAGATGCACAAGCGCAGTTAAGAGATGAGCAAAGAAATTGGCTGAAGTCGCGGGATCAGGCGCTTATGGCTGAGATGCCTGAGCGCCGTTCAAATATGGCTGCTCGCTTGACTGTAGATCGAACGAAGGAGTTAGAGGGAGGGGGACGAATACCTGCAACGGCATCATTGCCAACCAAAGAAAACGGGGGGGCTCTTCCATCGGGATTAGTACCAGCGGGCGTTGTTGGGGGAATTTTAACGCCAAAGCAGACAGATGCGTGCTTCGAAGAAGTAATGAAAGACCAAAGAGTCTCAGTGGCGGATAAACAGATGGCTGCTGCGTATTCCAGATCACGAGATAAGTTAAACGCTGAGGGACAAATTAAGCTGCGCGATGAGCAGAGAGAATGGCTTAAGTTTCGAAGTAATCATGTAGCCATGGCGATTCCTGAACAACGGGCAGCCTTAGCCGCACAGATCACAAAAGACCGAGAGAGCCACCTCTTATTAAATTTAGGCGAATCACTGAGTAGCAACCAAGCAAGGACATCTTCAGCGGTCACGTCTCAGATTACAAAGCCAATTTCCGAGGCGGAACTGGAGGTGGAGTGGAAGTCGTATCTTAATTTACTTCATCTTCACTTAGGTAGGCAATTTCAATTGTTTTCCACAAGGTATCCCGATCACCGAAGCCAAGTGGAATTACTGAAAAAGCGATTTGAAAGTATCCAAGGAACACGGAGTAGCCAATACAGCCAGCATCTTGCATTGGTGCATGACCTTAGCTGTTGGCAAAAGTTGACTAAGGCGGTAGTCGACGCAGCTAAGGTTCCACCTATTGTTCTCCGGCAGATTCGAGGAGAAGTGACCACAACACCGCCGGTGACGATGGAGGGTATCGATTCGGCAATGTTTCTCGACTCCAATCGCTTGGCTACTGCGTACGGAAATCTCCTTTGTGTTTGGGATTTACAGACACAAAAGCCCGTTTGGACAGCGATATTTCCCGAGAATATTGAATGTTTCAGTTCTACTAATGAAACCGGACAATTTTTAGTCGCCGGTGAAGGGAGCGGGCAAGTTAGAGAGAAGCGGATTTATTCAGTACCTGTTGATGGCTTTGGATTTGCTAAATGCCTTATTACATATACTCAGGTAAAAGCGGCTTCTAACGTCCAAAAGATTGCTACTGATGGCCGAGGGAAATTGTTACTGGCTATTGGCTACCATCAGGGAGGTGCCTCCTTAGAAGATCTGGCACTTGAACCGGTTCCAGAAAAGCTCAAATCGCGTTTTATTCCGTATCAGAGTAGTGATTCTCCCACAGGAAAAAAAACTACGGCATTTGTGTTCGTTCCTACGTCTGGTTCAGTTAGGCTCCTAGCTTCGGCCTTGGATTTACCTGATGGTGATTGGGGGATGGACGACGGACCATGGCAATCAAAGTCCAGTCCGCTTGCCGCATTTTCCAAAGGGTTTCAGGCTGCCAGCGAAGCGCTAATCGCGCGTTTCCCTAATTGGAGTGAAAGTCGCTTCAGGGAACTTGGGGTTAAACCCGACGACGTTATCCGAGCGTCTTCGTCTAGTGGCCTTCATTTGTTAGAGCGGCAAATATCAGTGAAGTCTAATGCAGCGCCCAATGATCGAGCAGTCTTACTTCTGAATGAGAGGGCGTCGATTGTGAGTGAGTCATCTTGGCTGCTGGGTAGTAAGTCTGGGAGTTTAATCGAAAATGTGAGCATAGGAAATACAGGGTGGGTTTCTGCCTTTTCGGTATCCTCTGGATCTGTGGATTCGAACAACCCAGTAAAGCGGCTAAGCATAAATTGGTCCGAATTGACTTTGCGGACGAGTTCGACATCGGATGTCGGGCGCAAACAAGCTGTTTATTCTTCCCTCGGCTTAGATAGCAATGATGCTCTGGGGGCTGATGGACATTCTCAAAATCTCCCACGGGCTTTAGATCTTGGAGAGGAGTTGCCCGCGTATGTGGCTGTCCTGAAAGACGCACCTAAATCGAATCAGCAAATAGTCGAAAAATATAAATTGGAGCAAGGTCGATTTAAACTACTGGGACGCGTATCAGCTGGTGACTCTAGCACTACTGGCAGTGGGTTTTTCTGCGCCAGAAAAGGCGAATGTGTGGTTTATGTAGGCCGATATCGTGACTTTCAGGGTTTGCAAGTGTGGGACAAAATGGGACGGGTAATTTATAGAGTAGAAGTTGAGGCTAATGGAGCCGATGCATCTGGTGATGCAATCGAGCTAAATCCTGACGAATTTGCTTTGGCTTACACGGGTGGGCTACTTGTGATGAAATCTGACGCCAGCGGACGTTGGAGTCACCAGAGTTTTCCTGAGATCCGTAAAATCGGAGCTTTGTCGTATAACAGGGAGGCCAAGGTACTCGGCATGAGTTCTGGTAACCGAACCCTTCTCTATGATTGGGATGGAGAGGCATTTAATCTTAAGGCTACGGTATTGTACAATGGGGAGCATTTTCCGTCGGTGCTTCTGCCTAATCAAATGTACGCTTGTCCCGGCGGTTTCTCTCGTGACCTAGCCTTTGTTCGCGGGGTAGACGTTTTCCCATTTGAGCAATTTGATTTGCAGCTGAACCGCCCTGATATTGTATTGAGCCAATTAAATGCGCCTAAAGAGGCGATTGATGTAGCGAGGCGGTTGCGAGAAAAACGACTGGCTCGATTGGGCGTAAAAGAAGAAATGCTCAAGCCAAATTTCCATATTCCGGAGATACAATTTACAGCCCAAGTTCCGACCTCGACGCCAACAGATCAGATTGAGCTGAATGTCAAAGCTCGAGACAGCTTGTACTCCTTGGAGCGGTTTAAAGTTTATCTGAATAACGTCCCGATCAACGGTCGCGACGGCGAATCGTTGGTGGGGCAAAATCTCCAATCTTTGGAGCGCACGGTTCCCGTCAAGCTGACCGATGGCCGAAACAAGATTCAGATAAGTGTGTTAAACAATGCAGGAGCCGAGTCGTTGTATGCTACAGCGGAAGTTTACTGCACGGCAAAACGGCAAAGTCCTACGCTGTATGTTGTTTCAATGGGGGTATCGGAGTATGCAAACAAAGAGTGGAACCTCAAGTACGCAGCCAAAGATGCTTGCGACATTGCAGAACGATTGCAAAAACGTGCGCCTGGAAGCACCGGCGAAGTAAAAACGTTGCTGCTCACCGATAAAGACGTCCAAAAACAAAGCCTTAGTAAAATTCGTGGGTTTTTATCGCAAGCCAATGTTGATGACTCCGTGGTGATGTTCGCTGCCGGTCACGGTGTGTTGGATGAAAAATATGATTATTTTTTCGGTTCAAGTGACATTGATTTCAAGAACCCATCGGAAAAAGGGATTTCGTTTGACAGCTTTGACGATCTGCTTGCCGAAATTCCGTGTTTAAAGAAGGCGTTCTTGGTCGACACTTGTCATGCGGGTGAATTGGACGCTGACGAAAAGAAGGCGCTCGCGGCGGCTCAAATCGGCAGCGGCGCTCTATTGGCAGGTGGCAACAAGATCGCGGTACGTTCGGTCGGGACGCGTGGAATGAACGTCAAGCCGATCGAGGGAGCACGTGGAGTAGGTGAATGGCACGAACGTCTCCAAGGGATGTTTGTTGATTTACGTAGAGGCAGTGGATCCACCGTGCTGACGTCTTCTGCCGGTGCAGAGTATGCCCTGGAAAGTAGTGAACAAAAAAATGGGCTTTTCACCTACGCTGTTCTTGAAGCGCTCGACGGCAACGAAGGAAGTGACATTAACAAAGATGGCCGCATCCAGATGAGCGAACTCGGTGAATACGTCAAGAAGCGCGTCGCCTTGCTCACCAATAGCAAACAATCCCCTAACACCCGCCGTGTTAACATTGAAGGCGATTTCCCGATTAGTGGCATCACCCCTTACACTGGGCGCATATCCAATAGTACCCCCAGCGACACGCCATCCAACTCGACTAATTCCAAATCTCAACCCGCAACCACTTCACCGTCCCCGGTTGAGAAGAGCTTTTTTGGAAGACTATTTGGAAGATAGCGGAGGTGGCAAGCATAAACCGAGCCATTAGGATTGTTAATTTGAGGAAGGGAGGTATTTGTAAGCGCCTCTGCCGGCCCGCCCAGGAGGCCTCTTAACAAAAAGGTCGTGCAAGTTATACACCCCACCGTCTGACATGTCGGACCCGTCTGCCTAGAGGCGACTGGAGAGTCTTGAGTACTAAAACACAATAAAGCCGATAAATGATGAGCAAAGGAACCCCTTTTTGAACCCATTTGAGGTGATGAGCGCCTAATCAAAATCCCCGTCGACCCGAACTGCGTCAAAAGCAGGCGCTTTTTACCCCGATTTTTCCGGGCGGGATTGGGTGACATTAATAAGTCAGCGGTTCCCTAACGGAAATTAGTGTTTTGGCTGTGCTCAGTACATAGCAGCACTGTTCCATCCATAATGTTGAATACATCTTTGCCGATCTCCTTGATGCATGCGTCAGCTGGATCCATAACCTTTATCAAATCTGATTTGCAGCAAATAAAGGCCATGCAGTGGTCTTGTGCTGTTGTGGCGTTTCCTGTGATTTTGCGGCGTGTCCAGCAAAAGCCCACATATGGCGATCTTTCTTTGATGTAGGTGGTTGCCTCAATAAGATCTTTTGTGGCTATGAAATCCACTGGATGCAAATCAACTAACTTCAGCATATGTAAAATATCAGCCGGTGCTGCGATGCCTGGTTGCGACGCCCATTTTGGAAATTCATTTTTGAATTTATCAACAAAACTTAATTGCGTAAATGATTTCCCCAATCGGCTTACGTTATATACAAATGAAGCGATGGTGCAGGCGTATTCATTGTATTGCTTTATCGGTGGATTCGAACAGAACTCTTGATGATTCATGAAGGATGGTTGCCAAGAAGGTAGTGGCGGACAAAGGCCTGACGTTAACGCCAAGCGCGTCCGTAACTCGAGCGCATGCTTAGCCTCGTTTTTGATTTTTAATTTCATTTATTTTCTCCTATATCTTTCTAATAGTATTTGATATTGCTCGCTGTGTGGCCTCTTTGGATAAATACTGGGGCCTATCTAGCGGGGCCCCTGAATCTATCAGTTCCTTAAACCGCGAATTACGCTCCGCTTCGGGAGCCCCCGCCGTGTCACATAGCTCATCGAAAGAGCTTGATACCCCTGTTAAAGCAATAATTTCACTTCCCCGTAAGGGAACCTCCAAAATGACTTCGCTCTGGCTATCTGTAAAGTTGAATAGACCTCTCGCGTCATCTGGATAGGATTCTCTAAACGCGTTTGCTGCGACTACAAAATCGCTATCAGCCCAGAGCGCCTGTAGGCTAATAATAACCTCGCCTTGCTCTGGTGTATGCTTGAATATTGCAGCCGAAACTGCATCAGGACGTATCAGTCCTTTGAATTGCTCAGCAAATCTGATATCGGTAGTCCAGCTCGTGGCTCCTTCATTGCTTTCATCTCGCATTACAATAGCTACCAAGTCGCCTTTATAAAGAAACCGCTTTCTGTAGCAAGGGACGCTCACTGTTCTGAACTTTAGCGGGAATCGGCGGACCTCGTATTTTAAAGTTTCGGCTCGCTTGCGGCGAATAGTGGGATTCTCACCCCATCCGCTTTGCCAAGCGGATAACGCCATTAGGAGTTTGGTATCGAATTGCATATTATTCTCTGGCTAAAATATTTAGGCCGCCGCAGCACTTTCCTGGAGGTGGCGTTGTCATCACTTTTCATTTCGAGGAATCTCGCGCAAGTCGACAACCTTCTGTCATCTGATCCTACGGTGGGCGTTAGCCTTCATCCCCAACTACACCACTCGTCTGCTCAAAAACCCTGACCTTCTCACGCTCCTCTACCACAGCATCCTCTAGAATCGCCCTGAACGGCTCTTCCATATTCTCGGGTGAGTCAGAAAGAGGATATTCAAATTCACCGTCGTTGAACAATTCCCCATCTGACCACCAGCGCAGTCTCGTATTGGCCTCAAAGCGATATTCGCCATTATCTTTAAGGTACGGCGCAAATGTCTCCCTGAAGAGTTGCTTGAAGTAGCGGTTGAAGTTTTTAAGGGTTTTGATTCGCTTAGCGAAATAATAGTGATTGAATTCGCCACGTTGGGATCTGTGATATTCTGGATCGACAATCACGTCTGAAATTCGCTCTAGCATTTTTCTCACCATCGGAATGCTTAGCCCTTCATGGGTTTTGAAGTGAGCTCGAAACTCCAGCATATCTGCTTTTGAAAAATCCCGGAATAGACACAAGTCATCTTCCAATTCATAGACCGCAACGTCGATTTGCTCTTCAAAATTCGACCAGTCGAGTGGTTGCTCTGTAATGGGATTCAGGAATAGCTCATTCTCGAGCCAAGAAAGGCGATTACAGGACGTTGTGTAGTCGAAAGGCACAATGTCAGGGTGGATGTATTCGATGGGCGTTTTTCGGGCATCTTGGAGCTTTTGAACCTTGTCATTGATTTCGATCATTAAATCAGGGAATTCATCCTCGAAAAACAGTGGAAGGTAAATGGTCGCTGAATCGATGGAAGCTTGAACCCTTGGAATTGAAGTGTCGCGTGAAACTTCAATCGGTGGATCCTCTAATAACTCAAACTTTGACTCTTGAAGATTCAGGCATTCAAATTCCAAGGATTCAAATTCAAGACTGACTTTCGCAGGTCGAGCCAAGGGCGAGAGCAAGAAAGTTTTATTATCACTTTCAATTTCCTTTCTTACTAAATTTCTTTCTCTTTCTATCTGTACAGAGGAAACTGTTGCGTTTGGCGACAAATCCGTTGCGTTTGACGACTCCACTGTTGCGTTTGGCGACAATTCTGTTGCGTTTGACGACACTCGATTTTGGCCATTTCGACACCCGCTTTTATCACCATTTTGACCACGATCGAGGGTATAGAATCCCCGTCGATCGTGGTGCTCAATGAATACTCCTTTGAGCCTCAAATTTGAGATGCTCTCCTGCACAGCCTGACGTCCAAACGGCAGAATTGCTCTCTTTACCTCATTGTCAGCGTTTCGACTCTCCCTCGGGGCAGTAAGGGCCATGGCGCTCATTTCGCCGTAGATGCGCCCAATTTCGT
>CAIXGS010000069.1 GCA_903919125.1 uncultured Spartobacteria bacterium | reverse complement strand
ACGACACCACCGGTTTGTCAGGCCGGAACGGCAAGCATCCCAGAGGGATGCTAGCGGCGAGGCGTTAAGGGCAAAACAAGCCATCTTGTGTGGGACACACGTTGGGCGTCGGCGCGAAATAACAATGGCACAGCAGCATGGAAGGGCTGGCATCCCTATGGGATGCGTGGCGTTTTTTGTATCGCATCCGGTGGTGTCGCTTCGCTCAACCGACCGCTAATGGCTTTGATGCCTCCGGCATCGGAACAAACCTAAAAGCGTGAGCGATGGCGCGAGGGGGACGGGCACGAATGGCACTTAGTTAAGGCGCTTTTTCGAGTGATCGCGGTACGGCACTCCTTTTGGTTGGCGTAAAAATCCCACGAAAGACGCCCTGAACTCAGTGCCATTCGGGTCAGACACTTTGGTCAATTCCTAGGCGTGACACTGGTGTCATCCGACCTTCAATGCTTTCAGCGTGAACGAAATGGAGGGACCATCGGACCCTCGGGCCCGAAACCCGGAGCCCACTTTTTTACTTTCTCGTCTATATCCTTCGGGATCTCGTTCGCAAACTGATCGTCATCCTTCAACTCAATCTTGAGGCGCGCAATTTCCGCTTTGAGTTCCGCGGTCATTTTTTCAGATCCTGGCGTTCCATAAAGATTGAGCAACTCGTCGGGATCCGCTTTCAGGTCAAACAACTCCCACGTGTCTTTTTTCCAATAGTGAATCAATTTGTGGGTCTCGGTGCGCACGCCATAGTGGGCCCTCGTGTTGTGATGTCCTGGATCGTGGTAATATCTGTAATACATACTTTTGCGCCAGTCCTTGGGAGTTTGACCCTTGAGAATCGGCACTAGAGAATGGCCCTGAATATCTGCAGGGATCGGCGCCTGAGCCAGATCCAAAAAGGTCGGCGCGAAGTCTACATTGAGAGCAAACGCATCCGTTGTCTGGGAGGCTTTCACGCCCGGCCCAGTCGCCAGCAGAGGCACCCGCAGGGAGGGTTCGTACATGAAACGCTTGTCGTACATCCCATGGTCACCAAGATAGAAGCCGTTGTCTGATGTGTAGAAGACCACCGTGTTTTGATCCAAGCCCTCTGCCTTCAACCACTCCATGAAGCGACCGATATTATCGTCCACGCCTTGCACGCAGGCGAGGTAGTCCTTCATGTACCGTTGATATTTCCAGCGATTGAGTTCCTCCCCACGCAAGGTTCGCTTCACTCCGCCTTCCTCAATTTCGACTTCCTCGGGAAACCCGTTGAGCCATTGATTTCGCGCCTGCCCCACAAGCTCAGATGGCGGCGAGAGTTTCAAATCGCGACGCGTCAAATGATGAAAAACGGTCTGCGCATTTTCCGGAAGTGCCGCGGGTCTGGTGGCATAATCATCTCGCAAAGTGGCCGGTTCTGGGATTGAGCGGTTGGCGAAGAGCGCACGGTTTTTCGCATCCGGCGACCATTCACGATGCGGGGCCTTGTGATGAAGCATCAGAAAGAAGGGTTTGTCCTTCGGCCGCGCCTTGAGGGTTTCGATGCTCAAATCCGTAATGACGTCGGTAGCGTATCCCTCGTAAACCCGAGCTCCCTCGGTGTCATATAAAACCGGATTTTCGTAACGTCCTTGTCCGGGCAGAATATTCCAACGATCAAAGCCTGTAGGATCGCTGCCCAAATGCCACTTGCCGATCATCGCAGTGTAGTAGCCGCTCTGCTGCAGCAGTTTGGCAACGGTTTGTTGGCTGCCATCAAACCTGTTGAAGACGGGTGCTCCATTCAAATGGGAGTACTTTCCTGTGAGGAGAGTAGCCCGACTGGGAGTGCAGATGGAGTTGGTGACGAATGCGTTGGAGAAACGCACTCCGCTGGCCGCCAGTTGATCCATGTGCGGCGTCTGATTCATGGTTGAGCCGTAGCAGGAGAGCGCGTGAGAGGCGTGATCATCGGTCATGATAAACACGATGTTGGGACGGCCGTGCTCCTTTGCATGCAGTAAGCCAGTGCAAACTGGTAGACTGAGAAGGAGTGTACAAATGATTCGGATGTTCATGGGAGTAGGAGAGCCAAAACGCGTTGGTCAAGTGACCGCATAACGTTCAAACCAGTAGGAGGATGACTGTTCATTGAGCAATACGGCAAGAGTTTGTCACATGAAACAACCGAGTCATTGCGTCGGCATGCCATGCCGTCTTGCGTGTGAAAGGCTTGGGTTCCGTGTAAGAGCAGCAGGAATTCGATTTTCGCCCCCGGCTCGACTTCTTCAGCATCACGGCGAGGGCGGCGCTATTTGGTGTCCCAATCTTATTTCCAGTATTCTCGAACAACGCGTTCCCACTCGTCGGCCAACAGTTGATGACCGCGGTATGTGGGGTGGACGCTGTCCCAGACCCAGTAGTCATCGGCGGTCTTGGCTGCTGCGTCATCGAAGAGTTTCTGAAGGCGGACAAGAGCGGCGCCATGCTTCTGGGCGAGTTTTGCGACGACGGCCTGGCGCGAGACGATCCCCTCTGGCACGGGCTTTCCGGGGTGGCGGACGAAAGGCTCCATCAGCACGAGTTTGAGCTTCGGATTTTGCTCTCGGGCTTCCGTTAGAATCTTGTCGTAGGTAGCTTCATAGACTTCGACTGAGACGCCTTTGCCATTGTCGTTCACGCCGATCATCACGGAGAGTAGGTCGGGATGAAGTTCAAGGGTGTCCTTGGTCCACCGCTTATCGAGGTCTAATACCGTGTTCCCGCTCACGCCTCGGTTAAAGAAATCTAATTTCCGTTCAGGGAAGGCCGCACCGTGGCGGGCAGCGGTGATAAACGCATAGCCATGGCCGAGAATATGGTTTGGGTCCAGCGAGCGGCCACGGTTGCCATCCGTGATGGAGTCGCCCTGAAAAAGGATGCGGCATCCCGAATTAAAGGCTGAGATCGGCTCAAGCGCGCGTAGCGTTAAGACACTGGCGAAGAACATGGCGAGGGTTGCGACGTGTGGTGTCATAAAACGGATAAACCACATAAAGTTGGAGGCTTGCGGAAGATCCCGCGATCATAAAAGCGATGCCACGCCGCCCTCGGACGCCTCTGAATCAAACTGACCGCACGGGCTGTAATTCCACCCCGTTATAACGAAATACAATAGTCTTTTGCTGTAAAGTGTGGTGAAACCCAACCCTATTGAAAAGGGACGCGCAAATATAGTTGTCGGAGTGGCGGGTTCGTCTAGGCAGGAAACCCTTGGTTTTGCGTGGGGCGCGACAGGTCGGAAAAACGTACTTGGTCCAGCACTGGGGAACGGAACATTTTGAGTCGATCATGGCGGTGGATCTAGAGCGTGAACGGGATTTGCACAGCCTGTTTTCCCAACAAGATCCGCAGCGCATTTTATCTCGCTCTAGAGAGATTCTATTCCCGTTCGCACCTATTTCCCAAGCTCCGACAAATACCGGATTAAGTCGGCGAGCTGTTGCGGGTCTAGCGCGGCGGTCAGTCCATCCGGCATGACGGTGCCGCCGGTTTTGATGCTTAGAGTTTCGTTGCGGGGAATGGATTTCACGGCGCCCGTGTTCATATCACGAACACCTATGGCCTCGGCGGTTTCGGTTTGTTTGAAGCCCGTAACAACGGAGCCGTCCTTCATGGTGACGGTGGCGGCTTCGTAGCCTTCTTTCACGTTGAGCGACGGCCAGATGACTTCGGTGACGATCATGTCGATGGGGAGGCCGCGCGAGATGCTGCTGAGGTCTGGGCCGATCTTGCTCTGCGTGGGGCCGGGGGTGTGGCAGGCAACGCAACCGGCCTGTTCATAGACTCTCTTTCCTTGCGTGGCGTCGCCAAGGGTGGCGGCACTGTTGACGATTTTCACAATGGTGTCCTTGGTGTAAGCGGGCAGCGCGGAATTGATGCCGGCTAGATTCATCAGCAGCGGCGAAATCCTGCCGTCGCTCAGGCCGATGACGTTCAGAGCCTGCAACGTGAGTTTTGCGGCGTCCGGCGCCAGGGCATTCGGCTTTTTCAAGGCTTTCTCCAGAGCGGCGCGCCCTTCCTTTTGAGAAAAGAGGGCGGTGAGGAGCGGCTTCGCGTCTTGCGGCGTTTTCAGTTCCTGAAGCCGACCGAGGACGTGTTGAGCCACTTCGTCGGGACTCAATCCGAGCAGCGCGGTGAGCGCCTGCGGCATGTTTTGCTCGAAGGCGAGAGTGCGCAGCTGCGGAACGAAGGTCGCGACTTTCCACAGCCCAGCTAGGCGCACACCTTGGGCGCGCAGTTCGGGGTGGGTGGCGTCAAAGAGCGGCATGAGCAGCTTTTCCGCACTCTCAGGTCGTTCAGCGCGCAGTGAGCCGAGTACGCGGGCGTCACTGCTCGCTCGCTCAAAAATGAAAGGCACGTCGCTCGGGCGCGCGATACCTGCGAGGGCGACCAGCCAACGTTGTTGCCTTGTGGCATCACCCGCGGACTTAGCAATCTGGGTGCGCATGATTTCGGCGGCCTTCGCGCTGGCGCTGGGTCGTTTCTCATCATCGAACTCGCGGGATAACAGGTCGCCGACGTTGTTTTCCACCCAGCCGTTTTGCAGTGCGAAGATGAGATGCTCGTCCTGGTCGAAGTTGAGCTCGCCTGAAGCGATTTGCGCGGCCCAGAGCGGATTCGTCGCATGCAGGGTTTTGGTGAGCGCATGGCGATGGTAGCCGTTGAAGTCCTTGTCCAGCGCACGCGCAGCGACGACGGCTGCGCGAGGGTCGTTCACGTAACTGGCAGCGACGATGGCTTCGAGGCGAACGAGTGCATCCTCGTCGGCAATTTGCAATTCGAGAAGTTTCAGAGCTTCGGGCAAATGACCGTCACGCCCCCAAGTGCCGATCACGCGTGTGGCGTAAGCGCGAATGCGAGGGTCGGCGGCCCTCAGCAGCTCGGCGAGCAATTTAGGACGCGGAGTCTCGTGGGCCTCATAAAGGGAAAGCGCGAGCAGACGGCGATAGTCGTTACCCTGCTGTTTTGGCAGCCAATCATCGAGCGCGGCGATGACTTCCTTCGTGTCGCGTTCAATCAGCAGGCGCTTGGATTGATACCAAGTCCAGCGTTCCTTGGAGTCGAGCTGTTCGAGCAGCTCGGGCACGCTTGCACCTGCGAGCTTGGCGGGCGTGACTTTGTTGCCACCCTTCCAAGTGATGCGCCAGATGCGGCCGTGTTCCTTGTCGCGGTCGGGATGCCGGTAGCTGGCCTGATAATGGCCGATGATGGGGTTATACCAATCCAAAACATACATAGCGCCGTCCGGCCCCATACGCACCTCAATGGGGCGAAAGACGGTGCTGCGCGATCGGATGATGCTGGGCAGTTGCGTGGACTTGAACATGCCGTTCTCCAGCGTGAGTTCATGCTGCTCCAGCACGTTGGCATAGTAACCGCCGATGATCATGCGCCCCTGCATTTCCGCTGGGAAATGGCTGCTGTGGAGGAATTCCTGACCTACCTGTTTGATCGGTGCCTGGAAAAGATTCATCGCCTGTGCATTCACCGCGAGCGACGAGCGCACGAGTCCCGGCGTTGAAAACCAACTGCCAATATTTGCACCGCTCTTGTGAAATGGCTGGCCAAACTCGCTCGTGACTACGCCCCAGCAGTTCGCACCGGCGGATGAGAATTGGAAGAACGGATCGAGATGCCCGGTACGCGGACGCCAGCGCCACACGCCGGAGCGGTTCAGCGTCTCCACGCCGCCCGGTGTCTCGACGCGTGAGTAGATGTGGTGCCCCTGTGTGAACCACAGCTCGCCGCCGAAGCCCCAGTTCAACCCGTTGAGATTCTGGTGCGAGTCGCCAGTGCCAAAACCGCCGAGCACGACGCGGCGCGTGTCGGCTTTGCCATCCCCATCAGTGTCCCGCAGATGCAATAACTCCGTGCCTTGCGCGACGTAGAGCCCGCCATCGCCCAGCTCCATGCCGGCGGGCATGAACAGGCCCTCGGCAAACTTAGTGAATTTGTCCGCACGACCAGTGCCTTTCGTATCCTCGCAGACCATCACAAAGTCGTTGGGCTTTTCCCCAGGCTTGATTTGCGGATAACTTGGCGCGCAGGCGACCCACAGGCGACCGCGTTCATCCCAACGCATCTGGACAGGCTTCACAAGGCCGTCCGCCTCGGATGCAAAGAGATTTACTTCAAAGCCATCAAGAATTTGGAACTGCGCCTTCTCCTCATCAGGAGAGAGCGGCTTGGCGCTTGGCGCTTCAACTGGGATCGAGGAGTGGACGCCGATGGGCGTTGTCGGACTGCCCGCGAGAGCGGCCCAGATATTTTCGTCGGCCTGTTTCAGCAGCGGCAAAAAGTCGTCCATCTCCACCGGGAAGATGCGCTTATCGCGGTTGCGCCAGTCCTTCGAGTAGGGCACGCCGCTGCGGTCACCGGCAAGGAACGCCCAGTTCATCGGCCGCCAGTAGTCGAACCAAAGCCGCTCCATCTCCAGCACCTCGCGGCGCGCCGCCTCGTTTTCGACGGGCGCAACACCTAGCCCTGCGGCGATGCGGTTTGCTATGAAGCGATGTCCCAATTCGTTGAGCTGATAACCGTTGTCTGTAAGTGCCGCACGCTCTGCGCCGCCCGTGTTAATCTCGATAAAATTCAGCTTCAGCTTGGTCGCGAGGACACGAATAGCCTCGGTATATGCTGCGATGCTTTCATTCTGTACCGCAAGTTTGCCCTCGAATGGCACCGGTGCGACCAGTGCCACGCGCCGCCCTTCCTCCGCAAGTTCCGCGATCAGTTTCTCGTACGCCGCGATGAACTGTGGCAGCTTCGCCTCGCCTGCGAGCGATTCCATCTGCCCGAACTGTGTGAGCACCACGGTCGCGCCCGCATCGCGGAGTTGCTGCCGCCACTCGCGCTGCTGCCGCCAACTGCTCGTGGAACTTGCCGCGCCCGCATCGCGCCACTGCTCGAACACCGTGTCCCCTTCCCAACCAAAGTTGCGCACCTTTATTTTGCCCTCCGGTTTCGCCGCGATGAGATGCGTCTGGAGAAAGCCATTGAAGCGTGTCCGCTCCATGTTTGAGCCGCCTACAAGCGCGATGACATCGTGATCCTGCACATTGAGGGCGCTTTTTAATTCCGGCTGTGTCGCGGGCAATTCTGCGAGTACGAAATCCTTGTAGGCCACCACCGAGGTCGCGCCGCCGTGAATCTGCACCGCGATAATACCCGTTGTGTCGATGCCGGGTTCGGTCTCGGTGAAGTCCACGGTTTGCACGCCATTGAGCCAGATTTGAATGTGTGTGCCCTCTGCGCGGATACGGTATTCGTTCCATTCGCCGAGCGGCTTGCGCGCTTTCTCGAGCACCTCTTTCGAGGGACGTGCCAGCACCGTCTTGCGACGGCTCTCATCGTAAAGCGCGCCATCGTACCCCGCACCGAGGTCTGCCTGATAGCCGGATACCTCGTGCGAGTTCGGAATGCATTTCGTGCGAAACTGCACACCGCCATTCACAAAGCCCTTTATGCCCTGCAACTTCCATTTCAGTGTCAGATCGAAGTTGGCGAACTGCTTCGTCGTCGCGAGGAAGTCATTCTTCACCTGTTCCTTTTCCAAAGAACCAGCAACGAGCCCCCCATCCTCAACGCGCCACGTGTTTGTCGTGTCCCCCTCCCAGCCAGTGAAGGTTTTTCCGTCAAATAGCGGTATGTCGGCAGCCTGAGAGAGTGCCGCGAAAAGCAGCGCGGCGAGAAAGGTGAGTGTGCGTTTCATGTTTGGAGGAAAAGTGAGTGCAGTGTCGCGCGGCAAGATCATGTGGTCAGTAAAAAGATTGGGGAGTTTGAGTTCCCGGGCTGGCAGTGCGGCAGACGATACCCGCAAAAGTGTGAGGAAAAAGGAGGGTATGTTTTTCATGGTTGGCGGGAATCGGGAGGGCGAAGGAACGGTATCGCCTGTCGGTTTGCATGCAGCGCGATGCGAACGCTCGCTTTGGAGGAATGGGTGCGTGCCCACGGAGGGCTTACAGTTTCTCGGCGCGGATGGTTTTTGTTTCGCCGTTGATGCGCACCTTCACATCGCGCGGCTCGGGCGATGCGACGCGGCATTTGGTCACCTTTCCCTGCTTCCACTCCATATCCACATTGAAATTGCTTCGGGCGCGCAGGCTGGTTACCGACCCGTTCTGCCATGCCTCTGGAAGGGCGGGTAGCAAGCTGATGAGGTAAGGGGCCGTCTCGGGTTTGGATTTTTCTGCTTTCCGATGGTTTTGCAGAAACATCTCAGACACGGCGGCAGGGTAGCCGCCATTGCCATCGGTCTGCGCCGAGCCTATTTTAAAATGGTACAGGGGCATGAGGTTGACCTCCTCGCCACCCATTAAGACGGAGGCACCCAACTCATCCAAGTGGCCGCTAACAGTGAAAATAAAT
The DNA here is from genome assembly GCA_903919125.1 of uncultured Spartobacteria bacterium. GTDB lineage: Bacteria > Verrucomicrobiota > Verrucomicrobiia > Chthoniobacterales > Chthoniobacteraceae > Chth-196. Next base: position 27,630 of record CAIXGS010000069.1, on the reverse strand, counting down.
CCACTTGTTAAAGCGAGATCCGGTCTTTGATGGGTGCCCGTATCCGCCACGCTCGCACTGAGAGTCCACTGGGCTTTCCGGAATGAGTGGAGCGAATGATGAGCTCATGATTTACACGTGGGCGTCCCCAACTTCGCAACGAAAAGTGATATAAAACATCCCTGTGTGATGTTTGCTTGCCGCACGAAATCCTTTTAATTTTTCTGCCTCCCTTCCGTCCATGAGCAGCCTTTGTTTTGATCTTTCCGCCGCCCGCGCAGTCCGTTTGATCTCGGCGCTCACAGGCGTTTTTTGTCTGCTTGCAGCGCCTGACTGCGCTGCTCAATTTGAGGCAGGAGACGCTGCTCTTTCGCAAGGGCGTTATTCGAGCGCGCGAGAGGAGTTCGCCAAAATCATTGCGACGTCCGACTCGACCACAAACAAGTTTGAGGCCTTTCTGCGGATGGGGACGTCATTTCGAGGTGAGGATGAGGTCCCGAAAGCTAGAGCTCAGTTCGAAATGGCCCTCCATGTTGTTGGAATCTCGGAGGAGCAAGTCGCCCGTGCCCGCGTTAGGATCGCAGAAACGCATGTGGTGGAGATGAACTACGATGTCGCAAATGCGCTCCTTGTGGATGTTTTGGAGTCCAAGTCTGTCTCGCTCGAAAGCAAGGTGAACGCGCACCTTCTTGTGGGGAAAATTTTCTCAAACTACGGAGGTGTCGCCGCATGGATCAAGGTGAGAGACGCGTGCGCTGAGGTGATTGCATTGGACGCCGCCTCGGAGAAAGCTCGCCTTACCGCTCACTCGGCGATCGTCCCAGCACTGCTTGCTTTGCGTGAGTTTCCGAAGGCAAGAATGTCCCTTGAGATTTTGGCCGCGGAGGCCAGCATTCCCATCGAGGAACGGCTCGGTTTTAAGATCGAGCTTGCGCGCACGCTTTGGTTGGAGCGGCAGTTTTCTCAGGCGCGTTCCGAGCTTACCCAAGCGCGCGCGATGGTGGATGAGGCTGGGTTGGTCGGTGAGCCTCGGCAGGCTGCTTGTGCAGAGATCCAGCTTCTCGTTGGGTTAACTTTTTATGACGACTCAAACTTTGAGCGCGCAAAAGCCGAGTTGATTCAGGTCCTTTCAATGCCCGGCCAAACCCACACTCAGAAACCTTGGCGTGAGGCGAACTTGCGGCTTCGTTTAAGGAATCTTATCCCTGCCGAGGAGCCAGAGTTAAAGGTGTTCTTTATAGGTTCAAGCCACACATTGCTTGGGAATGTTCCTCTTCTAGTTGAACAAATCGCGGCATCAGCACCAAAGGGGACGCCGCGTATCGTATCGGGCGATCACGCCCGTATGGGAACGGGAATGCGGACTTATTGGATGCAGGGGGATGCGACGGACACGCCTCGGGGAAAAATCGCCGCTGAACCGTGGGATGCAGTCGTCGTGGAGGCTTTTTACAGAACAAGTCGCGAGGATCTCGCTGAATTCGGGGATGCCTATGCCAAGCTGGCCCGTAGGCAGGGAGCACGCCTTGTGGTGTACGAAAGTCCCGTGTTAAAATCGCTTCCGTATCCCGACGGGTTTGTCGCATTTCACGCATCGAACATCTGGCTGGGAAGACGACTCGGTGTGACCGTCGCGCCAAGCGTGCTTGCGTGGATGAAGTTCTTTGGGGATTCTCCTGAGGAGCAAAGACTGAGGGAGCTTTACAAGGACGGCATTCACGCGACCTCCAAGGGGGCCTATCTCACCAGTTGCTGTCTGTACTCGGCCCTGACAGGGCTGAGCGCGGAGGGACTGTGGTCTCCATCCGAAATGAGTGGCGAGGAGGCGCGCGGGTTCCAGCAGATGGCGTGGCACGCATTCGTGGAAACTCGGGAAGCGATCCAAAATCCGCCCCAGTCTCACTGATGTAGGCGATTTTACAATACACCCCAGGGGCGGGTTCTTCGCACTGGGAAGAGCAAGGGTAACGACCTCCAGCTTAACCCTGCACTCTCTACGGGACACCTTCATCTCGAGACTCGCTTATGCTGAGGTGGCCGAGGATGTTTGCGCGTGCGCTTCGCGATGCCGTGGAAAAATATTTCGGCGAGGCTGTAGCGCGTGACCTCATTTCCGGTGGGACAGGAAGCGGCGAACTCGCGGTGGACGCTGTAGGAGAGCGACTGAGGGTTGGATGAGTTATCGCCCGGCTGGCTAACGCTAAGGTTTTCTAGCGCCGGTAATCTGCCTGCTTCAAATCCATGTTACCATGAAGGATGCGCAGCACCTGAATGGCAGATGTTTCCACACGATAAAATATCAAGTGGTTGCGAAAGAGAAGACTGCGAATGCCGGGAATAATTTCATCCCTCTTTCGCCCAAGCTCAGGATGTTTGATGAGTTCCAGCGCGCGTTTCCTAAGTCCCTCAAGATACTTGTCTGCTGCAGTTTCGTCATGGCCAGCGATATATGCCCAAATATCTAGCAAGTCCTCCCTTGCTGAAGTCGTGAGTTCGAGCCTCATGCTTGGCGGCGTTTCCTCGCCAACATCTTCAGTTCCTCGGTAACCGCAGGTGTCCACTCCTGCAATTCTCCCCGGTCTGCCGCTGTGCATCCCGTTTGGAGTGCATCTCGCAGATTGCCCAGCGTTTTGGATTCGAGCGTCTCACGGTAAAACAATTCACGAAGGGCCTCGCGGATTACCTCACTAGCCGAGGTGTAAAATCCGCTGCTGACCTTCTGCTGAACCCACCTCTCCATTTCCGGCGTGAGGGAAACATTCATGCGAGAATGTTACCTCGAATAACAGACTTTGTCAAAAATCGTTATTAAAGGGTGTCTTCCTTATCTGCGCTTCTGGTCGCGAATCTGCGAGTGATCGCTGCATGCGGTTAGCCACTCCGTTCCCCCCTGAACCGCCAACCCAACTCAACCTTCAACACACCCCTCCCCAAACTTTGGTGTAGACCCAAAAGATGGAGCGGGTAGAGGGAATCGAACCCTCATAGCCAGCTTGGAAGGCTGGAGCTTTACCACTAAGCTATACCCGCGTAGTAAACCGACCTCCCAATCCTTAATCAGTCTGAGTCGGAGTGCAAGCACCGAGTCTACAAAATCAGGGATGCTTAAGAATTACTTGATTTTATTTTGAGGCACCTCATACTCAGCGATTCACGAAAATAGGATTTATGTCAGAAACAACGGAATCTCAGGCGCTTCGCCTCCACGACAAAGACACGGGCAGCGCCGACGTGCAGATCGCATTGCTCACGCAACGTATCTCCCAACTCACCGAACACTTTAAGGCTCACACCAAAGACCACGCCTCACGGCGCGGCCTCCTGATGATGGTGGCGCGCCGCCGCAAATTGCTCGATTATCTCAAGCGCACTGCCAACGAGCGCTACAAAGCGATTCTCGACAAACTTAATCTGCGCCGATAACTGGCAAATTTTAGCGACACAACGCCCCCAATTTTCGGGGGCGTTGTTTTTCGCAGGAGATAGATGACTCGCCGAATTCTCAACAAATCTGGCGAAAAAACTTCTCACTCCGCTTGCCTTTCTTCTTTTTTTCTCATTCGTCTCCCCAAATACCCCGCAAAACTTACCCGGGGCGGGGAACCTGAAACCCTTGGACGCAGCCCAGCCGCCTCACGCCAGCGCATTTAACGCGTTGAACCCCGTGCATTGCGACCCGCTTGCCCCTCTTGGTTTAATCGCGTTTAGCCTAACCGCTTACAGCACGCCAAAAGACCAGACAACCAACACCTCCCGCGAGAGGTTGCTGGGCTACGAGCCAGGGATCAGGAAAAACTCGGGTTTTTGATAACTAACTATGATCCATAATGTATCGAGCCAGATCGGCTCCACCACCATCCGTTTCGAAACGGGTAAACTTGCAAAACTCGCTGACGGTGCGGTCACCGTGCAGTGCGGCGAAACCATCATCCTCGTGTCAGCCGTGTCCGCGACCAAAATCAAGGACGGCCAAGACTTCTTCCCACTCACCGTTGACTACCGCGAAAAAGCGGCGGCCGTGGGCAAGTTCCCCGGCGGGTATTTCCGCCGCGAAGGTCGCCCCAGCGAAAAGGAAATCCTCACCTCTCGCATGACGGATCGTCCTCTGCGGCCTTTGTTTCCGAAGGGCTACCTTTACGATACCCAAATCATTACCGTCATGCTCAGCGCAGACGGAGAGAACGATCCGGACATGCTTTCCATCAACGGTGCATCCGCCGCGCTGATGGTTTCTGACATTCCCTTCGCGGGTCCCGTTGGGGCCGTGCGTATCGGACGCGTGGATGGTCATTTTGTGGCCAATCCGACTCACGCCCAGCAGGCGCTCAGCGACATGGACCTTGTCTATGTGGGCTCCAAGGACGAGTGCGTCATGATCGAAGGTGAAGCGAGTGAATTGCCTGAAGCTGAATTCATTGCGGCTCTCGAATTCGCCCAAATCCACGCTCGGGCCCTAGTCGAAGCACAGATCCAGCTCGCAGCCTTGGCGGGCAAACCCAAGCGCGAAGTCCCACTTATGGTAGTTCGGGACGACATTTTGGAAATCGCCTACAGCGTTGCAGGCGATCGCATCGAAGCAGCCATCTACCTGCCAGGTAAAGTGGCACGCGGGAAAGCTGTGGCAGCACTCCGCGACGAAGTTGCCGCAGCGGTGAAGGCACAATTCCCTCTGGCGACGCCATTTGAAGTTAGCCAAGCTTTTGATTATTTGCAGAAGAAGGCGTTCCGGATTTCGGTGTTGGACAAGTCGGTGCGCTGTGATGGCCGTCAGCTCAACGAGTTGCGCCCCCTCTCTGGCGAAGTCGGCTTGCTACCGCGCTCCCACGGTTCCTCCGTATTCACTCGCGGTGAAACCCAAGCGGTTGCCCTCGCGACCCTTGCAACCACTGGCGAAGCTCAGGATCTGGACGGCTACACCGGCGGGGCGACCTCCAAGCGCTTCATTTTGCATTACAACTTCCCTCCGTTTTCCGTCGGCGAAACGGGCCGCACAGGCAGCCCAGGACGTCGCGAAATCGGCCATGGCGCACTCGCCGAGCGTTCGCTCGCGCCGGTGATTCCCTCAGTGGAAGACTTCCCCTACGCGATCCGGGTTTCCTCTGAAATCATGGAATCCAACGGTTCCTCCTCAATGGCCAGCGTGTGCGGCGGCTGCCTCGCTTTGATGGACGCCGGGGTGCCCATCAAGACTCCAGTTGCAGGAATTTCCGTAGGACTCGTCACTGAGTTCGAGGGAGACACACTGCGTCGGCACGCCATTTTGTCAGACATCATCGGCAGCGAAGATCACTATGGCGACATGGATTTCAAGATCTGCGGCACCGAAAACGGCATCACAGGCTTCCAGTTAGATCTCAAGCTCACGGGGTTACGGCACGACATTATGGTCGCCGCCATTCACGAAGCCAAGCGCTTGCGCACAGAGATTCTCGCGTTCATGCACTCGGTTATTCCAGGGCACCGCTCGGATCTTTCCAAGTACGCGCCTCGCATTGAGACGGTCAAAATCCCTGTGGACAAGATCGGTCAACTCATCGGGCCAGGAGGCAAGAACATCAAGAGCATCGTCGCTGAGACGGGTTGCGAGATCAATATCGACGACGACGGCAAGGTTCATATCTACTCCAACAATCCTGAAGGCATGGCGCGTGCGCGTCAGATCATTACCGGGATGACGGCGGAGATTGAAGTTGGCCAGACCTATCAAGGTCGCGTGGTTTCACTCAAAGAATTCGGGGCCTTCATCGAAGTGCTTCCCGGCAAAGACGGCCTGTGCCACATCTCGGAGCTCGCAGACTTCCGAGTGGCTAAGACGGACGACGTCGTCAAGGTGGGCGAGTTGGTTTGGGTCAAGTGCATCGGGATCGACGACAAGGGCCGCGTAAAGCTGTCCCGTCGGGCCGCGATGAAAGACCGCGACGAGGCTGCTGGTGGAGCCCCTGCGGAAACGCATTCGCACTAATTCGCGCCGACTGATTCTCTAAAACGAGTACGGGCCGCTCCTTTCCAAAGGGGCGGCCCTAATTTTTAAACCTTGTCTGGATCAATACTCAAAGCTGAGTTAAGAACTTTGCTTCACCCCAAACTTCAGTTCCCTTCCCTATCTATGTCAGAAATCCAATCTCCAGGTCTCTCCCGTCGTGATGTAATTAAAACAGCAGGCGTGCTTAGCGCAGGCATCATGACTTTCCCTTATGTCATGCGCGGCCAGACGGGCGGCGATAACACGCTCATTCGCGTCGGTCTCATTGGTTGCGGCGGCCGCGGTTCAGGTGCAGCGGACCAGACACTGAGCGTGCCCGGTTCCAACGTGAAGTTAGTGGCCGTTGCAGACGCTTTTGCGAACAAGGCAGAAGGTACGGCACGCAACCTTAAAACCAAACATGGGGATAAGGTCGAAGTGACCCCGGAAACCACGTTCTCCGGCTTGGACGCATTTCTTAAAGTGTTGCCGTTGTGTGATATGGTGATTCTCGCGACGCCTCCCGGCTTCCGCCCCGCGCACTTCGCCGCAGCCGTTGCAGCCGGTAAACACGTGTTCATGGAAAAGCCCGTGAGCGTCGACGCCGCAGGCACTCGCCGCGTACTGGAAGCCGCCAAGGAAGCCGATAAAAAAGGGCTGAAAGTCGTGGTTGGTTTGCAGCGGCATTACGACGAAAAATATCGCGAGACACACAAGCGTGTTATGGATGGAGCAATCGGCGATATCATCCAAGCCAACGTCTACTGGAATGGCAGCGGCATCTGGTGGCGCAAGCCTGACGAAGGCATGACTCCTTACATGGCGCAGGTCCACAATTGGTACCACTTTGCGTACCTCTCCGGTGATCATATTTGCGAACAGCATGTGCACAACATTGACGTCGCCAACTGGTTCCTCGGGCAGACGCCTGTCAGCGCGTTCGGCGTCGGAGGCCGTCGCGTGATCACTCCGGACCAACCCAGCGAAATTTTCGATCATTTCGCGGTCAACCTCATCTATCCGAGTGGCGTTTCCGTTGCGAGCCAGTGCCGGCAGTATCCCGGCCAAGGGCGCGTGAGCGAAGACTTCCGTGGGACCAAGGGGATGTGTGAAGTCGGCAAGATCACGGATTACAAAGGCAACATCGTGTGGAAGTTCGAAGGTAAATCTGAGAATCCCTACCAAGTGGAGCACAATGAGTTGCATAAATTCATTCGCACCAATACCGCGCACAACGACGCGCACTACGGTGCCACCAGTACGTTCACCGCCACGCTAGCGCGTTATGCCGCCTACACCGGTAAGGAACTCAAGTGGGACCAAGTGCTCGCACTTAACGATTCCATTTTGCCCGAGTCGCTCGATCCCACCACGGCCCCGCCCGTTAAGTCCAATGCTGAAGGTGGCTATACGCTTCCTAATTCCCGCGATTACAAAATCGTAGGGTCTTAAGCCCCAGCTTAAACTGACTGACGAAGCAGCGCCGTCGTCACGTTAAACAAAAAGAGTGCATCTCACGGGGCACTCTTTTTTGTGCTTTGATGCGCCTGCAGGGACTGATTTCTATGGGCGAAACCTCCTTGAATAAAATCGCCTAACCGACTTGGGCACTGCAAAGTTAGCATAAAGACACTCACGGTGAACTCATTCAAAAAACTATGGCTGCTGTGGAGTCTGCTTCTTTGCGCGATCGCAGCGCTGGCCATGGAGCTCAGTCGTCCGACGGCGATTGAGGCGCCCCGAGCCAATGTCAGCGAACTTCCCCAAAGCGAACAGGCGCAGCTGACCCTTCAGTTGGAATCTATCCAGACAGAGAAGCGGGAGGCTTTGACGAAAATTGTCTCCTTGGAAGCGGAGACCCAGCATCTTAAGGCGCAGCTAGCCGAGCACGTAAGAAGCGGCTCCAACCCTTCTGGGAAAGCGGTTCCCATTGCAGTCCAGTCCTCGGCACAAAAAGCAGATTCCGAGAGTGAACTTCCCTTCACCAAAGCCGTCTTGGCGCTGGCGCTCAAAGCGGGCCGCCTCAATGCGCAGCTTCAGCGACAAACGGAATTAGACATTCCCGAATTACAATACTTGGATGAGGGCGACTGGCTACACTTTGCAAAGGAGGCGGATCTTGATTCAGATATCGGTGTGCGCAAAGCTCTTGCGGAAATCCGCAAGCAAGCCAAGGACCGTTTTGCAACCATCGCCATGCAGGCCTTTGGCGACTTCATGAAAGCCTCAGGAGGACAACCGCCCCTTTCGCTGGAACAGTTGCGTTCCCACTTTCCAGACTCCGTCGATAGTTCGCTTCTTAACCGCTACCAACTGGTTCCGGCCCCCATTGGCACGCAACTAGGTAGCCCAATAATCCTTAGCGAAAAGGCTCCCGTAGATCTCGAATACGACACTGAGTTTAAGATCGGCCCCACCGGTTGGTCTTCGGTCGGCATTGGAATGGGTTATCTCCACAAAGTTAAGTAGGAAGCGACGGCGAGCCTGAGGCAGCGCAGACTAACTCTCATTAAAATTTCAAAAAAAGTCGTTCACCTTCCTAAGAACCCTTCGCCTGCGGGATAAAGCTTATTGTTCTGGGGGGGAACACTGGGGCCGTCGCGTGAGATCACTCACCGGCGGCCCCTTTCTTTTTTCGGCGTTTTCGTGAGAAAGGTCTGCGCCTTCCAAATTGCACCCTTTCCAAAGCGGATCGTGCGGCAAATCTCGAAGTCTCCGCTTGCGCCGTGCGCCCCTTTGCCCGTTACGTGGAGGCGATGCACAGTCTCCCGCCAGTTCTTTCCATTGCAGGTTCCGACAACAGTGCGGGAGCCGGCATCCAAGCCGATCTAAAGACCATGAGCGCGCTTGAGGTATATGGCTTGACCGCTGTGACTTGCGTTGTGGCTGAAGTCCCTGGAAAAGTGAGCGCCATTTACGGTGTCCCGCCTGCGCTTGTGGCCGAACAGATTCGTTTGCTGTTTGAAGCGTTTCCCGTCGCTGCGCTCAAAACTGGGATGTTGTATTCCACGGAAATTCTTCGTGCGGTAATTAGAACCTTGGGAGAAGTCGCCGTGAGATGCGCGCTTCCTCCTCTTGTGGTTGACCCGGTGATGGTTGCAACTTCAGGAGACAGCCTCTTGGAGAACGAGGCGGTGGCTGTTTATTGCGAGGGTCTTTTTCCTTTGGCAGCGCTCATTACGCCAAATCTCGACGAGGCTGCCGTACTTTTGGGCGAGCCCATTGCGGGGCGGGACGCCTTGCGCGAAGCCGGTCATGTTTTAGTAAAAAAGTTTGGCACCGCTTTCCTGATGAAGGGCGGTCACTTGAAGGAGGCCATGGCGAGCGATCTGCTCATCCAACCCGACGGCACGGAGCATCTTTTTGAAGCACCTTTTGTGTATGGAGTATCCACCCATGGAACGGGTTGTACGTATTCGGCAGCGGTTGCTGCGGAACTAGGTAAGGGAGCTGGGCTTGTCGAGGCGGTGGGGGTCGCCAAGCAATTCGTGAGTCGGGCAGTTTCCGGGCACTTGCGCTGGGAATGCAGTGGACAACAAACTGATGCCCTGCATCACTTTGCGCGCTAGATGGACGGGCTGATTATTGGTGAATAACGCCACGCTATGGAGGTGTCAACCAACGAGGAAGGTACAGATGGGCGCACGGATATTCTGCTGGCAACGATCAACGCCCGCTATATCCATGCGTCGGTCGGGTTGCGCTATCTGCTGGCGAACTTGGGCGAGATGCGGGAGCGGGCTCGGATTTTGGAGTTTGAAATCAAACAAAAGCCGCTGGAGATCGCCTCGGAATTGTTGCGCCACAAACCCCGCATTATCGGGCTGGGCGTCTACATTTGGAACACAGCGCTGACGGCCGAAGTCGTGGCGATTCTCAAGCGGGTCAGTCCTGAGACGGTCGTGATCGTAGGCGGGCCCGAGGTTAGCTACGAACTCGATACCCAGCCGCTGCTGGATTGGGTAGACCACGTGATCACCGGAGAGGCGGACTTGAAATTCGCGGAGGTCTGCCGGGAAATCCTCGCAGGCGGACAAAAGTTGCCCAAAATTATCGTTGCGGAATTACCTGCCATGGAACGGGTACAGTTTCCCTACGCTGAATACACGGAGGAGGATTTAGCGCATCGGGTGTTGTATGTGGAGGCGTCGCGGGGATGCCCGTTTACGTGCGAGTTTTGCCTTTCATCGTTGGACGTGCCGGTGCGCGGGTTTGTCCTAGAGCGTTTTTTATCGGAGTTGGAAGCGCTGATGGCGAGAGGTGCGCGGGTGTTCAAATTTATCGATCGCACCTTCAATTTAAATATCAACACCAGTCGGGCGATTTTGCAGTTCTTCCTCGATCGCTGGGTAGACGGCATGTTCGTCCATTTTGAAATGGTGCCCGACCGCATGCCGGAGCCGTTGCTCGCCTTAGTTGGGCAGTTTCCGAAGGGCGCAGTGCAGTTGGAAGTGGGCATTCAGACTTTCGACGAGGAGACGGCGAAGAACATTAGCCGACGGCAGAATTACGTGAAGTTGGAGCAAAACATTCGGTATTTGCGTGCGCACACGGGCGTCCACATTCACGCGGATCTCATCGTGGGATTGCCCGGGGAAACGTTGGAGAGTTTCGGCCGCGGCTTCGACCGGTTGGTGAGCATGGCGCCGCAGGAGATCCAGGTTGGGATGCTCAAACGGTTGCGAGGAACACCGATCATACGTCACGACCGTGAATGGGGCATGGTCTACAGCCCGCATCCTCCGTACGAAATTTTGCAAAATCGGCTACTCAGTTTTGAAACGCTCCAAAGGTTGCGCCGCTTTGCGAGGTTCTGGGATTTGCTAGCGAACAGCGGTCGATTTTCTGAAACGCTCCCTTTGCTTTGGAGCGAAGGCGCCTCTCCTTTTGAGCGATTTTTGAAGTTCAGCGACTGGCTCGGCGAGCGAGTCGGACGTCAGCATTCCATCGCGCTCGTTTCGTTAGCGGAACATTTGTTCCTTTATCTCACGACGCAACTAAATCAGATCGGTGTGGCAGAAGTGCTTCGGGGCGACTGGTTCCGTGGGGGAATTAAGCGGGAGCGCCTGCCGTTTCTAGAAACTGGCGACGTGATTGAAGACATTCCCAAAAACCGGACTGGGAACATCGCCTCACGCCAGAAACGGCACGTCTAACGCGCCTCCCTAAACCACTTCGCGCCGGTGAATCCAAACGGAGTTCACCAAGCCCAAAGCGAACATATTCATGAGCAAAAACGTGCCCCCGTAGGATATCAGCGGCAGGGGTAGCCCGGTGATGGGCATGATTGCAATCGTCATGCCGATGTTTTGATAAACATGAAAAAAGATTTGCATCGCGAACCCTGTGGAAATCACTAGCCCGTAAACATCCGCTGATTTGTGGGCAGAATACAGACACGCAATGAGCAACCCACCGAAGGCGCTGATGAGAATAACGTTCCCCAAAAAGCCCCACTGCTCACCGATGGCGGTGAAAATGTAATCGGTGTGCACCGTCGTACCTGGGATGAACCCCTGCTCGACTTGAGTTCCCGTGGCCTTGAACCCTTTACCAGCAAAGCCTCCCGAGCCGATGGCGATGAGCGCCTGATTGATCGCGTAGCTGGCGCCTTGCGGATCGATTTGCGGATCCACAAAAGTCACCAAGCGCTGCCGCTGATAAGGCTTCAATCCGAAATTAATGACGAGCGGCATCAACGCCATCCCGCTCAGTAAAATCGCCAGCAAATACCGTTTGGGCAATCCAGCGGCGAATGCAGTGGTCAACATCACGGGAATCCACACGAGGGTCATTCCGAAGTCAGGCTGCTTGAGGGTAAGCAACATCGGCGCAGCGATGATCGCTCCAACGGCTAGTAATTTTGGCACCGGATGCAGTCGGGCGAACTGGCTGAGAAAAAGCGCGACGGTGAGCACTCCAGCTATCAAAGCGAGCTGGGAGGGTTGAAACGTGCCTATGCCTGGGAGGCGTAGCCAGCATTTCGCCCCGCCGTGCTCCTGTCCGAGAGACGTGTAAGTCAGCGCGGTGAGAATGGTGCCGGTTAGGTAGAGGGGCAAGGCGGCCCATTTGACCCAGCGGTAGTGCATGATGCTCACCGTAAAAAATACGCCGAGTCCTCCTGCCACCCAAATGGCCTGCTTTTCCCAGTACTCGCTGGTTCGGAAGTACGTGGCACTGTAGATGGCTACGACGCCGAAAAAAGACAACAGGATAGTCAGGCCAACCAGCAGCCAATTCATCCCGAGAAGTTTGCGTAAAAGAGGCGTCATGCCGTTTAGGTTGATTGCGAAGCCCGTGATGCCCTAGGCAAACTTGGGCACTGCTGCCAAAAGTTTCCGTGTGTAGTCGTGTTGCGGATCAGAGTAAATTTGAGCGGCTGGAGCGGATTCCACAATGTGCCCGCGGTACATCACTAAAACGTGGTTGCTGATGTGTTCCACCACGGCGAGATCGTGAGCGATAAAAAGGTAGGTGAGCCCAAGTTGCTCTTGCAGATCCTGCAATAGGTTAACGATCTGCGCCTGCACACTCACGTCCAAGGCGCTGACGGGTTCGTCGCACACGATGAAGCGAGGTTCCACCGCCAAGGCCCGCGCGATTCCGATGCGCTGCCGCTGCCCTCCAGAAAACTCGTGAGGGAAACGAGACGCCATTTCCGCCTGAAGCCCCACCTGCCTAAGCAACTCCGCTACACGGTCTTGGCGCTGTGAGCGGTTGAGTTGGGGGAAATGAATTTCCAGAGCCTCCCCGACGATTTGACCGATGGAATGCCTCGGATTGAGCGAACCGAAAGGATCTTGGAAAATGAGCTGCATTTGCCGCCGCAACGGCCGGAAAAAGCTCTCCTTCATCGGGAGAATGTCGACCCCGTCAAACAGCACTTGCCCCGAGGTGGCCGGGATCAGTTTAAGCAACGTCTTTCCAATGGTCGACTTGCCCGAACCACTTTCTCCCACAAGACCGACGGTGGTTCCCGCCTCGATGGAAAAGCTCACGTCATCGACCGCCTTAATGTCGTCAACGTGCCTGCGCAAGATACTGGAATGCACAGGGAAGTAGGTTTTTAGATTACGGACTTCCAAGAGGCTCATAGGAGGGAGAATTTGGGCTTGATAGCGCAGGATTTACTCTCCGGCGCGCAGAAAACCAGTGAGAGGACTGGTCGCGGAGGCGAACGAATGCTGGGAATACGAGTGGGGGAGGCCCGTTTCAAAGGCGATCCGGCCGGCGTCCACCGCGATTTTAAAAGCATGCGCCATTCGGGAGGGCTCCGGCGCAATGGCGATGGCGGTATTCACCAAAACAGCCGCCGCCCCCATTTCGAGCGCCTCGGCGGCCTGACTCGGTGCCCCAATCCCCGCGTCAATGACGACAGGTACACTGCATTGTTCCAAAATAATCTCGAGCTGATCTCTGGTACGCAACCCGCGGTTACTCCCGATAGGGGCGCCCAAAGGCATCACTGCGGCGGTTCCCACGTCCTCTAGGCGGCGGGCGAGCACTGGATCGGCGTTGATGTAAGGTAAAACCACAAAACCTTCGCGCACAAGAATTTCAGCAGCTTTCAAAGTTTCGATCGGGTCCGGTAAAAGATAGCGCGGGTCTGGGTGAATCTCAAGCTTCACCCAGTCTGAAATACCCGCGGCACGGGCAAGGCGCGCCAAGCGGACGGCCTCCTCGGCATTCATCGCGCCACTGGTGTTCGGAAGCAGGAGATAACGCTTCGGGTCGATGAACTCCAGGATGTTAGCAAAAGGGTCGTTTGAGCCACTCAAGTCTGCCCTCCGTAATGCCACGGTGACGATTTGCGTCCCGCTGGATTCCAAGGCGGCGGCCATTACGGCGTTAGAGGCGAATTTCCCGGTGCCAAGCATGAGGCGGGACTGGAAAGTCCGGCCTGCGATGACCAGCGGTTGAGTCTGATTTTGCGTGGTGTGCACCATTGAGCGTTTAACTTAGCAAAGGGCGGCGCGTTTTCTACCGCAAACCTTCGCAGAGGCGCAGGTCGCTCAAAGAGGCGACCCTCTTCGGAGCAACCGGCGCCCTGCCCCAAGCGCAGTCCAAGGCAATTCGGGCGCGCTCGGTTTTCTCATCACTACAAAATACTGAGCGACGTTTATGTAGGAAATTAGAAGTAATCGGGGAATTCCGCCTTTATTTAAGTCCGCACCTGTGGCACTCTGAATTAACATTTCGTCCCGTATCTATTGCTGTCTTTTTCGATCTGCCCGATATGCGCACAAAAGGCTTCCAGCGTTGCCGTAATCTGACTCGCGAGCTGATTTTTCCGCAGGCGCGATCTTTACGTTGTCTTCGTGAAGAGTTCCATCAAGACGCCTGTAAAGACTTGTCTGAGAGCCTTGGAAAAGGCGTCCGACTGATCACGACCAAAGTCATTTGGATAGCCGCATTCATCCTCACCTTTTTGACGGTATCAGGGAGTTGCCTCGCTTCTGATTTGAACATTCTGGTGAGTGTCGCGGACCAAAAGCTTCTCGTTTTTCAAGATGGCGAAGAAAAAGAGCGGTTTACCATTTCCACTTCCCGTTTTGGCACAGGAGATCGTTGGGGGAGTTATGCCACACCGCTTGGCACCATGGAAATTGCCGATAAAATTGGGGATAGCGCCAAGGAAGGAACGGTTTTCAAACAGCGCCAGCCCACAGGTGAAGTGTTGCGCCCCAACGCCCCAGGTCGCGACCCCATCGTCACACGGATTCTCTGGCTGCGCGGTTTAGAGCCAAAAAATGCCAACGCTTTCCCTCGTTTCATCTACATTCATGGCACACCGGAAGAGCGACTGCTCGGGACGCCCGTCAGTTGGGGTTGCGTACGAATGCGTTCCAAGGATGTGGTGAAATTATTCGAGATGGTGGATATTGGCACTCGTGTAGAAATTTTAAATAAGCCCGTCAAAACGTTGCTTAAGGAACACATTGTGCATTCTCCCCTTGCTCAACTCTTGCGAGATTAGGCCATAAGGCCGCCCCTTGGCACTCGCTCCGCGACTCTGGTCCCCTGCCGACTTATTCCACTACCATCGGGCGACATCTCGGCTACACCACACCCAAGGCCATCATGCCAACCACTCCCCTGCCCTTTTTCCTCTCCCGCACCGCGTCGCTTTTCTTGACGATAATCAGCCTCGCGACTCCCCACGCCGCGTGGGCAGGAAGGGAACCCTCACGGGATGCAGCGGCGAAACCAGCAAAGCCCTCATCCACAGCGCGCACAGATGTCGAACTCTGGCCCAAAGTGGCCGCTACCGCAGCAGCCCTTTTGGAAAACCAGCATTATCTCCGGCAACCCTTGGACGCTCGTTTTTCCAAAAGAGCATTGGAGCGCTACTTCGAACTACTCGATCCAGAGCATCTTATTTTCCTAGAACCTGATCTGGTGGAATTCCGCAGACAATTCTCGGACTCCTTCGCCAGTCGCCTCAAAAATGGCGATCTGACGGCAGTATACGCTGTGACGAAGCGCCATGAGCAGCGACTCAAAGCTTACACGAGCACCGCATTCGGATTGGCTGGAGGGGAATGGGATTTTTCAACGCCCTGGAATGTTGAAATCACACGCGATCACGCCCCGTGGCCCGCCGACGAAGCCGAAGCGCAGCAACTCTGGATCGCACAAATCGGAGCGGAATTGCTCGAATATCGTCTCTCAGGTTCGGCTCCAGCAGCGGCGCAAGCTCAGGTGCGTAAACGCCTCGAGCAACTTGAGAAGACGCTGCAGCAACAATCTGCAAAAGAACAACTGGCGCCGGCCCTGCTCGCGCTTGCTCGTGCCGGGGACGCTCATTCAGACTACCTTACGCAGGAGGAACTTGAAGACACTGAAAGCGAGCTGCGCCTTTCCCGAATCGGCATCGGCGTCACCTTGGAACAGGACTCTCAGGGACTGCGCGTCGTGGCGCTATTGCCCGGCGGCCCGGCACAAAAGGACGGTCGCTTGCGGGTCAACGATCATATTGTGGCGGTGGCGGAAGAGGGCAAAGGCTTTCAAGATTTGGAAGGTCTGCCCTTCGCCCAAGCCGTGTCCTTGTTGAGAGGAAAAAAGGGGACGCTAGTACGACTCAAAATTTCGCCCTCACGAGCGCCAGACTGCGCCCAGCGCGTGATTCTTGGAATGCATCGAGAGGAAATGAGGAGCCGCGACGGAGAAGCTTTCGCAAAAATTGTAGAAGCGAAGGCGCCCGATGGAAAAACGACGCAGCGCTTTGGATGGTTGGTTGTTCCCGGCTTTTATGGCGATGATGCCGGCCCTTTGGGAACCCGGGCGAGCAGCGTGTCGAAAGATGTGGGACTTTTGCTCAAGCGTTTACAGGCGGAAAAGGTGGCTGGCGTGGTGCTGGATTTTCGCGGGAACCTTGGGGGACTTCTAGACGAGGCAATCGAGATAGGCGGGCTGTTTTGCGGCCGAGTCCCGATCGCGCAAGTGAATGCTTCAGACGCGGAAACGGAGGTTCTACTTCCCGAACATTTACGTTCAGCAAAACCGATTTACAACGGGCCCCTGATCGTGGTGACAGACCGTGGAAGCGCCTCGGCGAGCGAGTTGGTGGCGGGTGCGCTACAAGACTATGGACGCGCTTTGGTTGTTGGAGGAGAACAGACGTTCGGAAAGGGATCGGTCCAAACGACACTCGCGCTTAAGGAATTTCTTAAAACAAAGGCCCGGCAACCCTTGGGCGGCATGGCGATTTCGATCGGGAAATTCTACCGTGTCAACGGCCAGTCCACGCAGCTTGTCGGCGTGCATCCCGACATCGTACTGCCCTCCACGCTGGATCTCCCCAACGAAGGAGAAGGCGCCCTCACTGATCCGCTGCCGCATGACTCCGTCGTGCCGGTAGCGGGCATTAATGCCGCCCCACTTTCGGCGAAAATTATCCAGCCGTTGCAGGCTCGCTCCAAGGAGCGCGTCGAGGTTTCACCCGCCTTCAAAAGCATCGCCGCGGAACGCGAGCAAACCCGTAACGAACGCCTCCAAAATCAGTTGAGTCTCGAAGAAAAAGTTCGTCGCGACGCCCTTGAAAACGCGCGGCGCACTCATGCTGAACGCGAGTCGCGCATCGGCATCGACACTCCATCGGCTGGCGTGCGCTTCTGCCGTGTTCTTTTGGACGACCTCAAAAGCAAACAACTACGCATCTCGGAAACGGATCCCCTAGCAAGCCAAGACCCAGAAGTCGTCGCGACGGAAGCGGAAGTCCTCCGTATTTTCGGCGACTTCCTGAGCGCCGCCGACTCAGAAAAATAGCGACTCGCTGAGAGCTGGAAACGTAAGCTTCATTAGTGCGGAACTCCCCTTGTGTTCAAAAATAGCGAATCCATACTTCTGATACAGTTTTACCGCTGGAGCGTTCCTTACGTTCACTTCTAAAACTATTTCTATGAAGCTATTAAGCTTCACATACGAAATGCACATCCCCAACAACTTGGAACCTACTCCTGCTCCAA
Source organism: uncultured Spartobacteria bacterium (assembly GCA_903919125.1). Lineage (GTDB taxonomy): Bacteria > Verrucomicrobiota > Verrucomicrobiia > Chthoniobacterales > Chthoniobacteraceae > Chth-196. Next base: position 10,221 of record CAIXGS010000069.1, on the reverse strand, counting down.
GAAATTCCCTAACAACGCTCACACTCGTGATATACGCCGCGCGGGTTTCTGAGTCATTGCAGTAAACGGCAACGAGGCCAGCCAGTCGACCGTCATTCCAAGCTTCAAACGTTACGGATTTTTGAAAGATTTTTGCGGAATACTCTCGGATATTCACCACTGCATTTAAATCAGGCACAAAAAGGGCGCTGCATTCGTTTAAATGCTCGAAAATCTGCGCCTCGGAAGCTGACTTGGTCCTGAAGATCACTTCATCGATATTTATGTCGTCCATAGAGATTTATTCCCCAAAAAACCGGTCTTCTGGGCCGGCAGAATGGGAGTTAACCGAGTTTCGCTTTTCCACAATGCCGCACGGGTCACACGACGAGATTAAGCCACGAATAGTGGGCCCCAGTAAGGATCGCAGCGGTCCGCTACTTCGCTCACTTGCAAGCAGGCGCGGCAGCACATACTTCTTATTTTCAAGTTTCCACAGCGCATCCCCTCCCCCTTTTATGTCTTTGCCAAACTCCTTCCCTGCCTGCTTGGTCGCCTTAAGCCTCCTCAATACCCTGTGCGCAGCGACCGACTGGCCGCAGTGGCGCGGACCTGAACGCAACGGTGCCCTTTCAGATAACATCGTCCTTGCTGAGAACTGGAGCGCAGACGGTCCTCACAAACTGTGGGAAAGCGAGAACATCCCCAGCGACGATGACGGCGGCCACGGCAGCGTCGTCGTGGCAGATGGGCGGGTGTATCTCTCTGTCGTGTGGCACCGAGATGAGCCCAGCGAAACGCGCACCATCACCGACCTGATCCTGCGAGTGCGGCTCAATTATCAAAACGCGGCCGCACTCGGAAAGGAGCTGATTGAAAAAATCGAATCCACGCGAGAATCCTTATCGCCCAGCTTACGAGGTGCGAAACTCGACGCATTCATCGAGGCTTTCAATGAGGAAAATCTGGATCGCAAGAAGCGCGAGCTTTTCGGAGGCTACGTCAGCAGCCGTTTTAAAAAGGGCAAGCTCGCCATCCCTTTGCAGGATTACGAAACGTTACGAACCCGAGTGGAAAAGCCGTTCGCTTCGCAGGTGGAGTTTGAGGAATGGGTGAATGCGCAGAGGTTTGCAGATCACGTCAAACAGGCGGTTCTCGAAGCCGTTCCAGCCTCCAAACGGGTCGCTGAAGACACCGTAGTCTGTTTGGACGCCAAGTCAGGAAAGACGCTTTGGATGACGAAAGCCCCCGGAGAACCAAAGGGCCGCAATTGTTCGAGCACGCCTTGTGTTTCAAGCGGGCACGTTTTTGCAATCGGCAGCACGCACCTTTATTCGGTGGATGCCCAGACGGGAAAACTTGATTGGGCGCAACCCCTTCCCACAAAGGCGCCGGGTTCCTCTCCGCTCGTTGCCGACAATGCGGTTTTCATTCAAGCGGGCAAACTCTGCGCCTACGATCGCGTCACCGGCAAGCAACTTTGGGAGCAACCCAATGTGGCAGGAAACAATGCATCTCCAGCGATTTGGGGGCAAGGTGCAGGAAGTGTCCTTGTGTGCAACGGCCGGAATGAGCTCTCGGGCGTTCAACCCAAAACGGGAGAAATTTTATGGACTACTCCTGGCGGCGGAGACTCAACGCCGACCATCAAGGGGGATCTCGCCGCAGTGCTTTCGGCCAAGGAAAACATTGGCTTCGCCGGTTACCGCCTCTCCACGACAGGCGCCGAAAAACTCTGGAACCATCCCACTGACGCGAGACGTTCACAGTCCAGTCCAGTCCTTTACGACGGACACGCTTACCTTTTCGAGGATGGGGAGCATCGTTGCGTAAACCTCGAGTCGGGCAAAATTGCTTGGACCCAAAAAATCACCTCCTCAATTACATCCCCCGTTCTCGCTGACGGCAAAATTTTCGTCCTCGCAGGTAACGGCAATAACCTGCTCATGATCAAAGCGACCCCAGAGGACCGCGTTGAGTTGGGCAAAGCCATCGTGCGCGCGCTGTGGGTGCCTTCCCCGACGTTGGCGGACGGCAAGATTTTCATCCGCCATCGTCAAGGCGTGCATTGCTATGATCTAGCCAAAAGCCAATAAGTGAAACTCCGCTGTGGGCACGGCGGAAACGTGATGTCTTTTGCCGTGCATCGAAGCTGCGCGCCGAATCGGCAACTATTTCTGAAGAAACGGATAATCGGTGTAACCCTTGGCTCCCGAAGCGTAGAAAGTAGAAGGGTCGGCCTCGTTGAGCGGGGCGCCGGCACGCAATCTTTCGGGAAGGTCTGGATTGGCGAGAAACGGCACGCCGAAAGCCACAGCATCCGCCCAGCCCTCCTTCAGCGCCTGATTGCCGCTCTCCAGAGTAAACCCACCGTTTGCGATGAGGTTACCCTTATACTTCGGACGTAATTCGCGCGGCCCGATTCCCTTCACCGCTCCGTGCGCGACGTCCTGCGCAGTCACTCCGGTGACATGAGCGTAGGCGAGTTGGAGCGGGCTGAGTTGCTCGAGCACGTAACCAAAAGTATGAAGCGGGTTAGAATCGTGCATATCGTTAAATACGCCACCCGGAGAAAACCGAATACCCACTCGGTCCGCACCCCAAACGCTAACCACTGCCTCGGTAACTTCCATGGTGAGACGGGCGCGGTTCTCGACCGAGCCGCCATATTCATCGGTGCGCAGGTTGGTTGAGTCCCGCAAAAACTGGTCGAGCAGGTACCCATTGGCATTGTGAATTTCCACCCCATCGAAGCCGGCCGCCTTTGCAGCCGCTGCGCCATGAGCGTATTCAGCGATGATTCCTGGGATCTCCTCCCTTTCAAGAGCGCGCGGTGTTACGTAGTCGGCCATCTCAGTGCCTGTGAAAACCTGCCCCTTGGGTTTAACGGCTGAAGGCGCGATCGGCGTTCCACCGGAGGGCTGGAAAATGGGGTGAGATACGCGACCGACGTGCCACAACTGCAGGAAAATGAGACCACCTGCCTCGTGAACTGCATTGGTGACTTTTTTCCAACCGGCGACGTGTGCGTCGTTAAAGATTCCGGGGGTGTTTGGATAGCCATAACCAAGCGGTGAGACCGAGGTGGCCTCGGCGATCAAAAGGCCGCCGGAAGCTCGTTGCCGGTAGTACTCAGCGTTTAAATCGCAAGGCACATTTCCCGACTCGGCCCGACAACGAGTGAGCGGGGCGAGGTAAATACGGTTGGAAGTGTGAACGGCTCCGAGTTGAAGCGGAGTGAAAAGGTCTGGTGTCATTTTAGATTTTCGAAGGATTGGAAAGTTTTGGGCTACACTGCTAGCGGCGTTCGGAGCACTCGCAGGATCTGCAGGGTAATGAACGCCCCATTTGATAGGCGAGCAATAAGCCTGAGCGAAGTCGAGCGCCTGACTCACGAAATGGGATATCTGCCAAATCTTGCCATTTCGCCAACGCTGCGGGCTGGTTTTTGGTTCGCAAGCCCACCGAGTGGTAAGGCTCCTTTCTCCAGCCCACCTTTTTCTTCCGCCTCATCCCTGCGGGGTGGCCATGAAAGAAAATGAACACTGACCCCTAGTTTCCTGGTCCGTTGCTACCGAACTCCTGATTAAGCGGTCCGGGAGTCAGAAGCGTGAGTTCCGGGAACCACCGGCGCAGATAACCTCGGTCAATTGCCGCGAGACGATCTGCCTGGATGCTTGCGTGAGCTGCGATTAGAAAGTCTGGCACCAAATGCTCCCGTGGGCCACCGGCTTGCCTGTAACGCTTAAACATGGTTCCTGCGAGGTGTGCTGCGTCTGGCACCAAAGGACTATACTTCACCGTGAGGGTATCGAGAAAGTGGCACAGCTCTGCAGCGTTTGAAGTTGTCGGTGCGAGCTCTGCAAAACTTACAGAACAAAGTAGAAGCGGGCCTTCTTCTGCCGCCTTAAACAACACTTTCAACCATCCTTCGCATCCTTTCTCTTTTTTGAGAATGGCCCAGATCACTGACGAATCAATGGCGGTAGTCATGTCAACGCTTCCATTGAATCTGCAGGGCCGCCCCGGAGGTCATCCACAACAGAGGCGGCTGTTTGCGATTCCCAAGGATGATTCTGAAGAGCGGATTGAGCAGCAAGGCGCCACTCGCTTATGGTGGATTCCCACGCCGCTCGATTCACCACACGACGTGCTACGAGAATGGGAGCTTTCTCATCGAACTCTAATTGATCTCCTGCCTGAAGATGCAGACGTTGCCGAATAGCGAGTGGGATGGTGATTTGACCTTTACTCGTAAGTGTGGCGATCATGGTTTAATTGTACCGCGCCGCGGTAAGGAGCGCAAGTAAGACTGCGTGGCGTCTATGAAAGTCTGTCCGCCGGTCCTTTCTGTCTCCTTGGAACGCTATGGATATCGCGCCGCGAGCGCAGGGACCAAGCGCAGCGCGAGCGCCGAGCGCAGGGACAGACACTTTCAAATCGCGACATAATCGCTACGGCATGCCTGATTACCTTTTCTGCGAGTTTGGTGAGGCGAAGTCTCCTTGGCCTTGGTATTCGCCACCCGGATAAATCTGGGCGACCAACCGGCGCAATCCCGCCTCCGCATAAATGAGGCGGAACGCAGGGGACAGACACTTGCGGCGCGGTGAAACCCTGCCCCTTGGGTTTAACGGCTGAAGGCGCGATCGGCGAGCGCGAGCGCAGGGACAGACACTTGGGTAAAACCTCAAATCGGTGTCCTCCATCCGTCATTACGCTGATTAGGTGTGATGCTTGTACTGGCAATTGGACCTCTTTCTTTGACGCCGAGAGCGCAGGGGACAGACACTCCGGTAAAACCTTCCGCCCCGTTTCACAAGCAGCCCCCTATGCCGGAGCTCAGTGCACAGACTTGACCGTGTACGCCACCCGCTCCCAGCCAAACTGCAGCTTGAACTTGCCGCCCGCCTTCAGCCCGGTCAATGCGCCGCCCAAGGGTGACTGCGGCGTGAGCACCAGCACCGAAAGTCCCGCGGACACCAACTCCGCGCCGCCTGCGCAGGAGGCTATGAAATACCAGGCAACCTCACCGTTGCCCTCCAACTGCACCAGCGCCCCGGGTGCAATGGGAGTCGCCGGACCGAAATCGCGGAGAGTCATGCCCCCCAGTGCCTGGATCGAGCCGGCCACCTCGGCCGCCTGACGCGCCTGCCCCTCTGCCAGATAAGACGCCTCGATCGCACGGGTGTCATATTTGTTTTCAGCCTTGTTTTGTTCGTGAGTCGCCTCGGCATGAGCCTCCCGCGCCGATTTGTCGAATCCGGAAAGCCGCTCGACCAACTGTTCAATAAGCTGCCGCAGCAGCGCCTGTTTGTCTGGAATCATGAAATTTCAATATTGCAGTAACCGGCCGCGAACAACGCGCTAAAGTGAGTCGACTACTGCAAGCCAAACGAGGCGCGAACAAGGTCGCGGACAGCCCCCATGTCCACCAACGCCTGTTCCATATCATCCCGACTGGCGCTGTCCCCGGGATAGCGGGTTGAGACGGAGCGCCCAAGCGTAAGCGCAGTGACAGACACTTGGGTAAAACCCCACTAGCAGTTTTCGTCTACTGGCGCGAACCGAACCATGTTGAATGTTTTTAATTTTATCGCTCATAACAATCATGAAACTGGCACGATACTGCCACTTCCATACATTCTTCACCCCGTTGGCCCGCTCATCCGAGCTCTAGAATTTACCGCATAATGCTTGATTCCAGAACCTTCGTGAGTGTATAGCTTTATTCAGCCAAGCTAGGACATAAATCACCGATTCTAAAAAGGAAAAACCCCTCTCACTTTGGAACGATAATTAGATATTACAATACAGTGAAGATATATATCAAAGACCGACATGACGGCCCTTTTTCCGAGGCAGAAATTCTAGATCAAATTAGATACGCCGGGCTTTGCTCTGGCGCGCTTGCACGTACAGATTCACAAGGTGAATGGCTACCAATAAGCTCCCTTGTTGAGGAGAAAAGAATTCTCTCCACTGAGGGCGAGTCAAACTTTACGAACCAGAAAACTGAAAAAAACCTCCCCAAACCAAGATCTATTTCAAAAACAAGATTTCCAAACCGGGAAGCAAGTGGAATCCAATACGATATAAATAAGAAAGAAACCGTATATTTCACAATAAAGTGCACTGTCACTTTGGTGTCAATTTTATGGATTGCTATAAGTATCTTGTATGGCGCAAAGAAGGCAGCTGTTTTCCTGCCGTTCATATTTTATGTTCTTTTAATATACACGTTTCAAATGTTCGCTCACGCTCTCGCCATGGGACACATTAAAGCGAATGCAATACGCGTTACGGAGGACCAGTTTCCTGAAATTTACAATATCGTCCTGCAGCACAGTCAGAGTTTAAACCTAGATGCCATTCCTTTCACATACATCGTCCAGGCTGGAGGTATGTTAAATGCCTTTGCCACACGTTTTTGCATGGAAAATTACATCATCCTTTACTCTGATATTGTTGAAACTGCCTACGACAATGGTCCAGAGGCTCTATCTTTTATCATCGGACATGAATTAGGCCACGTTAAACGCAGGCATATTATAAAAAATACATGGCTTCTACCATCGGCGTTTTTTCCGTTTCTGAATTCCGCATACTCCCGAGCCTGTGAGTACACATGCGATAATATTGGAGCTTCACTGAGTCCACAAGGAGCTATTGATGGCATTTTAATCCTTTCAGCAGGGAAGAGGCTCTACTCAAAAGTAAATACCGAATACTATCTGAAGCAAATCGAGGAAGAAGAGGGATTTTGGACTTGGTTCGCTGAAAAATTGAGCTCTCACCCTGCCGCCCCAAAGAGGATTAAGAATATCGCACCCGTTTACCGCGGGTAAAAATGGCGAAAAAATTAGCGGAGAGGAACGCTCCCTGCGCGTAACCGCAGCTTTGAATTGTGCTTGGAAAAAAAGGGGCCTTAGATTTCAAAATCAGGGCGTATATACACCTCAGTTTACAAACATCAAGCGCCTGATTGGGTGTCGGATTTGCCGCCACTAGTAGGCTTTTTCACGAAAAGACTCTTAATAAAAGCGAATAAAGCAACCAAGCCAATGACGATAAATTTTTTGAATGCAAGCACACTGGCAAGGAGCCATTTTAGCAAACCAGTCTTAGCCAACAGCCCTCCGGCAACCAGAGCGCCCAACCCGTAAGATGCGAGTTTATCAGTGCCTGGGATATAATCTTTGTAAGTGTTTCCCTGAGTAAAATTGACCATTTTTAGAATTGTCGGATTGGCGCTTTCCACCTCCTTGAGCTGAGCTATCCTTGCAACAACGTTAAGCACCAACACTCCGCGACGCCCAAGAATTCGAATATTATAATTCAGGGTGTTATCCGATTCAGTCCCCTCGAATTTAATTTCTTTTGCCCAATAAAATTTATGGGTTTCCTTATCGTAATACGGCTCAGCCGCCCAGCCAACCAACTCCGTTGAAGGGTAACCATTCTTTTGTCGCTCTTCATTGGCTGCTTGAGTTCCCTGCTTCATTTTCTTAAGGAGATCCGAATAATTAATTTTTTCTGCATCGCTATCGCTGACGAACCCGTCCTCACTATAGTCAATGATAACGCACCAAGAATCCTGATCGAAAGGATCGAAATCAGACGGAACAATCGCCCCAAGAATCTTGGCTTGCGAAGCAGGATTGCCCCAGATGCCAGTAAGCAATGTTTCGGTGCCCGCAGGATCCAAATACCGAAAATTTTCAGTTAGTTTGATTATTGCGATACCATCTCGGAGTTGGATACTTCCACTCTGATATTTGAGGCGACTCCTCAGCGCATCGAGGTCTACTCGTCGTGATTCGTCTTGTGAAACTGCAAGTGTCTGAAAAACGCTTGCTAAAAAAAACAGAAGGACAAGCCCTGCTCTAATGCTTTGCATATTGTTGATGCTTTTAATTTTGAGTCACAAACCGCAAGATGTCTACGGAGATTTCTAAAATTTTTGGTGCTCCCATTCCAAACAGCTGCCAAGCGGTGTAGGTGCCAATCAATGCTGAGTAAGGATGACACAAAAAAGTCCAGTATTTTTCAGTGAGAATGGAGGGGAGAAAAAAAAGGGGGATCTTACTACCGTCCAGCGGCGGAAGCGGCAAAAGATTAAACACCCCGAGAAAAATATTAAGTCGGTAGGTGATAGAAAGCATGTTGGCGAGAAAGCCCAAAAAGCTGGATTTGTTCTCCACGCACACAATTCGACCTAGCGCTACGTTTTCACTAATCCATAGAACGCGCCATTCGCTCCCGATGCGAATCAAGATCAACGCAATGAGCGCCATTGTTAAATTAGCGAGAGGACCCGCTATGGCCATTAGTGCACTCCGGGCAGGGTATTGACGCGCCCATTTAGGATCATAAGGGGCATGCGCCCAGCCAATGATTCCTCCCGTCAAAAAATAAGAAACCAGAGGAACGATTACTGTGCCGAAAGGCGCGCGCTTTACGTGTGGGGTTGGGTCGAGTGTAATCTGCCCGGCAAGTTTTGCTGTATCGTCCCCGAGATGAGAAGCGGCCCAAGCGTGAGCTGCTTCGTGCAAGGAAATGGAAAACAAAAATACGAGATACCAGTTGATGCCATCAGCGAGATCAAAAACCATGGCTACGGCACGTTCAGTAACTAGGGGAAAACAGTCTGTCACAGCGAGACAGCACTTTACAGACACCACTGCGGAGAGTTTCGAACATCAGCTTTAGAACTTTCAACTTAAAAATGTCAAAAGCACCTTAAAAATAGGGAAAGATGAAATGAGGTTCCCGACTTGCGCGAGATTCCGCGAATTTAAAAATCGATGCCCACCTCAACCTGTTGTCCAAGCTTTGCACTGCGCTATCTGCGGAGAAAGCCTCGAAAAAACTGGTCGCATCATTGAAGCATAAAGCTACGGTTTCCGCCTGGCGATTAGGCAAATATGGATCCAGCAAGCCTGCCACAAGCTCTTGCCGGTTTCGCCAGAGGAGCAGCCCCCCCTCGAGCGAGATATTTGACCTACATAGAGCAGCTTGAAACCCCTGCGGGTGAGTCTGTTTGCCACTTTGTGGATTGCCGCCCAAGCCGCACTTCTCGGCCACCTGGAAGAAACGCAGGGGACAGACACTCGGGTAAAACCTTTTCCCCGTCGCATCCGTAGCAAGGGGTGTATGAGGCGCGCGAGATTCAAGGCCGAGGCTTCGGTGCAGGTCGCTCACTACCATTGTGTTTCCAGAGTGGTAGACAGGAACTTTGTTCTGGGCGAGTTGGAGAAGGAAACTTTTGTAAAACTGATGCGGCGTTACGAAACCTACTGCGGGGTTCGGGTTCTTTCGTTTTGCATCATGACGAACCATTTCCACATTTTATTGGAGGTTCCAAAACGCCCAGCCCCAGAGAATCTTCCCACGGATCACGGACTCGTCGAACGCCTGCGCCTAGCTGAGTGCTCTTATGGAGCCGAAACGTTGGCCCAGCAATTAGCGGCCCTACGTCAGGCTAGCCGGGTGATGGAGGCCGAGGCGCTCAGGGAGCGATTTTTCGCACACATGTGGGACGTTAGCTTTTTTATGAGGCTGCTCAAACAGCGATTCTCCCAGTGGTTCAACACGATCCATAGGAAACGCAGGGGACAGACACTCCGGTAAAACCTTCCATTGAAGGCCATGCGCGATGGTATGGATGCTTGAAATGAAACGTTCCACCCGTGAGGGAGGTCTAAGATGTGGCTCAGAACGTGGTCATAGAGTTGGAAATCCCTCCACATCGGAACGCAACCCTGATGACCAGCATGAATATACGCCTCGAATTTCTCCCAGCCAAAGTCGCAACGATCGCGCTCCCAATACTTGTTTTGCTGCTGTCATTTGGCACGCAAGCCGCGAACGCGGCAGGGAAACGCAGGGGACAGACACTCGAGTAAAACCTTTTCCCCGTCGCATCCGTAGCAAGGGGTATATGAGGCGCGCGAGATTCAAGGCCGAGGCTTCGGTGCAGGTCGCTCACTACCATTGTGTTTCCAGGGTGGTAGACAGGAACTTTGTTCTGGGCGAGTTGGAAAAGGAAACTTTTGTAAAACTAATGCGGCGTTACGAGATCTACTGTGGAGTTCGGGTTCTTTCGTTTTGCGTAATGATCAACCATTTCCACATTTTATTGGAGGTTCCAAAACGCCCAGCCCCAGAGAATCTTCCCACGGATCACGGACTCGTCGAACGCCTGCGCCTAGCTGAGTGCTCTTATGGAGCCGAAACGTT
>CAIXGS010000068.1 GCA_903919125.1 uncultured Spartobacteria bacterium | reverse complement strand
GGGTCTACACCAAAGTTTGGGGAGGGGTGTGTTGTAAGTTGAAGGTTGAGTTGGGTTGTTGATTCAGGGGGGAACGGATTGGTTAACCGCACGCAGCGATCACTCGCAGGCGGTAGTTTTGAAAATTCCTGAAGCCATAGGCTCGCCTTTGGATGAGCTTCATTTTGCGATGGAAGCCTTCCGTAATGCCATTGTTTTTGGTGAACCGCCACATGGCCGCAATCTCGCCCCGCCAACTGTGGAGCGTTTTTGCCAGCGTTTGCATGGGGGCGAAGTTCTCGGCTTTGTACTTCTTTATATAGAATAAGAGCCTAGGAATGAGCCGTTTGACCCGTGCGACCGTTTGGTGTTTTATATTGAGCAGATTGCGAAACTCATGCATTTCCTGGTGCACAAGCCTTAGCACCGGGTGGTTTTGAAACAGGGTTTCAAGGCGCTCCGCCTCAGAAGTCGAAAGCTTCTTGGGCGCCTTGCGCAGCAGGCCGGCGAACCCTCTGCGCACGAAAGCCGCAGGAGCCAGATCTCGGGCAAGCTGGATAAAATGGTGCAAAACCACGCGCACCACATGAAAGCGATCGGCCACTAAAATGGCATTTGGAAAATAGCGTCGCACCAGACTTCGAAAAGCCGAACACAGGTCGATACAGACCATTTTAACTTTCTCCCTACCCTTGAGTTTGGAAAGAAAGCCCTCCAAATCAGCGGCGGATTTACCCTCGACGATGTCGAAGACGCGGTTGTTGGCCAGGTCACAGAAGGTGGTGGCGAACTTCGTTTTTTTATGGAGGGTGTGCTCATCGATGCCGAGCATCAACGGACACTCCAGAGAGAGGCGTTCACTGGCTTTTCGCTCAGTAAACTCTGTGTAGATGCGCGAAACGGTGGCACACCCGAGCTTTTCGAGTCGGCCCATTACTGAGCCTGAGATGCCTTCGTGGTGAAGGGTGTAGATGTTTTCTCTGAAAGACTGCGTGGAATGCTTGCCAGCAAGGATGCCTGGAAGCGGTTGAAGGAAGGAGGCTTTACAGTCGCGGCATCTGAAGCGCCGGCAGCGAATGCGCAAGCGGGAGGGCTGCCCAAAGCATTTGATATGGCGCACCCTGCGCTCATAAAGCCCTTTGCTTTGGATGCGAGTGCTACTGCACCAAGCGCAGGCGGGAGGCCGTTTTTGTGGGGCTTGGAGGTCTATTTCAATGCAATCCGACTTGGTAGTTTGGTTGAGAATTTTATAACCACTGATTCCGATGGAGTTAAGGAGGCGCGACATACTGGGATTCTATCCCCTATGTCCCCAATCTTTGATCAAGAGCCGCTATGCCCCAGAGTCTGCTTGCCCCAGTTTTTCATCAAAGCAAGGGGGCAATTTTGGGTGGGGCTTCCATCGATTCCGCTCGGCGGAAGGCTTCCCGCAATTCCTCTTCGTGCAAAGTGGCCCACTCGACGACCATTCCTCTTGCCCTCGCTGGCAGTTGACCTTCGATCAAGGCCAGCGTCTCGATATCGATGACGGCCCTCTGGCCAGCGTAGAGCGCGTGAAAATGCGGGGGTGAGTGATCCTCGAAGTACATCTGCACAACAATTCCGTAGAATCGGGAAAGCTCAGGCATGAGCGGGAATTCTTCGCAGGTTGGGGAAAATCTCCTCAGCGCTCTTGCCAGTCAGTTGCATGTAAAGGGAATCGGAACATAGGTCGAGCTCCCCCGGCCACTCGGGTACACCAGCATCGGACAAGTTGACTTGCTCAAAAACTCCAGGCTTCAGCCACAAGGCAAAGACCCCACGGCCTGCAAGCGAGGAAAGATCCACCACACCTTCGATTCCATCCTCGTACCGCAGGAAAAGCCCATAGTTCTCACGGGGAGATAATTCCACGAGTTTCATTGCACCTGACATTGCCATATCTGGGTAGCAGAGTCGAGCAGATCCTCTGCCCTGCTCATTAACCCTTTTTTAATCGGGGGTTTCGTAGGTTTCACGGTTCACAGCTATCAAAGCGCCCGCTAATCTTTTCGTGGCGTGTGGGTTGTTATCGCTTTTAAGATCGCGGAATCTTGTGAAAGCCGACAACCTCGTGCCATCTATGCTTTTATCTCTAGGCAAAAGCACTGTCCTTTCGGGCCATAACCAAGCGCATCCGCAGTCGCGACTTGATCTACTGCCTCGGCGGCAAAGACCGAAGGAAGCGCCGCAGCGCCGTTGTCTGGCGCGCTCGAGTTCAGGCCTTGCACGACGTCATAGTCCGATCACTTTCTCGCAGTCAAAAACGATGAAAATCATTCTACCATTACTCATAGCCGTGGCCACCAGCTATGCGGCCACTTTTCCAACGGAGTATCAAGCCGCCCTGCAGCTCTATGTCTCCAACAAGATTCCTGAGGCGAAGGTGGCGTTTACGGCGTTGATCGCATTGGCTCCTAACGCAGAGACGAAGGATTTAGCCTTGATGCAGGCGAGTTACTGTGAGGTTCAGTTGAAGCATGTCGAAGAGGCAACGAAGCTGGCGGCGGGCATTAAGGACAAATACTTGGGCACGCTCTGCCGCATGAAACTTCTCGCCATGCAGTCGAAGTACGCCGAGGTCGTGTCACTGGTGAAGAACGAGGATTTTTCGCTTTGGCCGGATGCGCTGAGCTTCGAGGCGCTGATGATCCGAGGCGAGGCATCGGGCCGCGTGCGTGACGCGGTGGCGGCGGAGAAGGACTTTCGTGCGGCGCTTGGTTACACCATCAATGATTACAAGAAGGCCACCGCCCATCTGCGTTTGGCTTGGCTGTTCGAGAAAGGCCAGCAGGCGCTGGATTGCCTCGATGAGGTGATGAAGCTCAAGGAGCCCGGTGCTACGATGCGTTACCAAGCTATCGCCGCTCGGGCGCGCCTTCTTGTGGTGGGTGGCAAGGGTGCCCAAGCGCTCGCGGAATTTGACCGGCTTAACGACCTCACCAAACAGCCGCACTGGACCATGGTGCAAATGGCTCGCGCTACGACTCACGAAGCACTGGGTGAACCGGAAAAGGCGACGGCCTGCTACGAGGCCGTCGTGGCATCGAGCAATCCGCCGACGGACTCGCTGGCGACTGCCAAAACCAAGTTGGCGGCCAAACGCTGAACCATCGCTGACCGAGGAAAACTTCATGCACCCCCCAGCCCAAACTACCCTTCGTACTTTACTGCTGATTGCGATCAGCATCTTTGCCGCGCTGCCAGCGCAAGCCGTTGATCTCGTCACCAACGGCAATCCTGTCGCCGATATCGTCATCTCTGCCGATGCAATCAAGGCCACGCGCACTGCCGCCGAGGAACTCCAGCGCCATCTGCTCGCGATCTCTGGCGCGACACTCGCCATCGTGGACAAGCCGAGCGATGCGCTGAATCACATCTTTGTCGGCGCAAGCGAGCACACGCAGAAGCTCGGCATCAGCGTCGATGACGTGAAGCTCGATGGTTACAAGATCATCGCGAAGGACCATCATGTCGTGCTCATCGGGCGCGACATGTTTCACTCGCAGAACCACTTCGCAAAATACATCGACCGCGAGCACCGGTTCTCGCAGGAAGCTTGGGAAAAGCTGACGGGTCACAAGTGGCGCACGCCGTCGTTCTACGGCGAGAGCGGATACAGCAAGGTGTGCGGCTTCCATTTGTATGATGCCACGGGCACGTTGTATGCCGTGTTCGGCTTGCTGGAGCAGCTTGGGATGCGCTGGTATATGCCGGACGAAGAACTCGGGCTGATTCGCCCGCATCACGCCCGCATCAACATCGCGGAGCAGTCGGTGAAGAAGGAGCCAGAGTTCGGTCAGCGCCGCTTCGCCGATAACCAACCAGGCACCTATCGGCAGGAGATGATGTGGTATAAGTCCATGGGCGTAGGTACCAGTAAGACCATCCCGATTTACCATGCGGTGGGCCGCCTCACTTACTTCGGCAAAGAGGCTGATCCCGCTTACTTCGGCATCATCAATGGCAAGCCCAACTATGGCTCACCCAAGCTCAACAGCGAAAAACTGCGCGCCGACTTCATCACCTCACTCGACTTCACGCGGCAGGTTTATCCGAACATCGAATACGATAGCCTCGGGCAGCCCGATGGTTGGTCTTCCATAGATAGCGCCGATGTTGCCGCGGGCTGGGAACAGACCGCGCGCGGTATCTACGGCAACTTCAGCAATTACGCATGGGACTTCAATCTGGACATAGTGAAGCGCATCAGCGCCAAGCTCCCCGAACGCAAGTTCACCGTCATGGCCTACAGCGGCACCACAATGCCGCCGACCACTACTGATAAGATCCCCGACAGCGTGCTTGTCGGCCTCATGCAACATAGCACCGGGTGGATGCTAGCCCCTTGGAATGGCGATCTCGAACTGCGCAAGGAGTGGCTCAAGCGGATGAAGGACGGTCGTGAGCAGCTCCTTATCATGGACCACTATCTTGAGCAGGCGGTCATCCGCAACGCGCCACCCGTGCCCGTATTCTTCTCCAAGATCATGCAGGCCAATCTAAAAGCCGCTTATGACCACGCCGTCGGCTACGACATCGAAGTGCCGTGGATTCCCAGCAATGAGATCAAACCCGACGCCACCCACAACCTGCGTCGCCCAGGTTTGTCTCACCTCATGATCTACCTCCACGCCCGCATGATGTGGGACCGCCACCTCGACATGCAGGCTACGCTGGACGAATACTACCGCGTGTTCTTCGGCCCCGCGCATGCCGAAATGAAGCAGTTCCATGAGTTCGGGGAGGCCGTGTGGTCGCGACCCGAAGCACGTGAAGTCACGGCCAGTGGCGGCTTCCTCAAGCAAGCCGACATAGACCAATTCTTCGCGCTCCTCAGCGCTGCCAAAGCCAAAACCGGCGACAGCATTTACACCAGGCGCATCGCTTTGCTCGAAGCCGAGATGCAGCCGCTGACGGGACTCTTCGCCAATCTCCAGCGCAGCAACGGCGGGATCACCGGCTACTGGGCGCATCATCCGCCCAAGATCGACGGCGACTTCACAAAGCCCTTCTGGAGTGACCCCGAGGGCCGCGTCTTCACTCCCTTGAGCGACATGTTCACCGCCGAAACACCGCACCATATTTCCACCAAAGTCGCATTCCGCTGGCTGCCGGATGACAGTGGCCTCGTCGTCGGTATCGAGTGCATCGAGCCCAAAATGGAAAAGCTCCGTGCCGACTGTAAAGACCGGGACAGCTACGCCATCTTCAATGATGACACCATCGAAATCCGGCTCGAAACTGCCAAGGGCATTCGCCCGCTCATCGTCATCAATCCCAACGGCACCGTGCTCGATGAATGCATCACCACGCGCTCCGAAGACCTGGCTAGCTTTTACACCGTGAAAAACATCGCCGTGAAAAAAGCAGCCGATAGGTGGTTCGTCGAAGCCCTCATCGAGGCGAAGCCCATCGAAGGCGAAGTCCCCAGCAAAGCCTACCCGTGGGGCGTAAACATCTGCCGCCAACGTATGGCCGGCAACACCCCCGAGTTCTACATGCTCTTCCCCAGCGGCACGAAGTTTAAAGACCCGAAGGCCTTGGGGAACCTCATCATGCGGCGCTGACAAAAGCCCGAGTCCCGTATGAAGCTCCTCCTCATTCGCACCGTATCGTTACTCGCGCCCCAAGCCACATTCGACGACGCCGCGCCAAGGCCTTGAAAGTCATCCAACCGCTAATCACCATTCTCATGACATCCAAAACTCAAAAAACACGCCGAGATTTTATCCGCATCTCGAGCGGAGTGCTACTCGGGAGCTTGCTCTCCGACATCGTGTTGGCGGAGAACACCGAGAGCTTCGACGTCTGCGTTTATGGCGCGACGGCTAGCGGCATTGCAGCAGCGTTGGGCGCGGCTGATGCGGGGGCGAAGGTGCTCGTCGTGGAGCCCTCGCGCTGGCTCGGCGGTATGAGCGGCGGCGGTCTGAATGCGATTGATTGGGGCCACAAGCGCTCTGTGGGCAAGATGGCGCTGAAGCTTCTCATCGAGAAGGACGACGTGGCGATGCGTAATCTTTACAAGACCGAACTCGCGCAGCGCGGTATCCCGGTCATCTACGAGCATCGGCTTGCGAGCGTGACAAAGGAGGGTGCGCGCATTCGCAGCATCACGCTCGACTATGCACCTCCGGACAGGGTCGGCTGCCCCATCGAGAAGCCTTTGACTGCGAACGCGAAGACCGTGTCGGCGCGGGTGTTCATTGACTGCTCGTATGAGGGCGATCTCATGGCGAAGTCTGGCGTGAGCTACACTTGGGGCCGTGAATCGCGAGAGGAATACGGTGAGTCCCTCGGCGGCGTGCGGCCCATCTTGATGCGCTACGACATCGATCCGTATGTGAGGCCGGGCGATCCGAAGAGCGGGTTGCTGCCGTTGCTGCAAGACATTCAGATCGGCCCGCTCGGCAGCGCGGACAAGCTGACAATGATGTATTGCTTCCGTTGGGTGCTCACGAAGAATGATCCGATTCGCGTCGAGAAGCCCGATAACTACGACCCGCACACCTATGAGATTTTTCGCCGAGGTTTTCAGAAAAACGTCAACATGCGCGCGGGCCGCAAGATGCATGTGCTCGGCGAATACTCAGACAATCCCGGTTGGGGCATCTTCGGTGGCAACTCCAGTCGCGCGCTGTGGGCGCAGTCCATCGCGGGTGCGAATGCAGCGTATCCCGACGGCGACTGGGCCACGCGCTCACGCATCTGGCGCGATGAGATGAACTTCGTGCGCGGCATGTATCACTTCTTGCGCACCGATCCCTCGGCTCCAGCAGATTTGCGTGAGCGAGCGGAGACGACCGGCTTCCAGCGCGGTATCTTCGATGAGACTGGCGGTTGGCCGCATCAGCTTTATGTGCGAGAGGCGCGGCGCATGAAGTCATCCTACGTCGTCACGCAAAAGGATCTCGAAGGCGATGCTCATCCCGAGGACACGGTTGGCCTCGGCAGCTACGGCGTGGACGACTGGTCCTATGCCACTATCGCGCACGAAGGCGGTGTGGCGCTCAGCGGTGGCGAGTTCAGCATCTTGAAGGCCAATCCCCGGCACAACGGCATTCACAGCATTCCGTATCG
Source organism: uncultured Spartobacteria bacterium (assembly GCA_903919125.1). Taxonomy (GTDB): domain Bacteria; phylum Verrucomicrobiota; class Verrucomicrobiia; order Chthoniobacterales; family Chthoniobacteraceae; genus Chth-196. Next base: position 2,357 of record CAIXGS010000068.1, on the reverse strand, counting down.
CGCCATCACGCCGAAGCAAAGCGAGTGCGAAAATCTGCTCGTGCCCGTGTGTTGCTCTGCCAGCCACATCGCGATGACGAGCATCCGCATGGAGCCCGTCTGGATCACGCTCGGGCTCTCCGCTGGCATCGCCGCCGCCCACGCCCTCGCTGAAAAAACAGCCGTACAAAACATTGATTTCCAGCGCTATCGCCGTGCTCTGCTTGATGCGGGTCAGGTGCTCGAATTACGCGATTCTAGCGCCTCAGGCTGGGACTCGCGCGATGAATGGAACCAAGATAAACCCGGTTACGAATGGCTCTTTGACGCGGTGGACAAGGACAAAGACGGCAAGGTTTCAGCTGCTGAATACAAAGAGTATCAAGCCTTCAAGCAGAAGCACCCCGACTGGCAAAAACTCCTCAAAGCGGAACTCGGCGGCAAGTAGAGCGATTTTATGTTCCCTAGAACTCTCCTCCAACTTAATGCTGCCTTACTAATTGCAGCAACTGCCGTACTCCACGCCGCGCCTCTCACGATTTTCACCAATGGTAAGATCGTTACAGTCGATGAGTCCTTCTCCCTCAGCGATACGATGGCGGTGGACGGCGCATACATCGTGGCGCTGGGTGATAAGGCCAAGGCGTTGATGGTAGATCATCCAGAGGCGATACGTGTGGATCTCGACGGGCGCATGGTCTTGCCGGGGCTGATGGATTCGCATGCACATCCGGTTGGGGCAGCGATCATGGAGTTCGATCATCCAGTACCGGACATCGAGGACATCCCGCAACTCCTCGACTACATCGCGAGCCGCGCGAAGACCTTGCCAGAAGGCTCTCTCATCGGGATAGGACAAATTTTTATCACGCGACTCAAGGAGCAACGTTACCCCACGCGCGAGGAGTTGGATCGCGTGGCGCCGAGGCATCCCGTGCAGTTCAGCACTGGACCGGACTCAATGCTGAATTCACTCGCGCTCCAGCTTGCGGGAATTGATCGGAACTTCAAAGTGCCAGCGGATTCGACGGGTGTCGTCGTCTTCGATGAGAATGGCGAGCCGACAGGACTGATGCATGCGTTCAGTCCGAAGATCAACGCGAAGACGGTCCATAAAAAACCTGACTCAGCGCAGACGATCGACCTCGTGAAGAAGCTCTTCGCCGACTATAATAGCGTTGGCTTTACCACTATCGCCGATCGCGGTGCGAGCAAGGGTAACATTGACGTGTATCAGTCCCTCCGCGCTGCCAACGCGCTTACCGTTCGCTTGCGTTTGTCCCACATTTTTTCCACCAGCAATTTATGGCGGACGACGGAGCTCGCTCTTGATGAAATCATCAACCACCCGCTGACGATTCCGGACCCAATGCTGCAGATAATCGGCACAAAGATTTGGCTCGATGGTGGCATGCTGACTGGCAGCGCGCTGATGCTCGAACCTTGGGGCGTAAGCCGTATCTATGGCATCACAGACAAGGACTATCGTGGAGTACAGCGCACTCCGAGTGAGCATCTCGCGAAGATGGTGCGCAAGGTCGCCGGCGCGGGTCTGCAGTTCACCGCTCACAGTGTCGGCGATGGCGCGGTGAAGCTGCTGCTCGACACGTATGACGAGGTCAACAAAGACACACCGCTCCGCGAGTCCCGCCCCTGTATCACGCATTGCAACTTCATGACCCCTGAAAGCATCGCGCAGGCCGCGCGGCTCGGTGCGGTGATCGACATGCAACCGATCTGGTTCCACCTCGACGGCGCCACATTGCTGAAACAGTTTGGGAATGAACGCATGAACCGCTTCCAACCGCTACGCGCGCTATTCGATGCAAAAGTGACCGTCGGTGGCGGCAGCGATCACATGCAAAAAATCGGCAGCCTGCGCTCCATCAATCCCTACAACCCCTGGCTCGCGATGTGGATTGCTATGGAGAGAAAATGTCGCTACCTCGCTGAACCACTGCACCCAGAAGGCGGACTCACCCGCGAGGAAGCAATCCGGCTTTACACGATCAACAACGCAAAGATTCTATTTCTAGATAAGGAACTCGGTTCATTGGAAGTCGGAAAGCGCGCCGACTTTATCATCCTCGACCGCGACATCCTCGCCTGCCCGCTTGACGATCTCAAGACCACGCAAGTGCGCGGGACGTGGCTCGATGGCAAGCTCATCTGGAGCGCTGAGACGAGCAGGTGAGACCAGTCAATAACCGTGTGGTCTCGGCGACACATTGTTTGATCATACCAAATCTTGAAGAAAACTGGTTCTTCTCTCCCGGGAACGCGGAGCCCTAGCTCCGCTTTGACGCCCCAAAAGCTCGGACAGGCATTGCGGAGCTGGGGCTCCGCGCTCCCAGGTGCTGAGGTCTCTTGAATCATCC
>CAIXGS010000067.1 GCA_903919125.1 uncultured Spartobacteria bacterium | reverse complement strand
GACGCTGGCCAGCAGGCAGCCGGTCATGTCGTTGCCGTAAATCAACTCGCTCAGCGGGTTCGCCAGAAGCGTGTCCGGCTCGAGCCAGTGCATGCCCTCCGACAGCAAGGCGTTGCTGGCAGGGCTGCGCTCAGATACGCCTTCGTCCGTTCCGTTTTCAAGAGCAGGATTTTCTTCAGAGAGGGGAGCTGAGCCGACAGGTGCTATTTCCTCAAAATCTTCCTGCAGCGTAGAGACTTCCAAACTTAGCGCCCTCGTGTAGATCAGACCGTTAGCGGCAAGGGCATCCGCGCAGGTTGTGGTTTTTTCGTTCTTACTCATTTTGGTTTAGGGGTTTAGCCGTCCACGGCTCCCGCTCGAGGGTCACTTAACCCTCGAGTGGGAGCTGGACTAAGCAGATTTAGTGGGTCAGCTGAGCGGTTAAGGCATTTTCGCCGTTTACTTTCCGGAAGAGCTTTGGCGTGGGGAATTGCTTCCATTCCACGCCGTCTAGGATCTCGACCCTCTGGCTAAAGACTTCCGAGGTCTTGCCATACCAGTCGTGCTTGCCACCGTCGGGGATCCAGTTGCCCCACTGCTTAAAGAAGAAGGAGATTTTCTTCCTTAAGCACTGATTTCGAATGCCCTGAGCCCAAGCTGGATCCATTGCACGCCCATTGTACTTCTCAGTATGGGTCTCCCCGCCGCAGATGAGCCAGTCGAGTTCGCCGGTAGTGTCGGCGGGCAGGGTGATTGGCCCAAGGGCAGGCTCGTAACTACAGAATCTAACGACCGCCGGAATCTCTCTGACTATCGGCCAACGCTTATCGAAATTCTCCTGATTCCCCGCAGAGAACCCGATCCAGACGTTGGGAAGGGGCAGAAGGTCCCAAACGCCAATTTCTTTAAGTTGCCCTTCGATCAACTCAGGCCGCTTCGTGAGTAGGAGCCAGTCGAGCTGGGGCGTCGCTTGGATCAGCTCGAAGAGACGGGCACGGCTGCCCTCAGGGGCTTCGTCGTCAAATACGTCGGCCATGGACGCGCAGAACACCTTCTTTCGCACGCCAGAGCGAACTGCCTCCGCGTTCCACTTTACGGGATGCCCCCAGCTTTCTTCACTCGCAGGACGTCTGGGACTGCCTGGACCCCAAGGCGTGTTGATCTTCGGTTTGGCCGCGAGTACTTTCGCGTAGCAGTTAAGGCATTCTTCACTGACTTTGGTACAACCGATCCACGGGTTGAAGGTACAGTTGCACCAGCTGATATTAGTTTCTTTTGCCATATTATTTTTTCATCACTCAAGGCTCCTTAGTTGAACCTGCTTCCGCCTCGAGCCAGCGGACGCAGTTTTCCGGGTTTTCCGAAAATTGGTTGGGTCTCTACGGTCCCCACGAAAGATTCCCGGCCACTTGTTCCTCGCTTGCCGGAAATACTGAACGTCTGGATCCGTGGAATTCCTGAGACGGGTTGAGATAATCTGGCAGGCGAAGCGCTTGGGGTTTGCCGAGCGTAATCGAAAACGGTGGGCTCCTCGTTGGTAGCGATGTAATCCATGAGGCTCGCCCTGTGAATTAAGCGAACGCCCCTTGTGGCGCCCGGTTGGCGTAGGACCGAACTCTTCACCACCGGGCGATTTTTATTCGCCTTACACGGAAGGATGAGCGAGTTAAGCGTCGACCGGCTCAGGTTAGAGTAGGGGCACTTTTCTCCTGAGCGTGGTAGTCGGATCCATTCGGGGAGAAGCGGTGTAGGGGCTTTGCCTGACGGCGTGGCGGTTTGGTAGGTGCGGTAGTGGGTAGTCATTGCTCTACCTGATTAAGTCCGTTTCTGACGGAAAAATAGACATGCAACTACCTGTTGGGGAGGGATGTAACGAAAATATACGAGTCTGCGCTCCCGCCACCCTGTAAATGTGTAACGCTTTTTGAGGGCGTTTTTTTCGTGGTCGGCCCCAAAATCCGTTCGATTTGGGTCTGCGGCGGTGCTGAGGAGGCTCTGTGCACTACACAGGCCGGCAACCTCATGGTCCTGGAATAAGGCCGGTTACCGCTCGTCGAGCGCTGGCGAAGAAAGGGTCAAAATGCTGGCAACAAGTAGTTTGAGTGGCTTGTTGCTTGGCCTACCCAGTGGCTCTGGGGGGCTCTACTCCGGCTTGTCTGTAGCTCCTTTACGCTTGCCCCGGTGACGTTTAACTCTTGCCAAAGTCTCCTTGCGTTCCCGGCGACGGAGGAACTCCTCTCGCGTTTCTGGCAAATAGACAGCCACATCGGACAACAATTCGGTCAACGCCGTATCATGGAGCCCGACAATCCATCCTGCAATCGCCTCTACTTGATCCCAATACGCTAAGCGCCAAACCATTTCCTGACGCTGGAGATCCAGGAAGAGTATTTGGTCCATTAACTTTTGAACCCGGTCTCCTCTAAGCTTCTCCCAACCTCTTTCGATGTGGGCTTCCGTTTCTCGGCAAAGCTCACGAAGCACAACGTCGAAGTCCTTTACCTGTACCTGCGTGATGCTGGCTTTGGGTTCTCCCAGCGCAGCGTTTAAGCTCAAGAGCGCTTTATAGCGCGGATTCGTTTTTTTCAGGGCGTTGTGCTGGGCAATGGCTTCCTTATCTTGCTTAAGAAGAAGAAGCGTAGGGTTATATGATCCATTAATCTTAAACAATTCCCTCTCAATGATGCCCACCGGCCGCAGAGGAATACTCTTTATCATCCGCTCGAGGGTCATGATGAGGCGGAGGCTTTTGTGTTTATCATCGACCCAGCGCAACTCTTTGCCCTGCGTGGTACCCGCGCGTTTGTGGGAGATCATGTAGGCCTCATGGACCAGTGTGCGGAGCCCGTCCAAGTCCCGTTTGTCCCAGACCAACCTCGGGAGAGATTGGTGGGAATAATTTTGGCCCAACAACAGGTGCTTTCGAAAATAATCGACCTTCAACTTGAGCGCCTTGATGGGATCGGCGTCGGTCTCAGACTGGTCTTCGGAGAGGGGCGATGCGGCGAGCATAACACGAGCAGAATGAGTTGGATTCTGAGTTGTGAAAAGGGGCTATATTATGACCGTGGAACGGACGTTTTGGGACGCTGGGTGAGTCCAATTTTGACGGCTCCATTAGCGAAATGGACATCGGCGAACATCTCGGACGAAGACGCCGATTTATGACTTCGCTTATGACTTTGGTGAATTTGAAGCGCTTAAAAGCTCTAAGTGCCTGATTTCAAGCAAGTGGCGGAGGGAGCGGGATTCGAACCCGCGGAACCTTGTGAGTTCTCCGGTTTTCAAGACCGGTGCAATAAACCGCTCTACCATCCCTCCAAATCACTGGCACGTTTCACTAGCATGTCACAGCTAACCTTCTGAAGAAGAACCTAAGCCTCTCATTGTAGGCCGATAATGTCCTCAAAAGCTCACTGTAAATCTCGTTTGGCGTCGGGCCTCAAACCTCATCGCCAAATGAACGCTCTTCTTTCTCACACAAAAGCCCGCAGCCCGCAAGTCATACCCTCGTTCATCCAACAGCTAGGCGGAGGTTCCAGCATCGCTCTTTCCAGCAATTAAAAATGGATTAACATCCGAAATTTGCGCCGCTACGCACTCTGATGCCTCCCAAAGAATACCTCGCACTAAATTTTACGGCCCAAGAAAATGCAATTCAGTCTAATTAACTTTTAAATCATTTAATTCGATTGCTTTATGCTATCTTCAACCATGTTTAAAACAGCACTTTTATCGTTACTGTGCGCTGGGTTCGCATGGTGCGCGATGCCGCTTGAAAGCGTTCAGGCGGCCACCATTGGTGTTGAAGGGCCGGAGGTGATTAGGGCGGGGGATGTGGGCGTCGGCAGGCAGTTGCCGGATTTGGAATTTACTTCGATAACCGGTGTGAAGCAGCATCTCAGCGACTTGATCCAAGGCACAGGACTTGTAATCGCCATGACAAGTACCAGTTGCCCGGTCAGCAAACGATACGCAGCCACACTCAGTCGATTGCAACTGGACCTCCAATCTAAAGGGATAGGGTTGCTACTGTTAAACCCTTTCACCAGCGAGCGCTCCTCCGAGATTGAGGAATTCATCCTGCAAAATTCCATCAGCGTCCCCTACGTAAGCGACACGGATAAATCCCTCGCCACAGCACTGCAGGCCAGCACGACCACCGAAGTACTCCTCCTAGATTCCTCGCTCACACTTCAATACAGGGGGGCCATAGACGACCAATTCGGCCTCGGCTATCATTTGGATGCGCCCCGCTCCTGCTACTTGAAGGACGCCGTCGAGGCGTTACTCGGTGGACAGCAAGCGTTAGTGCAAGCGACTGCGGCTCCGGGGTGCGAACTGGACCTTGGCGGTGTGAGATCGCCATCAAACGGAGCGGTCACCTACTACCGAGACGTGGCGAGGATTCTCCAACAAAACTGTCTGCGCTGTCATCGAGACGGAGGAATCGCTCCGTTCGCCTTGGATGAACTTCCCGCAGTGCTCGACCGAGCCAAGGCCATTCAGCGCGTGGTCGAACAGAAACACATGCCGCCTTGGTTCGCGGCTCCAGCGCCATTCGGAAGCGAAAATCCGTGGAGCAATGACTGCTCGCTTTCAGCGCGGGACAGAGTCGATTTGCTAAGCTGGCTGCACTCCTCGGACCGGCCTCTGGGAGACTCGGCGCAAGGCCCCAAGCTGCTTCAGTTTCCCGAGGGCTGGTCTATCACAAAACCGGATGTCGTTTTGCAACTACCAAAACCCGTCTCCGTCAAAGCAGAGGGCATTCTCCCCTACCAGATTGTATTGGTGCCCACAAATTTGACAGAGGACCGCTGGGTGAGCGCGTATGAGATTATCCCCAGTCACCGAGACGTGGTGCATCACGTGATTGTGCAGATGATCAAGGAAGGAGAGGACGCCAAAAAGGTTCCCGATGGCGCTGGCAGTTTTTGGGCTGCGTATGTGCCAGGAAACGGCGCACGTACTTACACAGCGGGAACGGCAAGGCTTTTGAGCAAGGGCGCAACGCTCCAGTTTCAAATTCATTACACGCCCAATGGAAAAGCGGTTCAGGAGCAGATGAAAATTGGTTTAGTATTCGCTAAAAGTCCGCCTGAGATGGAGGTGAAAACGTTCGGCATTGCCAAACACGACTTAAAGATCCCCCCCAATACGGCCAATCACTCCGAGACAAAGGAACTTCGAGTGCCTTTTGATCTCAATATCACCAGCTTAATGGCGCACATGCACGTTAGAGGAAAGGCGTTCAAATACGAAGTCGCTTATGCGGACGGCAAACAAGAGGTGCTATTGGACATCCCGCATTACGACTTTAATTGGCAATTAGGCTACCATTACAAACAGCCCAAAAGTGTACCAGCCGGCAGCAAAATACGCGTGACCGCCGTATTCGATAATAGCAGTGCCAATAAAGCGAATCCGGATCCGAATAAGGAAGTCAAATGGGGACCGCAAACCTATGACGAAATGTTGATCGGCTACGTCGAGTCTATCAATCCGGTTGGCGCGGCTGGGCTGGAGAAAAAGCGCTAAGGAAATCCGTTACGCTAACATCCCCCGTTTTGACCGAACTTTCTTATCCCCGATAATCGCCTCGCTCGCCTCAGGGGAAATCCGCAACTCACGAGGCGAAGTTCTACTCGTCACTTACGGTAAATGTGACGGTTTCGATTTTGGCCACGGAAAGCGCGTCGAGAACGTCGACCGTACGGCTGTACTTAGCGTTTGGATCGCTAATGATCGTGACAAGGGAAGGCGTTTTCGCGTTGTCCGCGTTTTGCTTAAGACGTATGAGAGTTGCCTTTAAGCGTGGCAAATCCTTGCTTTCGGGAGAGTCGAAGGGCTCGTCGTTGAGGAAGATTTCGCCAGACTCGGAAACGTTTATGATAATTTCATCCACAAAATCCATCGCAGAGGATGATTCGGCGCTCCCCGGCAAGGTGGTATTCAGCTCGTTCTCGACCTTCACTGCTCCGGCCATCACCATAAAAAACAACATGATGACGAATACCACATCGATCATCGGGGCGATTTGAAAGCCACCCACCGGCATTTCTTCAGGAATAAAAGTTTTCACAATTACTCGTGATTAACCGAAGAAAATGAAACGTCGGAAATACCAGCTTGCCCCGCAGCGTTCATCGCCTGAGCAACGTACTGCGCAGGAACCTCGCGATCCGCGCGGATTACCACCCGGAAATGCGGATTACTTCCTTCCCTTGCTTGAAGCTCGCCGAGTTCGCGGGCCTGCGCGAGGGACGGAATGAATTGCGCCGCAGAATCGTAAGGACGATCCTCAAAAGTAAAAATCGCCACTCGTCGCTCCGCTTCCCAGCGCACATTAATAATCGCCTCGGCGCGGCTATTATCTTTTTTTTGCGCATCGGGAGCCATTGGCAATTTGATGTTTTTGTCGACACGCAACACCTGAGCGGAGGTGATGGTCATAAAAAATATGAGCATTACCAACAGCACATCGATCATCGGAGCGATTTGAAAGTCAGGTTCCCCTGACTCCATATTTCCACCACCACCAGCCATATCAGAGTTCTTTCCTTAAATGGTTCAGCGAATTCAAACGTATCAATTAGAAGCGCTCTGCTCGAAGGATTCAGCACTCCCTGATTGGGAGATCCAGTTGGGTGTGGCAGCGAAAAGCTCCTCACCGCTGATATGCAAACCCGCCATGTGCTCGTACGGCATTTTGCGAAACAGATCCTTCACAATGTCCTGCACGTGATGCATCGCATTATTGGAGCGACTACGCAGGAAATAGAACATTCCGAACGCTGGAATGGCGATCAGCAGGCCACTGGCAGTGGCAACAAGCACTTCGCCGATGGCGGAGGAAAGGCCCGAGGGATCCCCGATGCCCGCAGTTCCCAAATTAGCGAACGCCTTGATCATGCCGGTCACCGTCCCTAACAACCCAATCATCGGCGTACAAACCCCGATCACAGACAAGTAACTGAGGTAATTATTGAGCCGTGAGCTTTCCTGATGCATTGCCCCGCTCATGGATTCCTCCACCACTGTTTTTCCATCCCCCAACATTCCGATTCCCGCTTTCAAAACATTAGTCAAGACGGTGTTGTGAGTCTTACAGAAGTTGTACGCGCCAACGTAATCCCCTTTCCTAAATAACTTCTTCACCTCGATTTCCAAGCGTTGCGGAGCTGTGCGCGCCTTTGATGTCCGCATCCAACCGTCACCGCAAAGGAAAAAAGTGAGCACCGAGCAGGCTCCTATTGGGATCATCACCCAGCCGCCCTCGTAAATTTGTTCCCAAAGCGTTTTGTGCCGCACAAGCGACGATTTTTCCTCTGCCGCAGAAGCGTTGGGTACCAAGAAGACAGCAAGGAATGCCAAGAGCGGTACGCAAGCGAATTTCAGGAGCTTTTTCATCAGAGGGGCAGCAGAAGAGACCGTAGAGCGATTAAAGATGCTCTTCACTAACACATACAAAGCTCATTTAGAATTCAAAACTCTGCTGCCCACGAACTGGGTAAAACTGGAGGCCCCGCTATAAGGTGACCACGCGCCCTTCTTTTTCGGACAGCAAAGCTGCGGCGAAAATCTCATGCGACGCAACTGCCTCCTGCGGGGTAGCGCAACCGAAGCGCCCATCAAGGAGGCCTTCTCTTTCCAGAAGGTAGGCCGCCCACATTTGCTGGATAACATCGGGAAAGCCCGGCTCGAAAATTCCGCCTGTGACCGTCTTGAACGCAGTGCCAAAGCCCAACTCGGTGCGCTTCCACCACTGTTCTTCCCCTCGTTCAAACTGCCAAAGCGTCTTGGGTTCCGCCGTACTGAAGCGAACTCCGCCGTCGGTTCCACGCAGCTCTAAAAACCACGTGTTGGTTGCCCCAGGCGCGAGCCGTTTCATCTCGAGTCGCATGGGAACATCCTGTCCCTGAATCCTCGTCCATGTGTGCAACTGAGCGTTGTCCCACGTGTCGCAAGCGACGGTTCCCCCTTTGCCATCGGGACGGGTCGCGTAGCCTTTTTGTAATTGAGCAAAGAGACGGTGCGGCTTCCAACCGAGGCGCAGCGGAATGTGACAAGCATGCATACCGAGATCATTGAGCGCACCGCCCTCACCGCATTGGGCACTCCAACGCTTCCAGTTGGCAGGCTTGTTGGGATCCAGATCGCTACTGTGATGGAAGCCACTGACCACCTCGAGCACACGGCCCAGCGCACCACTTGTTGCATAGCGAAAAGCTCGCTGCGCCCCCGGAAAAAACGGCATTTCAGAACTGCAGCGCACGAACCTTCCGCTTTGTTCCACCGCCGCGTTGATCCGTCTGGCGGAATCCAAATCGATTCCAAATGGCTTCTCCGCAAGGAGATCTTTGCCCGCTAAGAGAACGTCTTTATAGAGTTTTTCGTGTTGGTCGTGCGGAACTGCGACATACACCACGTCGATGGCCGGATTGGCAAGAAGCTCGCGATAATCCGCCGTACGCTGCGTGCAAGACGGGATATGTTTAAACCACTCCAAAGCTGCCGGATTTAGATCGGCCACCGCGACGAGCTTTGGGACGACGTTTATTTCCGTCAGCGCGCACCAACGTGCGAAGGCGCTGGCGATTTCGCGCCCCATCAAGCCGCCACCAATAATTCCAATGGAAACAGGTTTCATAGAAATGAGGTTTGAAAGGACTCCGTAAAGTTATTGAAGTCCCATAAGATGCTTGAGCAGATAGAGCTCCAACGCCTCATAGTCGCGCGATTCGCGGCATTGCTCCACGATGGTTTGGTCGAGGGATCGCACCTTTTCCACCAACATCAAAAACAAAGCCCTGCTGTTGCGAAGATGATCCGTGACTGGGTAACCGCGCTGCGTACGAAACGCCTTCACGTCGAGGCCGATAAATTCGCCCCTTTTTCCATAACCAGCTTCTTCCAGTACGCGCACTTGATTAAACGCGGCGCGCAAATTTACCGCGCCGAAATTTTTGTCCTGATCGTACTTAAGTCCATTTTGATCGTTGAGATGCACGCTTGCGAGTTTGTCATGCGCCAGCGCGAAGGCCATTTCGTCGCTGGGATCCAGTCCGGCGAGTAGGGCGTGGGCGCTTTCGATCAGCCCTTTGACGCGTGTAGGCGCGTGGGATGCGTAAGCTAGCGCGATGGCGTGACCAATAGTCGGTACGTAAGCTTGGTCGGTGGGCTCGTTGGGCTTGGGCTCAATCCAAACTTCCACGTTTTTGTCATAATCCAGAATGGCATTGACCGTTTCCAACAACCGCTGGTAGGCGAGCCGCGCATCCTTAGCCTCACGAATGTAGGTTCCCTCCCTCGCCAGCCATAGCACAATTCCCTTACAATCAAGGGCGCGCGCGATATCAATGCACTTTTTGGTGCGCTCCCAAGCGTAGGCTCGCTCAGAGGCGCAGTTTGAAGTGTAAGCGCCGTCGGTTGTCTGCTTGGCAAACCAAAGGCGCGGCGCAACAAACTCCGGCGTCAACCCTTGGTTATGAAGCATCTTCCTGACCTCTGACGCTTTACTCTCAATCTGAGCGGCCGACAATTCGTCCATTCCAGGCACCACATCGTCGTCGTGAAACTGCACGCCCTCAAACCCCAACGGGCGATAGAGCGCAAATTTATCTTCGTGTGGAAACACCGGCCGGACCTCGCCGCCAAAGGGATCCGCGCCTTCACTGATATTCCATGGGCCAAAGGAAAAGCGGTATTGAGTAAGCTGATTCATCGGGAAACTGAGGTAAGCGCATTTTGGCGGTGGCTTCTACGTCTGAACGCATCCGCGCTGCGTTAATTATCTCAGCAGGGCTTCCACTTTGGAGCATTCAACGCTACAAAAGTGCACATGGAGGCCGCTAGAGAACAGATCGTTTTACCCGAGGGCGAGTCCTTTCGCGTGCTGCGCTGGAGCCGCTCCCTGACTGAGGTAGAATGCGTCACCGCTTCTGGCACTGCCCAGGCGGTACCTGGAGAAGGTACGCACTGGCACTTTCACACGGAAATGGAGCTGACCCTGTTTACGGCGGGCCAGGGAACGCGTTTTGTTGGGGATCACATCGCTGCGTTTGGAACCGGCGACCTCGTATTGTTGGGAGAAAAGTTACCGCATTATTGGCACACGGCGGGACGCTCCAGTGGCATTTCTCTCCAATGGCATTTTCCGCTAAGCCATCCCTTTTGGGCATTTCCAGAGAGTTTGAGAGTGAGCCGACTTTTTCAACGCGCGAACCGAGGGTTGCATCTTTCAGGGAAAATGGCGATCGCTGCGAAGGATTCACTCCATCGGCTTGCCGACGTCGGCGCGGGCCAAGCCCCTTTAACTCGCCTCGCTCTTCTACTGGATTTGTTGGGTCGCTTGGCTGGGGGCAGTGAGGAGGAAAGCGTGCAACTGTCGCAACGCTCGTTTGTTGAACCTGCCGAGTTGCGACATCAACACGCTATTTCTGAGGCAGTTCGGCACTTGGTGTCGCACTTCCGGGAACCGGTTCGCATGGAGGATTTACTGCGCATAACGGGCATGAGTCGTCCCACCTTTGCCCGACAGTTTAAACAACACTGCGGACGTAGTTTTGGTGAATTCCTCAATGGGTTAAGGCTTCAAGCCGCGTGCCAGGAATTACGGGCCAACCAACGCTCTGTTTTGGAAATCTCGCTGGAGAGCGGTTTTTCACAGGTTTCCTTTTTTAATCGCCTCTTTCGCCGCGAAATGAGCTGCAACCCAACCGAGTACCGGCTGCATCACTGCGGGATAGAAAAATGAGGCTGCTCCACCTCTCGGAGAAGAATCCGAGATAAAAATGAGTCCCGCAGCTTAAACTTTGCTTTTTTTCCAAGAAATGCTGACGCGCAGGGTTGTCTCTGATAGAAATTCCCCCATTCGACTTCCCCACAAACTCCCCAGAATATGTTTGGATCAAAAGCTCAAAAGAAAACCGAATGGGTCAAATCCGCCATGGTGCGATACGAGAAGCCTTTGCTACAGTACTCCTATAGTATTGTCAGAGATCTCGAGCGTGCCAGAGACGTTGTTCAGGACACGTTCATGCGCCTATTTAAGCAAGAACAAGAGGCCATTGAGGGCCACCTCTCGCAGTGGCTTTTCACTGTGTGTCGTAACTGTTCTCTGAAAGTCCTGCGCAGTCAGGAGCGCTACGTTCATGTGGATTCCACTGAATTCGAGTCCCGTAGTTCTAATGATCCCTCTCCTTCATTTGAAATGGAGCGCAAAGAGCGTATTCACCGACTCATGGAGTTGGTTGAAGAGCTTACCTCCAACCAAAAGGAAGTGGTTCGCCTAAGGTTTCAAAACTTTCATTCCTATCAAGAGATCAGCACCATTACCGGCTTAAGCGTTGGTAATGTGGGCTTTATTCTGAACGCAGCAATGCGTAGTCTACGTGAAAAAATGGAACGAGACGACAGGGAAGAAAAGATCATTTATCTTACCAAGACCGCTTGAGTTTAACCAACTGAAGACAACGCCTGATTTTAATTTGAATTTTTAAATTCAGGCATCCCTCTCAACTTTATATGCAATCCCGCCTCCGCGACGAAGATATCACTCATTACGTGCTGAACGAGCTAGAACCGCAAGAGCGTCTCTATGTGGAGTCGATGATGCAGGGCAGCGAGGCCTCTCGAGAGGACGTCGAGCAGATGATGGAAACGGCTCTGATGTTGGAAGAAGGCATGGAGGCGGAGTTGCATGGACTGGACTTACGACTCGACGCTGAACGCAGATCGCAGATTTTCCTGCAGCAACCGGGCCAGGTCTGGGAAGGCGTTTGGAGGGTCGCAGCCACCGCTGCCGCTTTGGCCGCGTGTGTGGCATTCGCAGTCGCCGCGCCAGTAATCACCAAGCTCGCGTTCCGCGCAGATTCGAGCAAGGCGCAGGCTGCACGACAGTCTTCCTCTACGGACTTCGTACTCGGCGAGGAAGATCCAGCAGCTTTCCCAGTTGCCAAGGTCGAAAATCCGGACACTAACTCACTTTCCTCTGGACTGGAGGAATTTCCTTCTCGGGTACTTCTGCCCACCGGCGCCGTTAATTTCGCTGACATGCCGATGCCCTACTTGGGCGGTGACGCGAATTGAGCAATCCGCCTGACCCTTGCCGTCAGGTGACTATACACCGCACGGCCCGCACTTCAGTGGCTGCGTCCTTTGTGCGAAAAAGCAGTTTGCCGACTTACCCAAAAGGCTATGGCCCACATTAAGCAGACGCTTTCTAATTCCAGCGGAGCGGTGGTCTGCATTTTTCCCAAAAACTTAACGGGCAAGTCCAACCGGTTCGAATTGACCTTGGGCGTTCTCTTTCTCGTCGCCACGGCTTCTGCTCAGGCGCATTCTGAAGGTGGAGAAGCGGGTGGTTTAATCAGTGGGTTCACGCATCCCCTGTTCGGGGCGGACCATATCGTGGCGATGGTTGCCGTTGGACTTTGGGGTGCGTTTTTGGGGGCACCAGCGGTATGGCTACTCCCAGTCATATTCCCCACCGTGATGGCTTTCGGCGGCGCTCTGGGGGTGATGGGCGTGCCATTGCCCGCCATCGAAACTGGTATCGCCCTCTCTGGTATCGTTCTAGGATTGATGGTTCTTCTGGCCACCAAACCGCCGATTTGGGTGGCGGCAGTTTTGGTCGGGATCTTCGCGATCTTTCACGGCCACGCGCACGGCACCGAATTGCCCACCTCCGCAAATCCAATGCCTTATTCGATTGGATTCGTGATTTCCACCGGTTTGCTGCATCTGAGCGGTATTGCGCTCGGGTTACTCACACGCTTTCCTTGGGGAATTCCATTAGTGAGAGGGTGCGGAGGCGTCATCGCTTGCGTGGGGCTTGGGTTTTTGCTGCACTGGTTTTAGGATTTCTCCAAGACCGAGTTGCTGCTTCCCTCACGCCTTCATCGGCACGCCTCCCGAAAACTACCAGTCCCCGCTGATTCCCGCAAAATTACGTGATACCGCCCCTTACGCTCGCACACGGTACCATCGAGGGCATTGGTGACTTATGGAACGGCGTTTTACATCCTCTCCGCTCTCCGGTGCAACTCATGGAGCTTTGCGCCTTGGCATTAGTCGCAGGGCAGCGCACTAAAATCGCCGCCCCTCTGATTGCTTTTTTATTGGCGAGCGTCGGGGGAATTGGGTTCAGCCTGCTGGGCCCGCGACTCGGATTGTCCGAAGCGCCGCCCCTTATTCCCTGCGTTCTGGCAGGCTTGACGGGCGTGATGGTTGCTGCGCGAATTCCGTTAAAACGTGGCGCGCTTTTGAGTCTTTTTGCGGCAAGCGGTTTCGTGTTGGGGTGGGATTCGGGGCAGGATCCAGTAGCGCCTTGGGTGATGTTCAAGCTTCTGCTAGGCGCGTGGATCGGATTGGCGGTAGCGCTTTTGAACTTCGCCAATTATGCGGCAATCTGTCCTAAACGGCCATGGATCAAAATCGGCTTCCGCGTCCTCGGTTCCTGGGTCGTCGCGAGTTCTATTTTGTTTCTTGCCTTCACGCTAAGGGCCACCCATTCGAGTAACTCTCCTCCGCAAACCGCGCCCGAGCAGAAGGGTTAATTCTTCGCGAAAGATGTTTGGATCTTACCGGAATGAATCGATCCCCTCTCCTTCACGATCCAATAAAAATCCGTGTAATTCCGCTAAGGTGCCAGCCGCTGGATCTTCCAATCGCCTTCCTCGCTTCGTGTGAAACGGAAGCGGTCATGGAGCCGGCTGCGACGCCCCTGCCAGAACTCGATGGTTTCCGGTTCGAGCACATAACCGCCCCAATCCGAGGGACAAGGAACCTCTTGCCCCTCAAAACGCGCCTTTGTTTCGGCGAAAAGTTGCTCCAACGCCTCCCTGCTTTCCAGCACCGCGCTCTGCGGAGAAGCCCACGCCCCTAGCTGACTGGCTAACGGGCGCACCCTAAAATAAGACTCACTTTCGTCGCGAGCCGTTTGGCTGATGCGCCCCGTGATGTTCACCTGCCGCTCCAAGGCTCCCCACCAAAATGTCAGCGCCGCGCGGGGCTCTCGGCTAAGGTGTTGCGCCTTAAATCCCGCGTAATTTGTAAAAAACACAAAGCCTCGCTCATCACACGCCTTTAACAACACAGTGCGGCTCCAAGGTTGACCGTCGGAGGAAACCGTCGACAGGATCATCGCATTGGGTTCGATGACTTTTTGGGAATGCGCCTCGGCGAGCCAAGCACGAAATTGGACTAGGGGATCTGCGTCCAGCTCGTTCAAGTCCAATCCGCGCTGCGCGTAATCGAGACGTAACGCCGCCAAAGATTCGGGAGAAAGGTTCATAGAACTTACCTAATCGATCTAGGCGACTTTGCCGCATAAAATTCGCCACAAAGGCGGTCGAACAGGGAAAAGCACGCTTGCGCTTTAACCTCAACGCACATCACATTAGGGGTCATATAAACGGATTGGTCAGTATACTGGCAGAGAACACCAGTGCGGCTCTTGCAATGACGGCCTCAGGTTTCCCCCACGACTTTCGAACAGACGTCGGGATGCGACTCAGAGGAATTTTGGTTTTTTCACACGACGAATGATTCAATACGATTACGTGGTTATAGGCAGCGGGATTGCAGGTTTATCCTTTGCCCTAAAAGCCGCTGCGCACGGTGAGGTCGCCGTGGTCACCAAAGCCAACAAGGCGGAATCCAACACCGTGTACGCGCAGGGTGGGATCGCCTGCGTGACGAGCACTGAGGATTCTTTTGAACTACACGTGCGAGACACTCTCAGTGCTGGCGCAGGTTTGTGCGACGAGGCGGTCACACGCATTATTGTTACGGAAGGACCTGCACGTATCCGCGAGCTCATCGAACTGGGTGTTCAATTCGACGCCCGTGAAGGAGACCCGGATAGCGAAATGAACGGCACCTCCGAATTGGACCTCACCAAGGAAGGCGGGCACTCCAAGCGCCGTATTCTTCACTCGCGCGATATTACCGGAAAGGAAATCGAGCGCGCACTGGTCGCTGCCCTTGAAAAGCATCCCCGGGTCCACGTACTGGAACATCACATCGCGGTGGATCTCATCACGTTGAGCAAACTGGGTTTTGCCAGCGAAGACCGTGCACTTGGCGTGTACGTGCTCAACGAGGCGAGCGGCGAGGTCATCACTTTGCGCAGCGACCGCATTGTGCTAGCAACCGGCGGCTGCGGTAAAGTTTACCTCTACACGACGAATCCGCCGATTGCCACAGGAGACGGACTTGCTATGGCATGGAGAGCTGGCGCGCGCATCGCCAACATGGAATTCATCCAGTTTCATCCCACCTGCCTGTACCATCCCGAAGCGGGTTCCTTCCTGATTTCGGAGGCAGTTCGAGGCGAGGGCGCGATCCTCGTAGACAAAAAGGGCAACCGCTTTATGGACCGCTACGATGTCCGCGGCGAACTCGCTCCCCGCGATATTGTTGCCCGCGCCATCGACGCTGAAATGAAGCGCACTGGAGCGCGCTGCGTTTACTTGGACATCACTCACAAGCCGCCGGAATTTGTTCGCGAACGCTTTCCGAACATCGCCAGCACCTGTTTGAGCTACGGGATCGATATTACCAAACAGAAGATCCCAGTGGTTCCGGCCGCGCATTACCAGTGTGGCGGAGTGCAAACTGACGTTGATGGAGCCACCTCACTTAGAGGTCTTTACGCGATTGGTGAAGTTGCCTGCACAGGACTCCACGGTGCCAACCGTCTCGCTAGCAATTCGCTGCTCGAGGCTGTCGTCACGGCGCACCGCTGCAACGAAGCGCTTCTGCGCGCCTTTCCTCACACGTTGCCCTCGGAGCGCGTCCACTTCCCCCTTCGGGAATGGGTCAGCGGTGACGCTCAAAACCTGGACGAAATGGTCGTCATCTATCACAACTGGGACGAAATCCGGCGACTGATGTGGGACTATGTGGGCATTGTGCGGACTACCAAACGGTTGCAACGCGCCGCGACCCGCCTGCGTAACCTCGACCGCGAGATCCAAGAGTTTTACTGGAATTTTAAAATCACAACCGACCTGCTCGAACTCCGAAACCTTTGCACCGTGGCTGCACTGATCGTGGATTCCGCACTCCAGCGTCAGGAGAGCCGAGGCCTCCACTACACACTCGACTTTCCAGAACCCTCCGATTCACTCCAGCATCCCACTTTGCTACGCCGCCTTTAGTCCATCCCGATGTTACCGACGGAACTTACCCACCTCAAAGACACTCAAAACGAGCCGGATCACCGCAACATTCCTATCGACCGCGTCGGGGTCAGGAGCCTGCGTTACCCGATGCGCATCCGAGACAAGGCGCACCTAGAACAGCACACCATCGCCTCGGTGTCGTTGACCGTCGACCTGCCGGAGCAGTTTAAAGGTACGCACATGAGCCGCTTTGTTGAGGCCCTCAACGACTGTGGTGCCGAATTGCACATAGACCGCGTCCATGACCTGTTGCGAATGCTAACCGAAAGGCTTCAAGCCCAATGCGCCCACGTGGATTTCGCGTTCCCATTTTTCATCGAAAAGACCGCGCCGGTTTCCGGCAAAAAAGGTCTGCTGGATTACAACGTGAATTTTAACGCCACACTCCAGCGAGGCGCATTCGACTTCGTGACCACGGTCATCGTTCCGGTGGCGACTCTTTGCCCATGCTCAAAATCGATTAGCGAACGCGGAGCACACAACCAGCGGGGTGAAGTCACCTTCGCTGTACGCTCCTCTCAACCAGTTTGGGTAGAGGATCTTATTCAACTCGTCGAACAATCCGCTTCCTGCGAATTGTTTAGCGTTTTGAAACGTCCGGACGAAAAGGCAGTCACCGAGCGCGCCTACGACAATCCCGTTTTCGTCGAGGACTTGGTTCGCAATGTGGCCACTCGCGCCAATTTGGAGGATGCCATTCTCTGGTACCGGGTAGAGGCAGAGAACTTTGAATCCATTCACAACCACAACGCCTACGCGCTGGTTGAGCACACCAAACCGACGGACGCAAATTCCTCGGCAGTTTAACGACACACTCAAAGCGATCCACCCGTGGAAATTCCAGAGAGCCTCGCCATCATCGCCGGCAACGGGGTCTATCCACACGCCATGGTACGAGGCGCGCGCTTGGCGGGTGTGCAGAGGATTGTGGTAGCCGCATTTCAAAACGAGACGGATCCCGCCCTCGCTGAATTAGTAGACAACATCGAGTGGATGCGCGTCGGTCAGTTGGGAAAAATGCTTTCCTTCCTCAAAAACTCAGGAACGCGACACGCCGTAATGAGCGGCCAGATAGCGCCAAAAAATCTCTTCGATCTCCGCCCCGACATAAAAGCACTCATGCTTCTGGCTCGTCTGGCAGAGCGCAATGCGGAGTCCATATTCGGAGCAATCGCCTCCGCAATGGCAGATGCCGGCGTTGAACTCCTCCCTGCAACGTCTTTTATGGAGGAGTGCCTCGCGCCCACTGGCCTGCTAGCCGGCCCTCAACCCAGCCGCAAAGAGCGCGCCGACCTCGACTACGGTTTTCGTATCGCAAAGGAATCCAGTCGTCTGGACATCGGACAAACGGTTGTCGTTAAAAATGGAACCGTCCTGGCCGTGGAAGCCTTCGAAGGAACCAACGCCGCCATTTTACGAGGTGGCAATCTGGGGAAAAAAGGAGCGGTCATGGTAAAGGTTTCCAAGCCGGGACAGGACCTACGATTCGACGTGCCCGTAATCGGTCCAGTAACCTTACAAACAGCCGCAGAAGCCGGTCTTGCCGCTATTGGAGTGGAAGCGAACCAGACGCTGCTCTTGGAAAAGGAAAAACTCTGCGCCCTGGCCACGCAGCATCGCATCTCCATTTTTGGGCTCGGATAATCGCAGCCAACTCGTCGGACATTGCGACTTGTTGCGCGCGTACGAACTCTTCAACCTCCCTCACTACCCATGAACAAAATGCGTCCCCTACTCTTCATTGGCTGCCTACTGCTTCCCGCAATTTCGCACGCCGAAATCAAGCTACCCGCCATCATCAGCGACCACATGGTGTTGCAACAAAAACAGGCGAACCCCATCTGGGGCTGGGATACTCCGGGTAGCTCCATCACTGTAACGTTCGGCGAGCAAAAAAAATCCGCCACCACCGGAGCGGACGGCAAGTGGACGGTGAAACTGGATCCCCTTCCAGCAAACGCCACACCGCAGACTCTGAAAATTTCCGACGGCAAAAGCGAACGCACGCTTTCAGACGTACTCGTCGGAGAAGTCTGGATGTGCTCAGGCCAGTCCAACATGGGCTTCACGCTACAAGGCGATTGGAACGGTGACCTCGAAGCCCTCGCCACACATCTGCCAAACCTCCGCCTCATCACCGTTCCGCGTGTCGGCACGCAAGAACTCCAAAACGACTTCAAGGGAGAGTGGGTCAGCGCTGATCAAAATTCGGCACTACCTTTCAGCGCAGTCGGTTTCCTGTTCGGGCGTTACATCCACCAGATCGTCGGTGTTCCAGTGGGTCTCATTAACAACGCTTGGGGTGGTTCAGCCGCAGAAGCTTGGGTAAGACGAGAATCGCTTGAAAAAGATCCGCGCTTTGAGCTCCTGATGCAAAATACGGTGAAGAGCGAAGTTGAAAAAGCGTCGCCCGAAGCCAAAGCCCGTTTCGAGGCCGACATGATCAAGCACAAGGAAATCGCAGAAAAGGCCAAGTTGGAAAACAAGCCGGCACCTCGAGCGCCTCAATCTCCTGAGTCGTGGCTCTCTGGAAATGCCCGCCCCGGCAACATCTTCGCAGGCGTCGTCAACCCAACACTTGGGTAATGCATGAAGGGAGTTATCTGGTACCAAGGCGAAAGCAATTCGAGTCGCGCGTGGGAATATTCCCAACTCTTCCCATTCATGATTCAGCAATGGCGCAAGGAATGGAATCAGGGCGACTTCCCGTTCTATTGGGTGCAGTTAGCGGACTTCAAACCTGAGGTGCAGACGCCAACCGAAAGCGATTGGGCAGAACTCCGCGAGGCGCAGACAAAGACTATGGCGCTGCCAAACACCGGCCAGGCGGTCATTACGGACCTCGGGGAAGGTAAAGACATTCACCCAAAAAACAAACACGACGTCGCCGCCCGCCTAGTCCGTTGGGCACTGGCAAACGACTACGGCATCAAGGTTCCCTTTCGTAGCCCGGAACTTAAAACGCTTGAGATCAAGGATAACAAAGCCGTGGTAACTTTCGAATGTTTCGGCAGCGGTCTGCGCGCCTTCGACGTTGATGAGGCCATCGGCTTCACGGTTTGCGGAGAAGACAAGGTCTGGCACTTCGCAAAAGGTAAAGTTTTGGGCAATGATAAAGTCGAGCTCACCTGCGCGAACGTTCCTAAACCACTCGCAGTCCGCTACGCTTGGGCCAACAACCCTATCTGCAATCTCTTCAGCAAGGATGGACTACCGGTCACTCCCTTCCGTACGGATGACTTCGAGCTCTCCACAAAGCCTAAGCCAGTAGAGCCGCCTGCAGCCAAAAAGTAAGACAGCTCGCCACGATTCAGAGCCTCAAATCAAGAGCGCGGGCTGAAGGTTATTCCTTCCCCGCGCTCTTTTTTTTATTTTTTTCCCAGCACCCAGCATCTGCGGTTGCTCAATGTCCCTCACGCTGCCATTCAAAGAGGAAACATGCGAGTGCCCCTCTTGGATCTAAAATTACAGTACGCCCCTCTTAAAGCCGAAATTCTCGCGGCCATAGAGCAAGTCACTGACTCTCAACAATTAGTGCTAGGCCCCCAAGTCGACGCTTTGGAAGCCGCCATTGAGGCGTATACCGGGGCAGGCCACGCCATCGGAGTATCCTCCGGAACTGATGCGCAATTAGTTCTACTCATGGCACTTGGTATCGGGCCAGGAGATGCGGTCATCACCTCGCCCTACACGTTTTTCGCCACCGCAGGATGCGTCCAGAGGTTGGGTGCACGGATCGTTTTTGCTGATATTGATCCACTGACTTTCAATATCTGCCCTACAGCACTTAAAAACGCCTTATCTCAAACCCCTAACGTTAAAGCAATTATTCCGGTCCACTTGTTCGGCTGCTGCGCTGACATGGAAGCCATCCAAGTCCTCGCGACCCAATACGGCGTCCCTGTTCTAGAAGACGCCGCTCAGGCCCTAGGCTGCGCTCATCCCCTCGGCTCTGCGGGCGCCATTGCTCAAGCCGGTTGGTATTCGTTTTATCCTACCAAAAATCTCGGCGCTTTTGGCGACGCCGGCATGGTCACCTGCAGGGATGCGGACCTTGCTGCGAAGATCCGTCAATTGCGCAATCACGGCATGGAGCCGCGCTACTACCACAACGTCGTTGGGGGTAACTTTCGCCTAGATGCAATTCAAGCAGCGGTGCTGAACCTCAAACTGCCGCACTTGGACTCTTGGGGCCAAGGACGGCGGGAGCGAGCCGCACAGTATCGCGACGGCTTTGTTTCCGAAGGGTTGGATGGGATTCTCGGACTTCCAACAGAACCATGGGCACAGAGTGGCGTTCCCAACCATCACATTTACAACCAGTTCATCATACGTGCCCCTCACCGCGACGCGCTTAGATCTTTCCTCACTCAGGCGGATATTGGCTCTGAAATCTACTATCCCCTCCCCTTGCATTTACAAGAATGCTTTAAACATCTCGGCTACCGAGCCGGGGATTTCCCAGAGGCGGAACTCGCGGCTCAAAAGACCTTGGCACTTCCCATTTTTCCAGAACTCAAAGAGCATCAGGTGGAGTATGTCGTGAATCGGATTAGCGAGTTTTACAAAATCGGCGGCCTAGCCGGGAAGAACCGCGCCCAGTGACACGTCCGATTCTTGCGACGATACTGCCGCTCTGCTCCGCTGTGGGTTACACCTTTGCGGCGCTCATGCTCAAACGTGCAACCCAGCAGGGTGTCGGTCCCTGGCGCGTCACTTTTATTGTCAACTGCGCAGCGGCTGTAGTCTTTGCGCCGTGGTGGTTGACGGGAGGTGCACCGTTTAACTGGCACTCTTTCTGGCATGCAGTCTTGTGCGGCGCTACTTTCTTCATCGGCCAAATCCTTACTTTTCTTGCGCTTAACAAAGGCGACGTATCCATCACTACGCCCGTGCTTGGAACCAAAGTGATTCTCGTAGCCTTCATGGCCGTCCTTTTCGCGGGAGACAAACTCACCCCTGAGCTCTGGGGCGCCGCTTTGCTCACCACCGCTGCAACCGCTCTACTCGGGGGTGAAATCCGAACCAATCGCTCACGTGTTCTTCCGAGCCTTATCTTCGGGTTCAGCGCGGCGCTTACCTACGCGGCGGCCGATGTTCAACAACTCAAATACGCGCCAGCCTGGGGTTTCGGCCATTTCGTGCCAGTCATGTTCGCCACCGTGGGACTGCTCTCGCTAGGACTCATCCCCTTTTTCTCGGCACCTCTGACTGAAATGCCACGACGCTCTGTTGCGTGGGCTTTAGCCGGCGGCGTTTTACTTTCGCTACAGGCAACAGGAATTGCCTTCAGTATAGTGAGTTACAAAGAGGTTACTCTCACGAACATCTTATACAACACACGCGGTATCTGGAGCGTGATTCTGGTGTGGGCAGCTGGGACTTGGTTTTCCAACACTGAGAGTGCCGTGGGAAATACAATCATGGGGCGGCGCCTTCTAGGCGCTGCGATCATGCTGCTCGCTGTCTTTCTGGGGCTGCGACACTAATCCTCGGACTGCCACCTTGCCCCAAGAAACGAAGTAGGGAAAAGAGGACGGACCTAGTTCGCCTTCTTGGCTGCATCCAACAGCGCCATATACTTTTTCGGATCTTTGTTGAAATCCTTAATGCACGCTTTGCAGCAGAACTGCACCTCTCTGCCCTCATAGTTCAGGACAGCGGGCTTTCCCATAGTCCCGAGCTTTTCGCCCGAAACTACGCAAGTTTTAAGCGGATAAACTGGGGCATCGGCAGCCGAAGCAATTCCTAAAAAAGCCACGCAGCAAAAGATCGTCAAACAAGTCAGATTCAGTTTCATATCGATTGTATTCAATGCAGGTTTTTTAATTCGAGTTCGAGAAAACGGCCCAATTGAAAGTCTGGGTGCCGCTCCGAAATCTCACCCTTTCTTCTCGGCTCCGCAAGCATTCAAAACGCATCCTTTACTCGGGAACTGGTCGGCTTGCCTTACCGGACACTCGCTGCAACTCACACCGGTTAGCAGCCGCAATGACCAATTCCGCGACACGTCGCTTCAAGCGCCAACCGCGCAGCAATATCCAAAGCGCGAGAAGTCCGAACAAGGCCCACAACCACGGATCATTACGATCCATAAAGATCCTTCGATACAGCAGCCCACATAGAGGGACTGCGTTGACCAACACAGTTGTGACCACTGGATGACAAGATAAATCAACCCTAGTGAGGCACTTCGGCCCACCGTGATACTCCGTCACTAAGGCCGCTTGAACACTCCAAAACCGGTTCCCGTAAATCTGAAGATCCCAAGTCTTCCAGCCAGTATCAGCGGAGTAACGCCAACCTTCACGCTCAAGAAGTGAAAAAATCTCCGAGCGTAGACGCTCCCGGCCCTGACCAGTTTCGTTCCAGAAGTTCAACCGCGAACTCCCTCCCCGCTTGCTCGCTCGCGTGAGGCCCTCTTCTTTGAGTGAGATCACTTCCGGTGGCGTGTGCTTGTATTTCATCCAAGTGAAATAACGCGCCCACCCGCGAACCAACGGTTGAAAGAACGCCAGAAAACCGACTAACAAACGGGCGCGCACCGTATCAAAAGCGGGCTCGATCCGTGCGTGAATCATAAAGGAAAGTGCCACGAGAAAAGTCGCGCCCAGCATGAAGAGCGGAACCATGCGCAGCTTCTCCAAAGGCACGCCAAGAACGGCCATAAAGAGTGTCAATACAACCCATTCAATACTGCTAACATACGCCGCAACTTCCGATTGTGGCGTAGGATATATCGACTGAAAGAGGCCTTCCCCAAATACGCCGTGGTAAATAATCGGACTGTTGAAAAGCCAAGTGAACCGAGGCGCCCCGTAAATTTGTCCCTTCCATTTAGCTGTGCCCGTGGGGCCGAAAAATACGAGGTGCTTAAAACGCAGCATCGACTCCGCCTCTCCGTAACCCTCCTGTTGCTTACGAAAAGCCTGCAACGTAAAACGCCGGTAATGCCAGACAATCGCACTAGGAGAGAACGCGATAACCCCGCCGTTGGTCTGTAGCCTCCAACAGAAATCCACGTCGTCACCCGCCTTCCGATACTCAACATCAAACCCTCCGATACTTTCAAAAGCCGAACGGTAAAATGCCATGTTGCACCCAGGAATGTGCTCCGCGACGACATCCGTCAACAACACGTGACTCGGGCCTCCAGGAGCTCCGGATACCGCTGCCTGTATCCAGTCCACCGCAGGAGGTGAAATATTTGGACCACCCACGCCCACAAAATCCCCGCTCAGCAGCGTGCCCACGAGATAGTACAACCAATCGGGGTCCGCCATGCAGTCGGAATCCGTGTACGCAAAAATCTCGCCCTTGGCATTCCGCGCGCCCTCATTACGGGCATAGCTCAACCCCATGTTGCGCTGACGAATGTTCACAAACTCCGGAAGTTTTTCGCCCGTACTCGCGGCACGTTGATTTCGGTTCGCTTCAAAAAACTGCACCAACTCCTGGGAGTTGTCCTTGGAACCGTCGTCGACGAGGATGATTTCAAAATCCGGATAATTGACTTGATCAAGGGACTCCAAGCACGCCGCTAACGTTTTGCCGCCGTTATAAGAGCACACAATCACCGACACCTTCGGGTAATGCGGCAAGCGAACATTGTCCTGCACAGAGACGCCGCCTCCGAGCATTTCTTTGAGCATCGCAAAAGCCTTTTTCGGTTTGCGATCGCGTGTCACCAGACCGAATTCCCAATCTAAAATCTCCTGCCCACCCGTGAACCATTCATCGGTCCAAGAGAAAAACACGGTCCCAGCGGCTCCACCGCGCACCACTGATTCAAGGTGCCAGCGCAATACCTCCTCCTGCATCTCCTCGCTCTTGCGAAGGGTATCGAGCCCAAACTCGCCGAAAACGAGAGGCTTGTCTCCCGCTAGATTTTGGAGCCGCGCGAGGTACTTTTCAAAATCTCTTTGCCGTTCCAAGTAAACGTTAAATGTATAAAAATCAACATTTTGCGGAAGGAGATACTCCGTGGGCGGGTAACTCGCATAAGAGTACAGCGGGCGCGGATCCGTCGCACGGGCCACCGCAATGAGATGCTCCACAAACTCCGTCACGCGCCGTGCGCCAAGCCAGCGAACCATCGAACTCGGAATCTCATTCCCCACAAGGTACCCGAAAATCGCTTCGTGCCCCTTATGGGTGGCCACGGCGGCTCGGATCGTGTCGATAATTTTGCTGCGCATTCCCGAGTGATTCAGAAATTCGACGTGCTCAGCCCATGGAATAGAAATTAAAACTCGCAACCGAAACTCTTGGGCAAGATCCAAAAACCAACGCGGCGGCACATGATAAATGCGAAGCAGGTTCGCCCCCATTTCCTGCATCAGCGCGAAATCCAGTCGTGCACGCGCTGGGGTTCCTACAAAAAAGCCGTCCGCGTCGGGCGCAAAAGGACCGTACGTAACGCCCTTGATAAAAAACTTATGCTTTCCATCAAACAAAAACTTCGCACGCACCTGCACAGGTGCAAGATGTTGCGGCGAAACGACAAGTGTCGAACTATCCGGGGAGTTTTGTGGTAGAGGCTCAGACATGAATCAATTCGGAGGTGTAATCGGAGAAAGCAATTGCGGCAAGCCGCCACACTCTAAAGCGATTCGAGGACCGAGGATGTGATCCTCTCAGTCTCACTCAAATCAAGCCCAGTGTGGCCGGTGCAAAGAAATCCAGCCTCAAACTGAGACGGTGCGAAATACACGCCTTTCTCGCGGCAGCCGTGGAAAAACTTGGCAAACGCCGCCTTATCGCTGCGCTGTGCGGAGGCGAGATCATGCACTTCGCCCTCGGTAAAATAGAGGCAAAACATCGAACCAATACGCTGAAAAATATAAGGAAGCTTAAGGCGTGAGAGCGTCCGACGCACTCCCTGCTCAAATTCAGCGCCCAACTCTTCCAGTAGCTTCCAGCCCCCGATGCGCTCCATTTCCCGCAATTGCGCTAAGCCAGCCGCCATCGCAAGCGGGCTGCCGGAGAGCGTGCCTGCTTGATACACAGGCCCAAGGGGAGAAAGATGGTCCATTAAATCCGTCCGTCCGCCGAAAGCCCCCACTGGTAGTCCACCACCGATGACCTTACCCAATGCAGTGAGGTCTGGCACGATGCCGCAAAGCTCTTGATATCCGCCTTTTGCGAGACGAAATCCGGTCATCACCTCATCAAAAATCAGCACCGTTTCATGATCGGTGCAAAGCTTACGCAACGCCTCGTGAAAACCCGGCTTTGGTAAGTACAGCCCCGCGTTGGCAGGAACTGGCTCGATGATGACCGCCGCAATTTCCCGACCGTGCGCCGCAAAGACCGCATGTAACGCCTCGAGATCATTAAATGGAATGGTGAGGGTAAGCGCCGCGAGCGCCGCTGGAACACCCGCGCTATCCGGCTGTCCGTGCGTGAGCGCCCCGCTACCCGCTTTTACCAAGAGAGAATCCACGTGCCCATGGTAGCACCCCTCAAACTTCAAAATCTTGTCCCGTCCCGTCGCGCCACGCGCCAAACGAATACACGACATCGTCGCCTCGGTGCCACTGCTAACCATCCGCACTTTTTCAACCGAAGGCACCCAGTCCACGATCAGTTGCGCCATTTCCACTTCGAACGGATTAGGTATTCCGAAACTCACCCCGTTCTGGGCCGCGTTGCTTATTGCATCGATAACTACCTTGGGTGCATGCCCTAGAATCGCAGGGCCCCATGTCCCCACAAAATCAACGTACCGATTGCCATCAACATCCCAGATGTGTGCACCCTTTGCACGGTCCACAAAGAAGGGCTCCCCTCCCACACCGCGAAAGGCGCGTACAGGAGAATTCACTCCGCCGGGGATGAGCTTGCAGGCTGCGGCAAAGAGGGCTGAGGAACGATCGTGGGTATCCATGGATATCCAAACATTAGCCCCCAAAATCACGCCGCAGCAACCCAAGAGCACACTTTGAAACTTGGCCGCATTGATTTTCCCGCTTTCGTGCTTCACCAATAACACGGCACTTTATCCAAACTCCATGAACCTACTTCAAAAGCTGCAACAACGCGTTCTTCCCGCAGACGGAGCCATGGGTACTCTGCTTATGGAACGGGGAGTGGCTTGGGCACGCTGTTTCGAAGAACTCTGCCTCACCCAACATGACGCTGTGCGCGAGATTCATCTCGCTTACCTTCAGGCAGGAGCGCAACTTATCGAGACTAACTCTTTTGCTGCAAATCAATTGCGCCTTTCAAAATACGGCCTCCAAGAAAGAACTCGCGACATTAACTTGGCTGCTGCTCGAATCGCAAAAGAAGCGGCGGCTTCCTTTCATGTCACCGTTGCGGGAAGCATCGGACCCTTGGGTATTAACGCGGAGCAAGCACTTGAACGGCATATTTCGCGGCGCGAAGTTTTCCGCGAGCAAATCGCTGCCCTACTCGATGGCGGCGTGGATCTCCTTTTTTTTGAGACTTTTCCCGACCTTGAATCCATGCGCGAGGCACTCGCCGCTCGAGAAGGACTACGGCCATGCGAAACGCTTTGCTCCTTTTCCTGTACCGCAGAAGGGCGACTGAGCGACGGACAACCCATACTGGACGCCTTCCGCACATTGCTCGCAGAGGGCGTCGACATAGTAGGGCTCAACTGCGCACATGGTCCACAGGCGATGTTACGTCTGGTGGAGCAGCTGCCTGCGGATCTTCCTCTGGCTGTATTTCCCAACGCGGGCTACCCCCGCTTCAGCGAAGGTCACTTTCAGTATGATACTTCGCCCGAATACTTTGCGAGCGTCGCGGTAGAAATGGCTCAGCAGGGCGCGAAGCTCATAGGCGGCTGCTGCGGCACACGCCCCGAACACATCGCAGCACTGGCAAACGCGCTGGCCGATCAAGCACCAGTTTCGAGCAAAGCCGCTCCGTTAAAAACGCATTCCATTCGAATTTCAAGTGAACCACAACCCGCTACATCCAAGCCTGCTACAGAAGAGAAGAAGACTCTATTGGAAAAACTGGCATCAGGTAAAACGGTCATTGTCACCGAGTTAGATCCTCCCAAAACACTCGATCTAGAAGCCTACTACACCGGTGCCCGAGCCCTCACCGAGGCGGGTTCCGACGCCATCACGCTTGCAGACAATTCTCTCGCAATTCTGCGCGTAAGCAACCTCGCCATAGGAGCGGTTCTACAGCACATGGGCATCACTCCATTGCTGCATATAGCCTGTAGGGATAAGAACTTACTTGGGCTACAGAGCGAGCTGCTCGGTATGGCTGCATTGGGAATCGACCACGTGCTACCGCTCACAGGCGACCCCGCAAAGGTCGGCGATCATCCCGGCGCAACTTCCGTTTACGACGTTACTTCCATCGAACTTCTTCGCATCGTGAGTCAATTCAACACTGGCGTAAATGCAAATGGGAAGTCCATTAAACAGGCAACCCGCTTCGTCTCCGGTTGCACTTTCAACCCGAACGTCCGCAACATTGACGCTCAATTAAACCGCCTGGAAAGAAAGCTAGCTGCCGGTGCACAATACGTTCTGACTCAACCAGTTTTCGACCATGAGAGGCTTGAACTTCTGGCTCGCTGCACAAAGCAATTTGGGGTCCCTGTGTTCCCTGGGATCTGGCCTCTGCTTAGCGGGCGGCAGGCTGAATTTCTGCACAATGAGGTCCCAGGAATACTGATTCCAGACCCTGTACGAGAGGCGCTCAGGGGAAAGGAAGGAGCTGAAGGGCAGGCACTTGGCGTTGCCTTATCCCGGGAGATGTGCCTGCGATCTCTGGAGCATTTTCGCTCTATCTACCTCATAACTCCTTTTTTACGTTACGAAACGACTGTCGAACTTACGCAATTTATCCGAGCGCAAAGTTGAAAAATCTCAGCTTTTTTAAATTATTTTGCGTTCAACGATTCAAAATTACTTCGCGTGCTTGACCGCCGCATTGAGCTATGCCCAAAACAAAAGCAGCGTATAGCTTTTGCTATTCGATCACCGCGCCCCAACTACTCGGGAACTTACTCATTCACTACCATGCGTTTCGGAATTAACTCTTTCCTCTTCGTCTCCCCCTTCAAAACGGAAAGCGTCCAGTTGTTCAAAAAATTTAAATCTTGGGGCTTCGATACCGTCGAGATTCCAGTGGAAGCGCCCGAGCACATCGACCCCGCTGCGCTCAAAGCGGCAGCAGCAAAGGCAGGCATAGCCATCGGCTCCATTTGCGCCTGTATGGGCCCCGGACGCGATTTGCGTGGCTCCGCTGCAGAACAAAAAGAAGGCTTCAATTACATCGCCGCGCTTATCAAACAGGCGGCTGAAATGGGCTGCCCAAAAATTATTGGTCCGTTGTATTCCGTAGTCGGAAAGAAAGGCCCGGTCTCCCCTGCGGATCAAAAAACCGAGTTCGCGGCTGTCGTGAAAAACCTCAAGGAACTTGCCAAACTCGCGCAGCAAGCCGGCGTCGAATTAGTGGTCGAACCTTTGAACCGTTTTGAAACCGACTTCCTCAACACCTGCGAGCAGGGGCTGAAGTTAGTCAAAGCGGTAGGGGCCAAGAATGTGAATCTGCACTTGGACACGTTCCACATGAACATCGAAGAGAAGAATCAAGCTGATGCCATCCGCAGGGCTGGCGCACGCCTGACGCACTTCCACGCTTGTGGCACGGATCGGGGAACCCCCGGCAACGACTCACTCAACTGGGGGCCGATCGTAGAGGCTCTGCAAGACATCGGTTACCACGGTGATGTGGTTATCGAATCCTTCACTCAAGACGTGAAGGTCATCGCCGCCGCTGCAGCAATCTGGCGCAAGATGGAACCCAAACGCGACGACATCGCCGTGAAAGGTCTGGCGAATCTGAAACGACTCTTTTCAAGCAAGACGAAAGGTAAGAAAACACTCACTGTTGAAACCAAAACCACCCCCAACACCCTACACATGAGCGCGAAACCACATAAAAAAAACGCACCTACCACCAAACCTGCTGCTAAAACCGCTGTGAAGGCTCCCGCCAAAGCCGCTGTGAAGGCTCCCGCCAAAGCCGCTGTGAAGGCCGCTGTGAAGGCTCCTGCCAAAGCCGCTGTGAAGGCTCCTGCCAAAGCCGCTGTGAAGGCTCCTGCCAAAGCCGCTGTGAAGGCTCCTGCCAAAGCCGCTGTGAAGGCTCCCGCCAAAGCTGCTGCGAAGGCTCCCGCCAAAACTGCTCCCAAAAAAGCACCCTCCACCAAGTCCAAGAAGTAGTCGATACAAAATAAGGTTATGAAATTGCCTCCCAGCCTGCTCGCCTTCGCTTGTTGTGTAACGCTCTCGAGTGCAATACTCTCGGCGTCCGCATCCGCTGAAGAACAATCGCTCTTTAACGGCAAGGATCTGTCAGGCTGGGAGGGCAACACCGCCCTCTGGTCCGTGAAGGACGGAGTCATCCACGGTGAAACCACGGTGGATCCCGCGAATGCTAAAAAAAGCACGCTTCGGCACAACACCTTCCTGGTTTGGACGGGCGGTAAAGTCGGTGACTTTGAGCTCCACGCCAAGTTCCGTATGCCCAGCGATTGGGGCAACTCAGGAATCCAGTATCGTAGTGAAGTAAAAAGTGCTGGCCCAGACGGACCGATTGTCGGCGGGTATCAGGCCGACATGGAAACTGGGAAAACTTATTCCGGCATCCTTTACGAGGAAAAAGGGCGCGGGATTTTAGCAAAACGGGGTGAGCAAACTGTAATCAAAGCTAACCCCAACGATTCTGGAAAGCACGTCGTTGAGGTGACTGGCTCGGTCGGAGTTTCCCAAGAAATCCAAGACTCCATCCACATCGCAGAATGGAATGACTACGTGATCATAGCCAAGGGAAACCACTTGGAGCATTTCATTAACGGGAAAAAAACCGTCGATGTAACGGACCAAGATGAAAAGGGCGCAAAGGAAGGCGTTCTAGCGCTTCAAATGCACGCCGGCGCTCCGATGATCGTTGAGTTTAAAGATATCAAACTTAAGTCTGTGAAGTAGTTTACTTCTAGAGCTTTACATCAAGGGTCACGAAGGCGCTTTTTGCTTTCGTGACCCTTTTTGCAGATATAACTTTTCTCCGTAGACCAATTATTTTTAGCCCGCCCTAACTTTAATAACTCAGACTATGTTCAAATTCTCCTCCCTAACTCTCCTTTGCCTCGCCGCCTTCCTTCCCCACACCAACGCCGCTGACGCCAAACGCAACGTCCTGTTCATTGCCGGAAAACCCAGCCACGGCCCCGGTCAGCACGAGCACAACGCCGGGGTTCAACTCCTCGCAAAATGCCTCAACGATAACGCCTCTAACCTTGTCGTCGCTGAGTTCTCCCTAAACGGAAACTGGCCCGATGACGCCGCCATTAACAAAGCCGACACCATTGTGATCTACTCCGATGGTGGCGCCAAACATCCCGCGATTCCCCATCTCGAGCAACTCGACGCGCAGATGAAGCGCGGCTGCGGCCTTGTCTGCCTTCATTACGCTGTTGAACCCGCCTTCAATAAAGTGGGCTGGCCCCAGCCCGAGATCGGTCCTGACGGCAAGCCCCTCAAGCAGGTTCCCCCGCCAGAACGCTCCTCTGACGGCCCAGGATCCAAGGAGTTTTTAAATTGGTTGGGTGGCTACTTTGAACAGTTCTGGTCGGTGAATCCGCACTGGGAAGCCAATTACACAGCTTTCCCAAAGCACCCTATCAGCAATGGTGTCAAACCGTTCAGCACTACCGATGAATGGTACTACCACATGCGCTTCCGCGCAGGAATGAGCGGCGTCACGCCTATTCTTAGCGCATTGGCACCCGAGTCTACGACGCAACGCGGCGAGGGCTCCCACAGCGGTAACCCCGAACAAAAACGCGAAGTCCTCGAAGAAAAGAAACCGCAACACACAGCATGGGCCGTTCAGCGTGAGGGTGGCGGTCGCGGCTTCGGATTCACTGGAGGACACTTCCACAAGGGATGGGCCAACGAAGACCAGCGCAAGCTTGTCCTTAACGCCATTCTATGGACGGCCAAAGCAGAGGTGCCCGTCGACGGGGTGAACTCAAAAGTTACCGAAGACGAACTCGCAGCGAACCTTGATCCCAAGGTTGCGAAGTAGAGCCGAGAGCCCTCGCGTTGGGATAGAGCGGCCTTCGTCAAAATCACGCGTCTTCGCTTGAGAAAGCCGTCACGCACACGCAACGACGCAATTTAAGTTTGCGCTCCCCGCGCGGGCTTCTACATTTGGAAATGTAACGGAAGGGTGGCTGAGCCCGGTTTAAAGCACTCGACTCGAAATCGAACGTTGGAGAAATCTGACCGGGGGTTCGAATCCCCCCCCTTCCGCCACTTTCATTATCAGGCAGTTACAAAAGGCGCTGACCCAAACAAAGCCCCCGTCTAAGATTCTGTACGCCTTTGATCGGGGCCGTCCGAGCACGTTTGGATGTCCAAATACGGAACTTGCGAAGGTGTTTGGATTGGCAACGGAAATCAAAGCCGCCGCGCCACATAATGGCTGGATTTCGCTGTACGCCACACCTGAAATCGGGCAGAAGCAAGTCTCCTTCACGCTCCCGCGTCCAGACTGAGGAAATCGTGCCGGGGGGTGAAAAGAAATTTCCTACTCGTCGGGAAGCACCCTAATTTCATCAGAATGCGCAAAATCATAGCCCCTCTCATTGCTGTGGCGTTGCTGGGAGCCATCATATCGGGTGTCTGGTATTCCCATTCGCAACTTCAATTAGAACGGGCAACCGATGCACTTGCGCTGTCGGAGCGCCAAAAACAGGCGACCCTCAAGGGCTTGATCGGCTCGGAAAAAGAAGCCTTTTTTGCCGATGTCCGCGTTCAAAAAGTTCTTGCTGGACTGGGCCTTACGGTAACCGTTGAGAAAGCCGGTTCCCGCGCAATCGCCAAGCGGTTTGATCCAGAGAAGTACGATTTTGGCTTCCCCTCTGGCGCCCCCGCAGCATTCCAATTGCAAGCTCAAGCGAAGGCCTCGAACGTCTATCGACCGTTCTACACACCCATTGTTTTTGCCAGTTGGCGCCCGATCGCCGAGATCCTCGTAGCCAACAAAATCGCTACGAAAGAGGGTGACTTTTACTACGTGGTCGACCTTCCCGCTCTGCTGGCTTTAGTCGAAAAGGGGGTGCGCTGGAAAGAACTACCCTCCAGCGAGGCTTTTCCGACGAACAAAGCGGTGCTGGTGAATTCCACAGATGTGCGCACATCCAATTCCGCAGCGATGTACCTCGCGCTGGCCAGTTACGTCGCAAATCAGCAGCAAATCGTGCAAAGTGCAGAGGAGGCGACGCGAGCAATCTCGAAGGTTGCCCCACTTTTCCTCAAGCAAGGTTTTCAGGAGCAGTCCTCCGCTGGTCCCTTTGAGGATTATCTAGCACTCGGCATGGGAAAGGCGCCCCTTTTGGTTGTTTACGAGTCACAACTGGTCGAGTTTTGGTTGAAAAATCCAGAGCGACTCAAGGGCGAGATGGTATTAATGTACCCAAAACCCACTGTTTTCTCTAAGCACGTGCTCGTGCCGTTCACCTCATCGGGCGCGCGTTTGGGTGATGCGTTGGAGAACAATCCTGCGCTTCGGGAACTCGCCCATGAATACGGTTTCCGCACGGGAGGCGACCTCAAGGGCCCTGAGACTTGGGCGAAACGAGGCGTGCACGTGCCCGAAATTCTTGTCGATGTGATTGACCCACCCAGTTACGAGTGGCTCGAACAAATGATTATTGGGATTGAAGCAAAGTTCAAGTAACGCAACATATTCCGAGAAGACTTGCGTCTAAGTTCACTAAGTTACGCGCTCAAGCAAACTGACTTTCAGATCGCGCAAATTTAATAACCTCTCAATTAAAAAACCGCAACATCACAAGACTCCCCATGGAATCCCCAACACCCACTCAGTCGCCTGAACTTCAATCGCCTCAAACGTTTACTCTGGAACCGCCCCAGCCTGTGCCAGTGATTCCCCCAGAATCCGCGAGTGGCAAGGTTCGTTTGAAACCTGAGGACCTTGTCTCGTTGGAAGAACAGGTTCGGCAGTTTATCGATGAGGTGACCGCGCACGATTCGCAACATCCTAAGTTTAAAGAAGCGGTGGAGCGCATTCACTCCATGGGCAACAAAGATATTGTCGCTTCCGCTTCCGTTTCGAACCGAATGCTCGAACGTCCCGTGGGCAGCCTCAAAGAGGGCGCGCTTTCGCAGGGAGCGAAGATTGGGCAATCGCTGGTGGATTTGCGGCGTCAAGTGGAAGCGCTGGATCCATCGCGGCAAGGAGATTTGTTTTCCGCGCGGAAGTTATTGGGGTTAATTCCGATGGGTAATCGGCTGACAGACTATTTTGACCGTTACCAATCCTCGCAGACGCATTTGAGCGCGGTGATTGAATCGTTGAAACGAGGGAAGGACGAGTTGTTGAGAGACAATGTGGATATTGAGTTGGAGAAGACGAACCTATGGGGGTTGATGGAGCGGCTGGAAAAGTTTGTTCACATCGGTAAGTCGCTGGATGCGCAGCTTGCTAAAAAAGTGGGCGAGATTGAAGTTCACGATCCTGAAAAGGCGCGGGTGGTGCGGGAGGAAATTCTGTTTTACGCGCGCCAGAAGGTGACGGATTTACTGACGCAACTTGCGGTTAACGTGCAGGGCTACCTGGCTCTGGATTTGATTCGCAAAAACAATCTTGAGCTGATGAAGGGCGTGGATCGAGCAACGACGACGACTGTGGCGGCGCTGCGCACGGCGGTGATAGTGGCGCAGGCTTTGGGTAACCAGAAATTGGTGCTCGACCAAATCACGGCGTTGAATACGACGACGGGGAATATGATCGCCGCCACCAGTGAAATGTTACGTGATCAAAGCGCGGCTATTCACCAACAGGCAGCGTCTGGGACTATTGAGATCGCGAAACTCCAGCAGGCGTTTCAGAACATTTACCAGACAATGGACGCAATTGCCGACTTCAAGAGCAAGGCGCTGACTTCGATGCAGACTACCGTCAACGTCCTTTCCGAGGAAGTCGCCAAGAGCAAGACGTACCTCGACAGAGTACGCCAAGAGGAGTCGCTAGGCGCATTAGAGGAGAAGGGTGAGGTGAAGTTATGAACCGCTTCAAGTTGGTTCTCCGACTTCTGCACCGACTTAAAGCGAAACTTCTCCCGCTTCTTGCGCTGGCAACTCTGTGCTCGGCCATCTTTGGCTGCGGTAAGCAGTCGGACGAAGCGTCTTTGGTGGCGATTCCGTCCAGCGCGGAATCTTTCAGTGTGCTTGCGGGCTCAGAACTGAAGGAGCTTGAACCAGCCATCCAAAACGCGACCCGCGCGGTGGGGATCAACCTTGTATTTTCTTATGCAGGCACACTGGACATCGTCGAACGAATCAACGCGGGCGAAAGCTTTGATGCCATCTTGCCTCCGAATGGCGCGTATCCGGCACTTGCGTTGCAAACCAAACCCATTGCGCGCGAAAAATTGTTTTATTCGCGGATCGCACTTGGGATAAAACGCACGAAGGCGGCTTCCCTTGGATGGGATAAAGCAGCACCCACTTGGGCCGATATTGCAGCAGCCGCAGGATCGGGGCGACTGCGCTACGGGATGACGAACCCAACCAGTTCCAACACCGGCATGAGTGCTCTTTTCGCTGTGGCCTCAGCGTTGGCGGGCAAAAGCGAGGATCTCTCGGTGCAGGATGTCGATGTCCAAAAACTTAAGGCCTTCCTCTCAGGACAACAATTAACGGCAGGCAGTTCTGGGTGGCTCGCAGAAGCGTTTTTGCGCGATCCCTCCTCTGTCGATGCGCTGATCAATTACGAGGCCGTGCTATTGCGTGCAAATGAAAAGCTACCGTCCTCCGATCAGTTGACTCTGATCTACCCACGCGACGGAATGATTTCCGCTGATTACCCGCTGTTGTTGCTCAACCCTCAGAAGCAGGAACTTTTCAAGAGAATCGTCGCTTGCCTGAAAGCGACGCCTTTTCAGAGAGGTCCGCTCGCCGCCGCCTATTTGCGCCCATCCAACCCAGAAGCCGCCACAGCGCCCACTCTCCCAACGGCGGTGGTTGCCGAACTCTCGTTTCCCAATCGTTTGGAGGTAATCGACGCGATTCTAGGCGCGTTCCAAGCTCAGTGGCGCAAACCCGCGACTTCGATCTTCGTTTTGGATGTCAGCGGTTCCATGCGCGGACCACGGTTGGACGGTATGCGCGAGGCATTGAAGGTGCTTGCAGGCGCAGGCGTTGCGACTGCGAGTTCGCGGTACGCAGCGTTTCAAACCCGGGAACGGGTCGTACTCATACAGTTTTCCAACAAAGTGGGTGCACCAGTTTCCTTTCAATTTGAAGAGAGTGATATCCAAAGCGTTCAGGAAGCGGTGCGCAAGCAAGCCGATGGGCTGATTGCTGATGGTGGTACCGCAATTTACTCGGCACTTACGGCCGCTGAACTCGTTGCTAAAGAGGAAATCCAGCGAGATCCGGGACGGCTCGTCAGCATCGTGCTGCTTACCGATGGCTTAAACAACGAAGGCGTCACGTTTGACCAGTTCAAAGATTCTCATCGAAGCGGCACGGCAGCGCGTATTTTTCCGATTCTTTTTGGAGAAGGTAACGTTGCGGAGATGCAAGCGCTTGCGCAGTTAGCCGGTGGACGCGTGTTCGATGGACGCAAGTCTCGTCTGGCACTGGTTTTTAAGGAAATTCGGGGATACCAGTAAAGTATGTTGCGGCTAGCTTTTCGGACGCGCGCCCTTTTGTTTTTTTACAGCACCGCAAATTTGCTCGGCTGTACGCTCGCGCTAATTGGCCCTGGGCTGCTTTTCGCAGGACTGATTTCACGCGGGTGGCTTCTGATCACGCTGGCACTATACGCACTCGGTTTGCTCTTGGGACGCCGTCCGCCTGACCTGGAACGTGAAATCGCCAACAGCCTTGGCGTCGAAGAAACGCTGCGTCACTTGGACGAGCTCGCCACTGGTGCGGCGCCTCATCTTACTCCAGAAATGCGCGCCAATTTACAAAGCATTCGAGACTCGGTGGCCGAGGTCCTTCCGAGACTGCTTGGGCAAGCACCTGGCGGTGAAGACCTATTTCTTGTGCGCGAAACGGTGCTGAGTTATCTGCCGGAGACGCTTTCCAATTACGCAGCACTTCCACCTGCTTTTCGTACTACACACCCTTTGAGCGAGGGTAAAACAGCCCGTCAACTGATGGGTGAACAATTGACATTGCTCGAGGCCAAAATGCGCGAAATCGTCGCCAACGTGTCTGCAAGCGACGCGCAAGCGCTAATGGCTAACGGCCAATTCTTGAAACAGAAGTTCAACCGCCCAAGTTTCGTGGTGTAACCTTTTGGGAAGAGTCACCTCGACGACTCAGCTGAAAATACGCTGCTGCCTTTTTATTGCTGCTTGCGTGCCCCACTGTTTCCAAATTTCAGAGAGGCGACGCGGAGTTATCTAACAAACCGACGTCAACAAAGTCTTCTCTACCGCCTCAAATGAGTCCCCTCTCCCCCATCCTGCGAACGTTTCTAGTCACGGCGGGGCTGTTTGGCTGTGCCGCACCGCCGGCCGCCGGCGCCACAGTGGTCCAGACGCCCGTGTACGAAACCCAGGTGCGGCCTATTCTAAAGACGCATTGCACGCATTGTCACGGGGAGGAGGCCAAACCCGGTGGCGGCGTGGATCTGAGGCTGCGCAGGTTTTTGGATGGCCACACCAAGGACGGCGCGCCGCTTCTGGTGCCGGGCGAGCCTAATGCCAGCGAAATTGTGCGGGTAATCCGGGACGGTGAAATGCCAAAAAAGGGGAAAAAGATTTCACCCGAAGAACTGACCGTCCTAGAAAACTGGATCCGCGCGGGTGCCAAAAGCAGCGAGGTGGAGCCGGAAACACTGCCCCCCGGACCCTTCATCACCGAACAAGACCGTAAATTCTGGGCGTACCAACCGGTGCAGGCGTATGCCGTACCCCAGTTTCCAGACGCGCCGAACCTAGGGATCCTAGACGCGTTTGTACGTGAAAAGCTGCAAAAGCAGGGCCTTGCTTTTGCCCCGGAAGCCAGCCGCGCCGAGCTTCTGCGCCGGCTCAGTCTGGACCTGACCGGATTGCCGCCCTCGCCCGAGGAGATCGCAGCTTTTGTGGCCGATCCAAACCCCGTCGCCTACGCGGACCAAGTCGAGCGACTCCTCGCCTCCAAAGCCTACGGTGAACGCTGGGCGCGGCACTGGCTCGACATCGCCGGGTATTCAGACAGCAACGGCTACGCGGACGCTGACTCCCTCCGCCCGCACGCATGGCGCTACCGAGACTACGTGATCCGCTCACTCAACGCAGACAAGCCGTGGGATCGTTTCATCCAAGAACAACTCGCGGGGGACGAGCTGGTAGGCGTGTCCCACGGAAAACTGGCGGAGGCTGTGCAAACCCCGGAAAAGTTTGACGCCCTCGCCGCCACCGGTTTTCTCAGGCAGGCCCCCGATGGCTCCGGCGACGCCGTGCCCGATGCGAACCTGGCCAAGAACCAAAACATCGCCGACACCGTGCGCATCGTTTCCACGTCCCTGCTCGGGCTGACGGTGGCGTGCGCCCAGTGCCACGATCATCGCTACGATCCGATCACGCAGGTCGACTACTACCGGTTCCGCGCCATCTTCGAGCCCGCGCTGGACTGGCGCAAGTGGCGCACGCCGCCCCAACGTTTAGTGTCTCTTTACACGCCGCAGGACAAGGAGAAGGCGGCTGAGATCGAGAAACAAGCGGTGGCGATCGACGCGGAAGCAAAGCGTATGGAGCGGGCGTTTCTGGACGGCATTTTTGAAAAGAAGATCTTGGACTTACCCGAGGCGGACCGCGAGCCCTACCGCGCCGCACGCGCCACCGAGAAGGCCGCTCGCAAGCCGGAGCAAGAGGCGCTTTTAAAAAAATACCCCTCCGCTCTGACCCTCTTCAACCTGAACCTTTACGACCCGAAGGCCGACAAACAGGTCCTCGAAAAACGTACCGAAGCCACCAAACTGCGCGCCACCAAACCGGCCGAGGGAATGCTCTCCGTCCTCACCGAAGTGGCTGGTGACGTTCCCAAAAGCCAGATCCACCACCGTGGCGATCACGAACAGTTGAAGGAGGAAGTCACTCCCGGCGAACTCTCCGTACTGAGCGGACCCGAACTTCAAAAGCCAGACCCCGCGCTTGCAACGACCGGGCGCCGGCTTGCCTACGCGAAATGGCTGACGTCTGGCAAACACCCGCTGGTCGCGCGCGTACTCATGAACCGCGTCTGGCTCCATCACTTCGGCCGCGGGATTGTCAGCTCGGCCGGGGATTTCGGGCGGCTTGGCGAATTACCGACACATCCGGAACTGCTGGATTATCTGGCGGCGAAATTTGTTTCCTCGGGCTGGAGCCTCAAGGCCATGCACCGCGAAATGGTCCTGAGCCAGACCTACCGCCAGTCCGCGCACAGCGAGGCTTCTGTTGCAAAGGATCCCGACAACCAGTGGTACGGGCGCTACCGGATCCGGCGTCTGGACGCGGAGACGGTGCGCGACGCGATGCTGACGACCACCGGGGTGTTGAACCGAGAGATGTTCGGCCCACCGGTCACGGCGGGGCGTACGCCAGAAGGCCGGATCGTGGCGGGCGTGGAGCAACTCAACGCGAACGGGGACGTCGTGAAAGTCGATACAACGGCTCCAGCGGTCAACAGGCGGTCGGTGTATCTCCAAATGCGGCGTAAAATGCCGATGACGATGCTCGATACTTTTGATTCGCCGATCATGGATCCCAACTGCGAAAGCCGCACCTCATCGACGGTAGCGCCTCAGGCGTTGTTTCTTTTGAACGACGACTTTGTGGTCCAAAACGGCAGGGCCCTCGCAGACCGCGTTCGCAAGGAAAAGCCGGGGAACGCGCGCGAGCAGGTCCGGCGGGCCTGGCTTCTCACGCAAGGCCGCGCGCCGTTGCCGGCCGAGGAAGACCGTTTTCTAGTGATGCTTTCCGAACAGGCCGAACACCTTCGCGATTACGCCGAAAAACACCCGCTGCCCAAGGATTCCCCCGCCCCCGATACGCAACGGGAGGCCTTCGGCTCCCTTTGCCAAGCGCTCCTTTCCTCCAACCGCTTTCTCTACCTCGAATAACGTAGTACCCTGTAAGACTCAAAATATCAGATCGGGCGTCGCATTGTTCAATGAAACCGATCCGTGATTTCACCAATGAATTACCTTGAACGAGCCCTTGAGCGGCTGAAGGAGTACACCGCTTTCTGTCATGCTGAAGGCATGAAAGCCATTAGCCGGTGTTTGAGCGCCGCAGGCGCGACACCACCGGATTGCGTCCCCTCTGCATGCATCCCAAAGGGGATGCCAGTGATTGCTAGGCGGTGCGGCTTGTCCCTCGTCAGGGTAGGTCGTTTTCTGGCATCCCTCCGGGATGCGATCCTCATGGGGGTAGGGTCCGGTGGTGTCGCTATTGCTCAACCACCAGCTAATGGCTTTGATGCCTCCGGCATCGGAACTTTCATTTCACCCGTTACAGCCTCGTAGAGGCGCGCTTCCTTTTTCCTGCCATGCACTCCCCTTCCACTCTCTGCTCGCGCCGCCACTTTTTGCACACCGGCAGTTTCGGGCTCGGCGGCCTCGCCCTTGCCTCGCTCCTGCGCGACGACCAGCTACTGGCCGCGCCCATCAAACCGCTGCTTGGCGGTGAAAGCTTCGACCTCAAACCCAAAGTCCCGCCGGCGGCCGGGAAGGCGAAGGCGATGATCTCGCTCTTTATGATGGGCGGTCCCTCGCAAATGGATCTCTTCGATCCCAAGCCGATGTTGACCCAATACGACGGCAAAAAATTTCCGGGCGAGGTGAAATACGACAACGTCGCGGAGGCCTCTTCGACGGTGTTCGGAAGCCCGTGGAATTTCGTCAGGTCCGGCAAATGCGGCATGGAACTGAGCGAACTTTTACCCGGACTCCAGGAGGTGGCGGACGACATCACGCTGATCCGCTCGATGAAGTCGGGCGTCAGCAATCATCTGCAAGGAATGCTGGCGATGCAGACGGGCAAAGGCACCGTGGGCCGGCCGACGGTAGGCGCCTGGGTGGCGTACGCTCTTGGAAGCGAGACGCGGGATCTTCCAGCCTACGTGGTGCTTGCGCATCCCTCGGGGCTGCCCACTTTCCAGCAACAGCACTGGACCAACGGCTGGCTGCCCTCTGCCTACCAGGGAACTTTAGTGCGCGCCAAGGAGCCCTACATTCTGAACCTAGATCCCCCCGGCGCGCTCGCGGGCCCGCCCCAAATCCGGCAGATGGATCTCCTTCACGCGCTCAACGAGAAACACGCGGCAGAGCATCCCGGAGAACATGATTTGCGCGCACGGATTGCGAGCTACGAACTGGCCGGGCGCATGCAGTTGGCGGCCAAGGAGGCTCTCGACATTTCGAGCGAACCCAAACACGTCCTCAGCCTCTACGGAGTCGACAACCCGCTCACCGCCGACTACGGCCGCCGCTGCCTCGTCGCACGGCGCTTGATTGAACGCGGGGTCCGCTACGTGCAGGTGCTCAACAATGGACAAAGCTGGGACCATCACGGAGGGCTCATCAAAGCGCTGCCGGAGCGGTGCGCGGAAACCGACCGGCCCAGTGCGGCGCTCGTGCTCGACCTCAAACAGCGTGGTCTTCTGGAAAGCACCATCGTGCATTGGGGCGGGGAAATGGGACGCCTCCCCGTGCTTCAAAACGACGCCGGCCGCGCAAAATGGGGCCGCGACCACAACACGCACGGTTTCAGCCAGTGGATTGCGGGCGGCGGGTTCAAGGGCGGCCTGGTTTACGGAGAAACTGATGAGTGGGGCCACGAGGCGGTCAAGGATGTGGTCAACCACTACGATTGGCATGCCACCTTGCTGCACTGCTTTGGCTTTGATCACACCAAACTCGGCTTCATCCGCAACGCCGCGAACCTGACCCTCACCGACGGTCAAAGCGCGCGGGTGGTCAGCGAGCTGCTGAGCTGAAACGCAGCAGTTTCCATTTTGAGCTCCGATTGGGGAGCGTTCCCGCGCCTCGTGTTGCTCGGCGCTGATTCGTCTGCGAGTACGAGGTACAGCTTGTGGGCGGAGAGCTGTGCGAGGAGATCGTCAATTTACCCTCCCGAAAAACGGCATGGACGGCATAGGATATTTCAAAGGCGGGGCCAAGGACCGCGTTGGCTATGAGTTTTGGGAACGAATCGGCAACCACCACGTTTAGTCCAAGCGTTTTGCCTCTAGGTCTCTGCTTCAAAGCGCCAAAAGTCATTTCCGTGCCACCAGCGCGACCCTAAACCCGAAATGATTACTGCGGTATTCTGGGCTCCTATAGTAACGGAAGGCAGCCCGACAGAAGGCCGCGCCGCCATTCCATGCGCCACCGCGTCG
Organism: uncultured Spartobacteria bacterium; assembly: GCA_903919125.1. Taxonomy (GTDB): domain Bacteria; phylum Verrucomicrobiota; class Verrucomicrobiia; order Chthoniobacterales; family Chthoniobacteraceae; genus Chth-196. Next base: position 18,243 of record CAIXGS010000067.1, on the reverse strand, counting down.
AACCCGATTGACACCGAAACTCGGGCCCTGAGGATCCACGCCACCTAACCGCGTATCGCCATACCAGTCCTTGCACCACTCCCAGACATTTCCGTGCATATCAAAAATACCCCAAGCATTCGGTCGGTATTTGCACACCGGCGTGGTTTTCCCAAGATAGGGCCCTTTCTTTGAATTACTGGGATAGTGATGATTGCCGTCAAAATTCGCCTCGACGCTCGTAAGGCTGTCGCCAAAGCCGAACACCGATTGAGTCCCAGCACGGCAAGCGTACTCCCATTGCGCCTCGGTCGGGAGTTCTAGATGGAACCCTTTGGGAATCTCAGCCGAATCACTCAACATGTTGACGAAGTTTTGCGAATCTCCCCACGAAACACTGTCCACAGGAAGCGTTTCTCCGCGAAAATGGCTGGGATTTTCTCGAACCACCGCTCCGAACTGCGATTGAGTCACCGGCGTCTGTGCGATCCAAAAGCCTGTCTTAAATTGCACACGCACTGGCACTTCATCCTCGCAACGCTTCGGTTCTTCATTCGGACTGCCCATATGAAAAATCCCTGGAGGGCAGAACGAAAACCTGATTGGCTCGCCGCCCGGCAGTTTCAATTCGAGCGTTTCACCTGCGGCATCGTGAGGATCGTGAACCCCCACATCCTCGACGCCGATCTCGGGAACAATGGCACCCGCCAGCGCAAGTTCAGCTGAGGTTTGGGCGCCTGCGAGTTGCTTGAGGAGGCGCTTGCGATCCCCTAACCGGCTGACGCCGATGAGTTGCAGATCTATGTCAGTAAGTTCACGCAGCAAATCGTCATCGATGCCCTCTGCGTAAAAACGTGGCATTAAGTCGGCCAATCCCAGCCCAGTTAAAATCGCAAGAAGTTGCGTAGACATGCGCTTTATCTCTATCCGAGATACTCATCTCAACAGGCCATGAAGACGAATGAGTCCTTTTCTTGTGAAAATTGGGTGAATCCAAGCGCACACCCGCATCACGATGCATGAATCTACTTTGCTTAAACGCCCTCGAGCGACTCACGCATCCATCAAAACACTTCACCACCCACCCCTTACCCGCTCAACCCACGGCGTTCTCTGCAACTCGCGCAAATAAGCGTGCGGCATCGCTTGCTTACGCCCACTCAAACGCAATTGCAAATCGGTAAGGCAAACAACCGAGAAAATCGCTGGTTAACCACGGGCCCAAACGGCGTGCCTGATCAAAAAGATAAAGCCCAATCCGGCTCCTACTATCCCTGTCACTATCCAAAAAAGCGATCGACGCTCTACTAAAACACGTTTCGAATCAAGGATTTGCGTCTCTTCCATTTTCTCGGATTGTTCCCCAGCACAAGCGGATTGTAAATTCGCCACGCTTGCCACAAAAGACGCCTGTAGTTGGCTGCCCCGATTCATCAACACATCGGTCGCTTCCTGCTTCTCGCCTTTCTCCAAAAGACGCGCCGCTTTATCCAAAGCTTCATTAAATCGCTGCGAATAATCCAAGGTAGCCTCAAGAGCATCGGTCACCTTCGCTGAGTGAATTGCAAATTTTAAAGCCTCTATCGCGTCAGTAAACTCATCCCTGATGGCTTTCAGACGAATGAAAGCCGAAGGAAGTGCCTCAGGATCAGAATACATGACAATAGATCCCTGCAGCAGAGCCAAAATCTGTTCGGCGGGAAGTGACTGAATCCTAAAAAGCGCCCCTTGGACGTTTACGGAATGTTCGAGAAAATCACGGTTCAGCCTCCCGAGAGCATTCATCTGAGCCTCAGTGATTCTATGCTCGTAGAATAAACCCGCCAAACTCAGGACTGTTTGAATGGAAAAACAAAGTACCAAGCGGCTTCGGACGGAAAGGTTTTTGAACATAATTAGACGGAGAAAAAAGTGCGTGGATCTTAGTTATGACTTTTGAGTAATCGTTTTTCCCTCAAAAGGAAGCATTACCGTTATACGTTTATGTGACGCTCTGTGCGCAGAGCGCGGGAGAAGAACGCCACCCAAGCACAGTTTTATATCTAGAAGCCTCCAAATTAATAATTTATCTAGTATTAGCCTGAACAGCTCAAACGATCACAATCAGCGCCAATTCGAGTTCGCGAAAGTCGCACTCCTGTTAAAGTTTTGGCATTTTTAACAGGAAACTTTGTTATCAAACCGCTTTGATGAGATACTTGAGCGGTGGACACTCCGCCCGCTGCGCTCAAACCTCCCGATCAGCTCAACCCCCAAAATCGCGGTCAAATTGGGAGTGATTCGCGAAGTTTCCCCGCGCTCAAAGCGATCCTGCTCACCGTCGTGGCAACCGTTTTGTTGCTTGCGATACACCATTGGTGGAATCAGGCGCGCACTTGGGAGAAAACCGACAACGCCACGATTGTAGGGACGGCCCATCAGATTTCGTCTCGGACTTCAGGCTCTATTTCAGAGGTCTTGGTTCTCGACCACCAGCCTGTAAAAGCGGGTCAAATCCTGATAAAGATGGACGATGGCGATGAACAAGCCGCACTGAGTCGCGCGCGCGCCACGCTCCTTCAAGCTGATGCTCAAATCGCTCTGGCTCAGGCGAATTCCAGTAAAGCCAAGGCCGACTTCGAGCGCGCCTCCGAACTGATTAAGAGCCGCGTTTTTTCCATAGCCGACATCGATACCGCCCGCGCCGCAAAGGACGCCGCAGCCGCCGCACTCGCTCTGGCTGAAGCGGGAAAAGACGTCTCGCTCGCCGCCTTGCACGAAGCGGAACTCCAACTTTCATACACCGTGATAAAAGCGCCAAGCGACGGGCACATCGGTGCCAAAGCCGTTCAGACCGGTAACCGTGTCTTTCCTGGACAGCCGCTCATGGCCGTGGTCGAAGACTTTTCGTGGATCGTTGCTAATTTCAAGGAGACACAGGTCTCGAAAATGCAACACGGGCAGCGCGTAGAAGTTCGCATCGACGCCTTCCCCGACCGAATATTCCCAGCCAGCGTCGAAAGTGTTTCCCCCGCCAGTGGAGCCACTTTCGCGCTGCTCCCGCCAGACAACGCGACGGGCAACTTTACGAAAGTGGTGCAACGCGTGCCGGTCAAAATTTACTTTGATGAAGCAGACGCTCGTGAATTCAATGGCCGTTTGTTGCCGGGTTTCTCCGTGATTGTCAGCGTGAACGTTAGGGAACCCGTCCACGTTCTGGGAGCCCTCTCCGCCACCCGCGCGCATGAGTAAGAGCGTGCCTCACCCCAGCGCTCATTCGGGAAGCGCAGTGGGCGAAAAAGTGACGCTCCGCCAATGGGTGGCGGTGTTTGGCGCGGTGTTGGGCGCGTTCATGGCCGTGCTGGACATCCAAATTACGAACGCCTCGCTTGCGGAAATTACGGGCTCCATCGCCGCGACGCTGGACGAGGGCGCGTGGATTTCCACAGCGTATTTGGTTGCGGAAATTATCGTCATTCCCCTCACCGCATGGATGGCCGGCGCCTTTGGAACCCGCCGTTACGTCATGGGGAATGCCGTGTTTTTTTTGGTGGCAAGCGTCGCATGCGGCTTCGCCAACAGCCTCGGCTCGATGATTTTTTGTCGCGTGCTGCAGGGGTTCGCGGGTGGCGTGCTGATCCCCATGGCCTTCACTATTATCCTGCGCACGCTTCCCCCATCTCAAAGAGCGACTGGATTTGCTCTTTTTGGGATCACCGCAACCTTCGCCCCAAGTGTGGGACCGACCATCGGAGGCTGGCTGACTGAGGCGTTCGGCTGGCCTTCTATTTTTTATCTCAACGTACTTCCCGGGCTTCTATTGTGCGCAGCAATTTACTGGGGTCTCGATGATGAACCCATGGAATTAAAGCGCTTAAGAAATGGAGATTGGGCCGGCATCTCCACGATGGCTGTGGGACTAGCCGCACTCACCATTTTTCTCGAGGAAGGAAACCGCAACGATTGGTTTGAGTCCGACATGATCGCGCAGCTTGCGATTGTGGCGTTTGTCTGTTTGGGAAGTTTTGTCCTTATTGAATGGCTGCATCCGCGGCCCCTAGTCAACCTGCGGCTGTTCGGCAGACGCAACTTTGGGTTCGCAGGACTGACCAACATCGCGTTAGGCGTCGGGCTGTACGGATTGTCGTACATTCTTCCGGTGTATCTCGCTCAGGTACAACATTACAACTCCACTCAGATCGGCGAAACTATCATGTGGATGGGCTGGCCCCAACTCGTGCTCATGCCCTTCGTCGCCCGCGCCCTAATGCCACGCTACGACCCCAGAGTTTTGGTGACAATCGGGATGGCCTTCTTCGGGGGAAGCGCCCTTCTCAACGGATGGATGTCGCACGACACTGGGCACGATCAGCTCATTGTTTCGCAAGTCATGCGGGCCATCGGGCAGCCCCTTATTATGGTGCCGCTCACCTCAATTGCCACTGCGGGAATCGAGATGTCCCAAGCGGGCAATGCCTCCGCACTTTTTAATATGATGCGAAACTTAGGCGGTTCGGTCGGCATCGCCCTAGGGGGCACGTTGGTGAGTATGCGCGAACGTTTCCACAGTGCGCAACTTGGGGAGGCCGTTCAAGGATACGCGCCCGCCACCCAGATGCGGCTCGCCGAGCTGAGCGCCGCTTTCATGCAGACAGGCAGCGATGCCAGCACTGCGATGCATCGAGCGTTATTCGCCTTGCAGGCAACGATTCGTCGCGAGGCCTACGTGATGGCTTTTGACGACTGCTTTTTGATTCTTGGCTCCGTATTGGTTCTGAGTTGCGCCACGATTTGGTGCTGTCAGCGCGCGAAGGTGGAGCAACGGCCCGGACCCGCTCATTAGGCGGTACTCGGAGCCGACCGCTCGATTCCACTTCGCACTAAAAGATTCCGCCCCCGCGCAAGACCTGATATTGCCCTAAAATTACCTTCCAAGAGTTGTAGCCTGCAGAACGCCACGCGCAGTCCAAAATCGAATTCCTTAAGTTTTTTCCTTATGCCCGAAAAAGAAGGCCAGATCAAATCCTTACTCCCTTACGACACCAGTAGAGGTGGTCAAGTGATTGCACAAATTGACCTTTCCGTTATCGATAGCAATCGGAAGAGTAAATTATACAACTACGCCTCCGCTAAAATGGATGACATTAAGAGGCAATATGAAGAGACCATTGCCTTGTGGGAGTGGAATGAATTCGTTGACTCTTTTAAAATAGGATTCGAGCCAGTTGTCGGAAAAACCTATTATTTATACGAGGCGAGCACGAAATTCCTTTCGATCTTAAGTCCGACTGAATTCAGAAAAGAATGCATCGGCGTTACAAAACTGAATAGCGACGGGTATTGGGAAAAAGTGAATATTTAAGTAATTCAAACCTTTCCACCAAACAGCAGCGCCCCCGACGTAAAGTTCTAATCGGATTTGTCGAGAGGCGCACGCGCTGCCACGCCTATTTCAACGAGGCCATATCGATAGAAAAGCGATACTTAACATCCGACTTGCTCATTCGCTCGTAAGCTTCATTGAGGCTTTGAATCGGAATGACTTCAACATCGGAAGTGATGTTGTGCTGCCCACAAAAATCGAGCATTTCCTGAGTCTCGGCAATACCACCAATCAGGGAGCCTGATAGGGTACGCCGCCCGAAGATCAACGAGAAGGCGGAAAGGGTGAGCGGCTTCTCGGGAGCGCCAACCAGGGTCATGTTGCCGTCGTGCTTCAGTAGGCTGAGGTAGGCATTAATGTCGTGCTCAGCGGAGACGCAATCGAGGATGAAGTCGAAACTTCCAGCGTGCTTCTGCATTTGGTCGGGATGATCAGAAAGCACGACCTCATCTGCGCCCAAACGTAAGGCATCGTCCTGCTTGTGAGGCGAGGTCGTAAAGACGACAACATGGGCACCGAAAGCATCTGCAAGTTTCACGCCCATGTGTCCCAAACCACCAAGACCGACAATTCCCACCTTCTTTCCGGGACCGACTTTGGCGCGCATCATGGGCGAGTAAGTTGTGATTCCAGCGCACAGCAATGGAGCGGCCCCAGCGAGGTCGAGGTTGGCTGGGATACGCAGAACGAAGTGCTCGTCCACCACGATGCTGCTGGAATACCCCCCGTAGGTCACTGGAGCGGTGCCGTGCTTGTCGGGAGAGTTGTACGTGAAAATGCCATTTGCGCAGAGGTTTTCCAAGTTTTCCTGGCAGCAAGGGCAGCTTTGATCGGAGTCTACGAGACAACCGACGCCGACGGTGTCACCCGCTTTATACTTGGTGACCTCGGAGCCGACCTTGACCACGCGACCGACGATTTCGTGACCCGGAACGCACGGATAAGTGGTTTGCATTACGCTACTCCACTCATTGCGCGCAGTATGCAGGTCTGAGTGACAGATGCCGCAAAAGAGAATCTCTATCTGCACGTCACGCGCAGTCGGTTCGCGTCGAGGGATAAGCGTAGACGCCAAAGGTGAAGTGGCACTGGCAGCGGAGTAAGCTTTGGTTTGGTACATGGCTAGTAAATCAATCGTTGAGTGGAGCGGAAAGGTCTCACTCCGTTTACGCCTCCAAGGGATGAACGACAATTAGAATGAGGATCTTGTGGTTTGGGGGTCGCGAAGATTTCATGTTACGGATAGATCACGGACAACGATGCGGCGACATTAAGACCAACCCCTTTCCTCTCTTACAGAACAAGCCGCCTCGCTTTTCCCCTAAACCACTCGAGGACACCGCCCCTCTATTCTCCCGCCTTCAAGGCCCAAGCCGACGCCTCGCCGCTCAACTCCTCGAACCAACTCGGCGCGCTCACCCGAAGTCCAACCCCTGACCACAATGAAGTTACTACCCCTTCTCGCCACCCTCCTGCTAGCACCGATCGCCGTTCTCCACGCCGCCGATGCTGGCGATCCATTTGCTCAAGTCCTCGACGGCAAGACGCCGGTTATCACCAAGGAATTCCTCACCCCGCCTCCCGGAATCACGGTGCGACGCGTGCTCTACCGTATCCGAGACAAGAACGAGGCTTACGCGCTCATCGCCATTCCGAATACTTCAGGCAAGCACCCCGGCATCCTTGTACTGCACGGCTCTGGCGGAAATGCTGAGGAAGAAAAGGCGATGGCATGGGCCCAGCGCGGCTACGTCGCCATCGCCCCTGACATGCCCGGCCTTTACAGCCCCCTCACCCGCGGCGACCTGCCGATGTCCAAAGGCTACGCCGACGGACGCTACTCGATGCAGCCCGATACGACAAAGAGCGTGATCTTCGACGGGATGCTCGCGGCCATGAAAGCTCTCGACCTCCTGCGCTCGCTGCCAGAGACCGACATCGCGAATATCGGCGTCGTCGGCGTCTCGTGGGGTGGCACGATGACCACGATGGTCTGCGGCCTCGCCGGCGACAAGGTGAAGGCCGGCTTCGCAATCTGGGGCTGCGGTTTCTTTGACGTCGGCAATTGGCGCGGCGGCAAACCCAGTCCGAACGCCAAACCCGGTGCGCTCTACGCCAACATGACTGCCGAAGAACGCGACCGCTGGCTCCGCGACCTCGACCCCGGTCGACGCGTCCCAAACATGAAAGCCGCGTTCTTCCTCGCTGGGGCGGCCAACGACTTCTTCGGCTGGCCCGACGCGGTGCAGACCACGCTCGAGGCCATCCCAAGTGAGAAAAACCATTTCTACTCTCCCAACAGTAACCACAAGGCGCTCATCCCCGGCGGCACCGGCTTCGAAGGCGTCAAGATCGACCCGAAACACCCGCAGCTCATCGGCAATCGCGCCAATTGGCTCGAAATGGAAGTCCCCTATTTCGAATATCATCTCAAGGGCATCGGGAAACCCCTGCCAAAAGTGACCCTCGAAAAGACCGACGACGCCTCCCTCGCCCGCTTCAAGGTCGATGCACCGCACGCCCTCACCAAGACGGAGATCTACTGGGCAGCACCCTTCCCAGGCGAGACGCTCCAAGACCCGACCCTGCTTGCAAAGGCCGTCGTCGAGCGCAAATGGAACGCGGTGTTAGCCGAGAAACGCGGTGAAGTTTTCGAGGCCCGCATCCCCGCCGAAGCCGCCCAATGGTTCGTCCTCGTCTCCGATGACCGTCCCGTGTCGGTCTCCAGCGACATGATCACTCTTGGCGCCAAATAGACGTGAGACATTGAGGTCGCCCTTCCATCCCGAAGTTACCTGACAGACTGGCGTGTTTCACCCCGCCACAGTCGCCATCGGGTTTGCGGACATGGTCGTGCAAAGCGAGTCCATTAAAAGGAGTCCATTACAATTCACATTCACGCCCGCTACGGGTGGGCAAAGACACTCACTAAACTCGCGAATGTTTCCAAGCAGCGCGTCACAGATTAGCACCCCAAAATGAAAAACCGATTTCTCCTCCCAATCCTCGGACTTCTGTTCACCCTCGCCTTCCCCATCTTCAGCGGCGCTGAACCAAGCGACCCTTTTGCGAAATGGGAAAAAGAAATCTCCGAACTGGAACACGTCGACCAGGTTCAGGGCATCACCAAAAACGCTATCCTTTTCACAGGCTCCTCAACTATCAAACGGTGGAAGACGCTTGCACAAAATCTTCTCGGTCGGGTGGTGCTCAATCGTGGATTCGGTGGTTCACAAATTTGCGATGCCACTCACTTTGCCGACAGAATTATTTTTCCGCACGCACCAAGGATGATTGTGCTCAGGGCGGGCGGAAACGATCTCCATGCGGGGAAGTCACCGGCGCAAGTTTTTGAGGACTTCAAAGCGTTCGTAGCGACCATTCAAACAAAATTACCGACGACGGAAGTCGTGTACCTCGCCGCTTGCCCCAGCGTCGCCCGCATCACGGAGACGCAAGCGGGCGACCAACTCAACGAGCTCATCCGCGACTACGCGAAATCGGCCTCTCATGTGAAATACCTCGATGCCTCGAAAATCTCGCTGGGCGCCGACGGACTTCCCCAAGAGGACTTGTTTGTTGAGGACAAACTGCACCTCAATGCCGAGGGCTACAAACGGCTTGCAGAGAAAGTCCGGGCTTTTTTGGACAAGGAATTGCCAGTTCCATAGGCCGCCGATTCAAGCCTGATCCAGCGAAATTCCCACACCCGCGCACAAGAGCTCGCGTCTCTGGATGCGGGCACCATCAAGGTGAGCGGCCAAGCTGAACGTGGCAAGCACCTGTGCGCCAACACTGCAGCATCTTGTGTTCGTAGTGTTTGCCGTGTGACTCTTTCTCAGTTTTGCTCAAACCTTTACCTCCCCCATTCCCCTCCCGTGAAACTCATATCCGCCCTCCTCTTACTCGCACTTTCCCCTGCCATGGCTAGCGAGACCGCTCTGCCCACCGCCACGGTACTCATTCATCCAGAGGAACCCGGCGCAGTCATCTCAAGCGACTTTGTCGGACTCAGCACGGAGAAGAAAATTCTCACGCGTGACTGTTTCAGTCCGAAAAACACGACTCTCATTAACCTCTGCCGGACGCTTGGATCTGGAGTGCTTCGAATCGGAGCCAATGGAGTTGATTCAACATTTTTTCAACGGGAGGCAACCCCCGTCCTTGAGTCCATGAAGGACAATCGCTACGTCATCGAGCCACGGACTATCGGCCCCGCTACCATTGATGCTTTTTTCGGGTTTGCGCGCGCCGCCGGATGGAGGGTCATTTACGGAGTCAACATGGGCGCCAATGACCCGGCGATGGCTGCGGAGGAATCGGACTACGCTTTGAATGTCGGGGGCAGGGAGGTTCTTGCGATTGAGATCGGCAACGAACCGAACCTTTATCCACAAGGTCCAAACCGCGCTGGAATCAGGCCTGGAAACTGGGGTTATCCTCAGTACAAAGCTGAGTTTGAAACTAACATAGAGGCGATCCTTCAAAGGAACCCGAAAGCACCCATCACCGGTCCCGCGCTGACGAAGAGCACGCAATGGATGCCTCTTTTTATGAATGACTTCAAAGACCGGATCGTGCTTGCGACCTCGCACGTTTACCCGTTGTCGGCCAAAGAAACGGACTCCCAATCGCAACGTTTTACGTCCGTGGAAAAGCTGCTGAGTGCGAAGTACGACGAGGACTGGTTGCCAAAACTTGAGAATGCCAAGGCCGCGGGCGTTCCGTACCGCGTTGGTGAGTGCAACACCGCCTCCAGTGGAGGAAAACGAGGGGTGAGCGATGCCTTCGCCTCCGCACTCTGGGCGATTGATTTTATGTTCGACGTTGCACGCCACGGAGGCGCGGGGGTCAACCTTCACGGCAGTTTCACTCCGCACAATTACTCCTCGATCGTCTATGACAAGCAGACGGAGACTTACGCGCCTGCACCGCTCTACTACGGGCTCCTCTTTTTTTCCCGAGCCGCGCAGGGCCGGATGATTACTTCCGAATGCAAGGCATCAACAAATCTTGTTGCCCATGCGGTGATGGGGAACGATGGCAGGCTGCGAGTGTCACTTGTGAACAAGGATTTCACGCAGGGCGTGAATGTCCAACTGGAGGGTGGAACAAAGGCGAAAAAGGGTGAGGTCCTACGTTTGAGCGCGCCCGACGCAGCAGCCACGAGCGGCGTAACATTCGGTGGAAGTGCCGTTGAGCTCGACGGAACTTGGGCGCCCAAGACGACGGAGGCGATTGTTGTAACGGGTGGAAAAGCAACGGTCACGCTGTCCCCAGCAAGCGCGGCACTGGTCATTTTCGAATGACAACGCAGCGCGCGGGACGAGTTTTTACGAGATCAACCACTTCGGTTATTTCCTGAAAATGAGTCTGGATACGCCGAACTTTAGATTGAGGCGCCGGTTCTGGCGTTTGTAAGTCACGAACTCGGGCGAACCGCGACCCGAAGGGAACCGACACTTTGGCATATCAGAACCCGCACCTCAATGAAGGCTAGGATTGTTGGCGAAAGCCAAGCCAGTCGCTCGCCCTCCCTTTTTCACAAAAGACGCTTGCCAAAAGGTTTCGAGCCGCTGATTCTGTGCGCCCTCTTTGTCGGGCCGTAGCACAGCTTGGTAGTGCGCTTGAATGGGGTTCAAGAGGTCGCGAGTTCGAATCTCGCCGGCCCGACCACTTTATCGTTAGTTCATTGGTGTCCATTGGTGTCCATTGGTTTTTCGTGGTCTATGGACGTTGAGTGATGGCAGTTTTTTGAAGCTCTTGGGCAACGAAATTCCAGATGTCCGAATAACCTTCCACTGGGTGTTCAGGAAACTTCACAAAACACGCGGCCCCCACGTCGGTTGCAAGCTTCTGAAAGCCCAGTGCCCAACTCGGACAATGCACGTCGTAGTTCGCTTGAGTGATCTCTTTCGGAAGGGTCAGCCCCCACTCATTTTCGAAGAACATCGGCGAGGCACCCTTGTGCAGCAAATAATCTGGGGACCATTTTTTGATAATGGGCAGCAATTCATCTCGACGCTTGAGGGATTCCTCAAACGAGCATCCAAGGGCGGGCGCCCCCCACTGCACACCCGGGACCCATTCTTGCATGCGCTTTGGATCAAGCGTCGGCTGACAACGGTACGCCGCAACGCAGCGAACCAACGACGACTCCCGCTCCACTGGATCCTCCGAAGAGCTGTTCGCCTGATCAAGCGAACATCCCACAAAGAGCGCGGGTTGCGCCCCCTGCGAACCTCCACCCGTCGCGATACGACTCGGATCGAGATTCCACTTCGCCGCATTGTGGCGAACGAATTGGACAGCGCGTATCGCGTCGCTCTGCACATAAGAGATTGGCTCCTTCTCTTTAGCAGCAGTCGCGTCTTCCATCGTGCGGGTCTCAACCGCAATTACCGCAATGCCTTTAGAGTCGAAGAAACCTAAGTTTGCCGGATGTTTCGCAGCTTTCCAAATCCCTCCAAACCAGAGTATTGAGGGAAACGGCCCCTCCCCTTTTTTAGGAAGATAAATATCGATAAGTTGATGAGGGTGCGGGCCGAAGGACACATCCGCAAAGGTCGGCGCAGGTGGCGGCGGCGGCGGGCTTCCATATTTCGCCACGGCCGCTTTCATAAAATCTCCGTACATGACTTTCTGCTGATCGCCGGGCATGTCAAAGCGCTCCACGAGAAGCACCATCGCCAGCTTGTTTTTCGGATCAATCCACATCGCAGTACGACGCGCCCCCCGATGACCAAAACTTCCGACGCTCGGGCCCTCCTCGTCACTGAGTTTTATGGAACATCCTATTCCATAACTTTCCTGAGGACTCACTTTTACTTCGCCGACTTGCGAAGCGCTCATAACGTTCACTGCCTTCTCGGAAAGGTAGCGCTTGCCGCTAAGTTCGCCTCCGCGCAAAAGCATCCGACATAACTGGCTCAGATCGCGCGCCGTCGAAAAATAACCGCCCGCCGGCATCGCGTAATGTTTGCCGTAGTCCGCGGAAATACCGAAGCCCATATCAGCGATGATCGCTGGGGGCACATGCACCCCTGCACTCAACTTCTCGATGGTTTGCGACGAGACGTTCGCGTCCAATTTAACCTCCACGAGATCGCGCTTGTCCTCAGTGAAGCGCGCAGAGTGCACCAGACGCGCGGCCTGTTCCGCGTTTGGCCAGCACGTTGTGTCCGTCATCCCTAGGGGAATGAAGAGCCGCGTTTGCATGAAATCCGCGTAGGCTAAACCACTCACGACTTCGATGATGCGTCCGCCCGTATTAATGCCGCAGTTGTTGTATTCGTACTTGGTGCTGGGCTCCTGTCGCAGCGGACGAGCGGCGTACTCCGCGACATCGTCCTTCAACACCTGAGTACGTTTCAGTGCCTTCTCGCTTGCAAGTACCAGTCCGCTGGTGTGACTCATAATCTCGCGCACAGTGATCGGATGCTTGGGCGGATGCGTTGTTCCTGATCCATCTGAGGCCTCGACCATTTGTCCTTTGAATTCTGGAAGGTACTTTTCCACTGGATCATCCAGGTTCACCTTTCCCTCATCCACGAGCATCATGAGAGCGACCCCCGTGAGGGTTTTACTCATCGAGGCGATCCAGAAAACGGCATCTTCACGGATCGGCGTCTTATCAGCGAGACTCGCGAAACCGGCGGTCTCAACAACCATCACACCCTCTTTATTTGCCACAAGCCCAACCACACCCGAGGCTATGTGCTTTTCTATAAATGATTGAAGTACAGGAGCTAGAGGCCCTATGGATTCCGCCGCCTTGGCAAGCGGAGTGACGAGGATAGAGGCAATTAAAAATAAGGAGCAGAGCTTCATCGTGGGGGGAGTCATTCAATTACACCTTCTCAGTCGGCTGTACCACGCTTCCCCAGCGAAGACAGGCGTTTTCATACTCGGGTTCAAGCTGCGTCGGATTTTGTCCGGAAACCTTTTACCCTCGACGCCCAGTAACACGCCTAACTTATGGAATACCGCACTCACCGAAACTTGCCTGCGCTTGCCGGCGTGGCCTCCCGCTAGCGCGGAGATTTGAGATGCCCTTCGGGACCTTCGGGCCAAAAGGCACCGTCAAGAATCCATTGGCGAACCGAGGCAAGCTGTTCGCCAGATATTTTATCTGGGGCGGGCGGCATCGCGAGCGCCTCCGCGTGCCCGAGCCGTAAAACGACATAGAGAAGGCTATCGTCCGGCTTTCTAGGTAGAATGACAGGTTTGTGTAAGCCGGTGCTCATCGCAAGTTTGCCGGTCTCCAAATTTAAGTGGCTGAACTTGGACGCGGACTTCGAGTTGTGGCACTCCATGCAATAGTATTCGAGCGTTGGTTTGACCTTCGCTACAAAATAGGTCCCCTCAGCCCTACCTGAGGCTCGGACGCAGCCACCCGCGCCCAAAATACCAAGGAGAGCCACCACGGGGACAATGACCAAAACCCAAGGCGCGATTTTCATTCTATGAATGTAACCTATGATTAGGAAAATCTCATGCCCGAATTTAAGAGGCGCGAATTCGCTGAGTTGGCCGACTATTTAAAACTGGAGAGATACTCCACCAAGTCACGAAGATCCTTTTTGGCCAGAATTGGCGCGAGCGCGGGCATTCCAGAAGGTCCCCGTTCGCGACTCTTGATCTGGCCCTTTTGCAGCTTCTCAGGGACGCCGGTAGGCTGCATGAGCAAGAGCTCCGCTTCTGTTTCACTCTTCAAAATTCCAGCGTGTAGCGATCCATCCTTGAGCGTCACAAGAACTGTCTCGAACCCCGCAGCGATCTTCGCATTGGGATCGACGAGGGACTCGAGCAGATACTCTCTGTTCTGCCGTTTTCCCAAGCCGGTCAAATTCGGCCCCACTTCCGCGCCGTCGTTGTTTACTTTGTGGCAACGAATACAAGAGGCCTCAGGCTTTTCCATAAAAACCCTGCGCCCCTCAGTCGCGTTCCCACCCGCAAGAGCAAACTTGTAAGCGGAAAGCGGTTCCGCCTGAGCAAACGACTCTTGTACTTTTGCGAGACGCGCTTTCACGCCTTCCTCGGAACGCTTCGCCGCAGCCTCCAACAACTCGAGCTGCAACTCGGTCGGACATTTTCCAGCGAGGAGCTGATCAAGATATTGCTCCAGCACCGCTGCGGCCGAGGCTTCCGGCATCGTACCGAGTGTCGTGAGAATATTTTGTTTTTCACCCGTGGAACCAATTTGCAAAACCTTCGCAAGCGCCTCTACGCCGCCTCCCGGAAGATGCAATTCGACGCGCAATCTTGTCGCCTCCTTGCGAAGTGCCTCCACATGGGATGTCGCAGCGGAATCAACGTATTGCACGAGCGCCGCGTCGCCTCTCGTGGCCATCGCAACGAGTGCCTTCGCTCGCACTGCAGCGTCTTCTTTTTCATCCGCGACCACAGCCGCCAAGTCCAGCGGAGTTCCCTTTGAGAAACGTTCCAAAAGATTCATCACTTCCAACCGGAACGCGTTCCCCGCACTTTTATCATTCAACAAAAGAGCCAACACAGGACGCACCGCATTTCCTACAACCCCCGGATCGCGCTTCGGTAATGGGCGATGCAAACCCATCACACGATCTAAGCGCGGAGGGTTTTCCCAAGCGCCTAACTGCTGCAAAGCCTGAACTCGAAATGCTGCAGGTACTTCGGCCGTGGCTCCAAACTTAGCCAACGCCAATGCGGATGCTTCATTCCCAATTCGATAATTCGCGTTCACCACGCGCCGCAAAATCGCATCCCTTGGACCGGGCTGCTCTTTGGTGCCTTCTGGGAAAGTCACAATGCTCGACGTTTTGGAAATCAGAGCTGCCAGCGCCGACATCGCAGGCTCCACAGACTCGTCATGAATTGCACGCGCAGCCTCAGCGACCACCAGCGGATCAACATCCTCAAGAAATTTTGAGAGTCCTTCGTGCTTCAAACGCCGGAGCGCAATCACAGCCCCCAAGCGCACGGACACCGACGCATCCGCCCGCAACCCAACCAACGTCCCAGGATCCGCGGATCCTGCTAAACCCGCGCACAACGCATGGCGCAGAGCCGCGTCGCGATCTTGATTGCTGGCGATGGCCGCCAAAAGCGAGGGCACGGCTGCTTTGGATTTCGCGTTGCCAAGCGCAATCGCAGCGAATGAACGCACCCTCGCGCTTTCATCTTTGAGCAGCGGCAACACACTCTCCAATGCCTTTGTATTAAAAGCTTTACAATCTCCAAGCGTCTTGACTGCCTGCGCCCGCACCTCTGCATCGGCATCGTTGAACAAGGCGACAAGCGCGATAGATTCCTGCGCTGTGTTTCTCGAAATCTGTCCCAACCCCCAAATGGCGTGCAACCGTGCGAGCTGCGCTGGATTGGCCGCAGCGACGGTTCTCAACGTTGCCGCGTCCCCGCGTCCGGCGAGCTCAAACTGCGCCTCCTGCCGGATCCGCATATCAGCGTGCGCCAACAATTTTGAAAGCTCTTTCGGGGTCCGCTTTTCCATTCCCTCAGCAATCAGCTTTTGCGTCTCCCCCAAAAGAGGATCCGCTCGGTCGCCGGCAACGGACATCTTGTAAATGCGCCCCTTTCCAGTCATCCCCCAACCATTGACCCAGTCTGAAAGATAAAGCCCTCCGTCGACTCCAAACTCCACATCCGTAGCGAGAATATTCCAAATTGGTTTTTCGATTGTAGACATCTCGAACCCCGCACCTTTGGGCGCAACCGTAACCGAAAGAATCCCGCTGTTGTTTGGGTTACCGCTGAAGTTCGCTAGAAAAAAATGATCCTTCCATTGAGGAGTCAGCCCCGTTCCTGGGTGGTACGTCAAACCGCTTGGGCCATTCCCCAAAATTGCAACGGGCGGAAGATGATAAGCCGCCTGCCCAACGAAGGACGGATAACACAAACGCTCCGACAACCACGGACCGCGCGCCTCGGGCTTTGTGAGAAACTGCCAACCGATGCGCCATCCGCTGTCGCTGTTTTGCATCACATAAACCCAACGAGCCGGATCGCCAGCGTCCGAATTATTGTCCCCCGTAAAGAGGTTCCCAAATTTGTCGAAAGCAAGCTCTTGGGGATTGCGCAATCCAACCGCAAAGATCTCGAGCTCCGAGCCGTCTAGGTTACAACGATAGACAGCGCCGGTTTCGGTATTCACCACGCGACTTCCATCCACGGCAGTTGCGTTCGCCCCTCGATCGCCGATGGAAAAGTACAGGCGACCATCAGGCCCTATACGCAACCCGTGCAAGTCATGTCCGAGGAATGCCGTCCGAACGCCGAACCCGCGAGCCAAAGACTTTTTCACATCTGCAGTTCCTGTGTTTTGGGTGTCCTTCAAGAGCCACAAATCAGGAATATTGGTCAAATAAACCGAGCCCTTACGGCTTAAAACGCCAGAGGCAATTCCAGACTGCGCCTCGTTGAAACCTTCCGCAAAAATCTTTGAGCTGTCCGCCTTACCGGAACCTTTGCTGTCCCAAACTAACTGAACGCGCTCGGAATTCTGCGCATTTTTTTCAAAGGCGACGCCTGGATCGGCCTTGAGAATTGAGAGCCACGAATCGAGGTTGGTGCTCGCAAGCTCATCGTCCAGCCAGTTCATGTGGGCCCTGATGTCGCTGACTCCTGCGTGCAAGCGAAAGGTTTCAGCCACAAACCAGCGTCCTTTTTCATCAGTGGCAATGGCGACGGGATTTGCCAGCAGAGGCTCTGCAGCCCAGAGGTCTATGGATAATCCCTCCGCCAGCTTAAATTGCTTGATCGCGTTGAGCCCTTCCTCGGAGGCAGGTTGAATTTTCGGTACAAATCCACCCTGTTTCGCGACTTCCACCTGCCTGTCATCACCCGCAAAAGCAGCGCTTCCAAGCATCATTAACCAACAAAGGGAACAGAGAGAACGGAGAGAACGGAGTTTCATAGGGGTTACGCTCTCTTAATTAGCGTCTCCAATCAGACAAATGCATTCCTTTTTAAAGTTTTTACTACGGCCAAGCGCGGAGTGCTGGGGAAACGTGGAGCGGTCTTTGGCAGAGCGCGGGCGCTGGGTTGAGCTTTGCTCACATACGTTGGCACATAACAGCATTGGCACTCGAGTCTCCAGTGACATAGAAAATAGGAGCGCGGAGAGGCCCGTAACTCTCCCCCCTGTTTACAGCTTCACTTTCATATTCATCCTTTCTTATGACCAAACCAAAAGTCCTCGTCATCGTCGGCGACGCCACCGAAACCGTTGATACCCTTTACCCGTTCTATCGCCTCATTGAGGGCGGCTTCGAACCCGTGGTCGCCGCACCTGAGAAGCGCAAATACCAGATGGTGCTCCACGAGGTGAAACCCGGTTGGACCATCACCAAGGAGTGGGAAGGCTATTCCATCGATGCTGACGTCGCCTTTAAAGACATCATCCCGGAGGACTATGTCGGCATCTTTTTTAGCGGCGGACGCGCCCCAGAATACATTCGCGAAGACGAGGACCTGCTCCGGATCACACGCTGGTACTGGGAAAACGGGAAGCCCATGGCAAGTGTTTGCCACGGTGTCGAGATTCCCGCCCGTGCGGGGATCGTCAAAGGACTTCGTATGGCGACGGTTGCGAAGTGCAAGTTTGACTTGGAAGTGTGTGGTGGGATTTACGTCAACGAGCCCTGCGTCATTGATCGGCACATGGTGAGTGGCCGGACTTTTCATGACAACGGCCACTTTGTTGGCCCTTGGATCAAGATGCTGGAAGCCTCCCTCGGCAAATGATTCAAGTCATCCGTGTTTAAGAGTTATACCACCTATTTAAGTTTTCTGGATGATTCAAGAGACCTCAGCACCTGGGAGCGCGGAGCCCCAGCTCCGCAATGCCTGTCCGAGCTTTTGGGGCGTCAAAGCGGAGCTAGGGCTCCGCGTTCCCGGGAGAGAAG
>CAIXGS010000066.1 GCA_903919125.1 uncultured Spartobacteria bacterium | reverse complement strand
CGGATGCGGGAAATCCGCCCGTCCGGTTCGATGAGGGGGAGACGCGTGTGGGTGGTTTACCAAACGCGTCTCCCTACTCTATTCCGCGCTCCCAGGTGCTGAGGTCTCTTGAATCATCCAGAAAACTTAAATAGGTGGTATCAGTTATTATTTGCGGTGTACGGCAGACAGTTTTCGACATCGTTCACACACTTCCATTTCTGCACCACAAACCCACCCACCGGCAACCGCCGGCTTGATTTACGTAAAGTAAACCATCCGCTTCCTGCTACCGAAACAAAGCGGCACCTCAACTCTTCGCCGCGCATTGCTTCACGGCACTTTTCCCAACCCGCCAAACTCCTCCTACCGCCATCCGCACCGGCGTCTCAGGAACCCCACGTTGTCCCCGCTGAAGTGCGCCCACCAGAAGATCCACGGCGGAGGCTCCCACCAAATGTGAGTTCTGATCAATCCCACTCACCCCAGCATAACACGAGATATCTCCATCCACATCCAGCGAGGCGTACCCGATGTCTCCGGGAATATCCAATCCCCGCGCCTCCATAAACTGGAGTCCGAAACGGTTCACACTCAAAATGACATCCGGCCGATACCGCTCAAACCAACGATCAAAGGTCGACTGCTTTGAGGCCGCCAGAACCAACGGGGGCGGCAGGCGTTTGGCTCCGGATCGCATTTGGCACCACAAGTAGGCTGCCGTCCAACGGCCATTGACGCGCAGATCCAAGTCTTCCTCCAGCACCAATCCGATCTTCTGATAGTTCAACTTCGAGAGCTCCAAAATCACCCCAAGCATCGCCGTATATTGGTCATGAATCGCACGATCCAGGTCGGGAGACAGAAGCGTCTCGCTGATTGCAACGGCGGAAAATCGCTCGAAATTAAAGAGAATCGAACGTGACTCTTTTGCGGACAGGTTGACTTGCAGCGGGCGCACAATCACCCCCTCAATTCCCCGACTCCACAGGATGTCACCAGCCCGAGCCACGCTCAGGTCTTCGCCGATCGACACCTCCTCGATGCGATACCCATATTCCTTCGCCCTAGCATAACAGCCCTCCACGTATTTTCGCTCCGTCAGCGAACCTCTTCGAGCCTCTGCACTCGGCCCAAATGTCAAAAGTGCCAGAGAGGCTTTTGTGGCGAGACTCCTGGCTCGGATTCGAGTCATCAGCTTGGAAACCTCTGGATCCGGCTGGTACCCGAGCTGAGCGGCCACCTTTAAAATCTTCTTTCGAGTTGAATCCGACACCCCTTCCTTGCCTCGAAGCGCCAGCGACACCGCCATACGCGTGACCCCAGTTTTTCGGGCAATTTCTTGGAGTGTCACTTTAAACGTGCGTGTCATCGGAGAATTTTGAAACTCTCGGAACGTTCGCCCACCTTGAGTTTACGTAAAGCCAAAACCGAGATCCAACGCCCATTTCAAACAGCAACCGTTTTTCCATTCTCCTGCTCGCTTGAGCCGCATTGCTTTCGCTAGCCTCGTGCAGTGCAGGCTTCCCCTCATCGAGCCCTACTGAGGTATTTGACGATTTGATTAGGCGTTTGTTGAGGGATACGCTGCCAGGAAGGCAACAAAGCCGTTACGCAAATGCGTGAATGTCCATTAACCCGCGGATATGGTATCTCTCTTTCCATGCGTACCCCTAGCGCTCGTTACTTTGACTCAATCCTGTGTGTTTCAGCGGTTTCTGCTACCGTTCTCACTTGCTCTGCGTCGCCGGTGAATTTTAGTGAGGAGGTTTTGCCAATCCTCTCGGAGAACTGTTTCCACTGCCATGGCCCCGATGCCAAAGCACGGAAGGCGGATCTGCGATTGGATACCAAGGAGGGGGCGTTTCATAAAAATGCAGACGGAGCGGCGGCCATTGTCGCGGGGAAGCCGGATTTGAGCACATTGGTGGAACGTATCTTCAGCAAGGACTCCGAGGAGTTAATGCCACCGCCAAAATCAAACCGTAAAATCACCCAACAGCAGCGCGAATTGCTAAAGCGCTGGGTGGAAGAGGGCGCAAAATGGGGCACGCACTGGGCGTTTGCACCTCTCCAGAAACCGGAGGTCCCTTCCAATGTGGGGACTCATCCGATTGATGCGCTGGTAAGGGCGCGCCTCAAACTGGCCGGAATGGATCTCCGACAGCGCGCCTCTCGAAGAACGCTTTTGCGCCGACTCACATTAGACCTGACAGGACTGCCTCCCTCTGTCGAAGAGCTCGCACTTTTTGACGCGGATACCGAGGCGGATGCCGTGTCCCGTGTTGTGGATCGCCTGCTGGCAAGTCCCCGCTTTGGGGAACGGATGGCGTGGGATTGGCTGGATGCTGCACGGTACGCGGATACTAATGGCTATCAGGGAGATAACGAGCGAACGATGTGGCCTTGGCGCGACTGGGTGACAAACGCGTTTAATCGGAACCTTCCCTACGATGCGTTTACGACCTGGCAGATTGCCGGTGACCTTCTGCCAAATGCGACTCAGGAGCAGGTGCTTGCCACAGGCTTTTTGAGGAACCACCCCATCAATGGCGAAGGGGGGCGTATCGCAGAGGAGAACCGCGTGGATTACGTCATGGATATGGCCGAGACGACTGGCACGGTGTGGCTGGGGCTGACCCTAACGTGCTGCCGGTGTCATGATCATAAATACGATCCATTGCTGCAGTCCGACTACTATCGTTTCTTTGGATTTTTCAACCAGACGCCTGTCACCGGTGGCGGGGGAGATCCACAAACAGTTCCACGACTGGATATGCCGCAGGGGAACGAGTTGGCAAAGCTTGAAGAAGCCAGAATGCTTTTCAAGAGTAGCGAAACACGCGCTCTGGATTTGTGGAAGGGTGCCGCAGAAAAGCGAGGCCAGTGGATCGACTCGATCGCAGGAGAAAAATCGGGATCTGCGGATGGAGCCGGTAGTGCGCCCAAGAATGAGGAGTTAAAAAGCGCGTTGCTTGTGGCTGAAGCCAAGTGGACGGCGGCCCAGCGTAAGACAGTGGAGGAGGCTTGGAGCGCTGAGGATGCGGATTTCAAGAAGGCGCGCGCAGATCGGGAGAGCAAACGTGAGGCGATGCAGCGCTCTGACAAGACGCTCACGCGTGTGATGGTGATGGCGGATATGCCGAAGCCGCGGCAGACCTTTATCCTGAACCGTGGTCTGTATAACCAGCCGGGCGAGGAGGTTGCAAATGGCGTTCCAGTCAGCCTGACTCCGTTCCCCGAGGGCCAGCCCAACAACAGGCTTGGACTCGCGCGATGGATGGTCGCAGGTGACAATCCGCTCATGGCGCGTGTGACTGTGAACCGGTTTTGGCAGCAGTTCTTTGGCATCGGGTTGGTGAAGACGGCCGAGGACTTTGGAGTTCAGGCGGAAATGCCTGCCCATAAAGAACTCCTCGACTGGCTGGCGGCGGAATTCCGAGACAACGGTTGGAATGTGAAGGCCTTGATCCGGTTGATTGTGACGAGCGAAACGTATTTGCAAGCATCGGATTGCAACGAAGAGAGCTTTCGAACTGACCCTCAGAATCGGTTACTGGGGCGGGGCGGGAGATTCCGTATGCCTGCATGGATGATTCGAGATCAGGCGCTAGCCGCCAGTGGATTGCTTTCAGAAAAGATAGGCGGTGCTCCTGTGAAACCGTATCAACCAGAGGGGGTTTGGGAGGAGGCGACGTTTGGAAACAAGGTTTACAGGCGGGATGAAGGGGAAGGGTTGTATCGGAGGAGTCTCTACACTTTTTGGAGGAGGATCGTCGGACCGACGATGTTCTTTGATACGGGCAACCGCACGACATGTACGGTGAAACCGTTGCGCACCAACACGCCTCTGCACGCGCTTGGAACCCTTAACGATCCCACCTATGTTGAGGCAGCCCGTGTCCTTGCCGCTCGTGTTTGGAAGGCCCCCAATGTGGATTTCCGCAGTCGTTTGCGCGCACTCTACGAACTGGTCCTTTGCCGCGAGCCATCCGAAAAAGAGGTCAAGCTTTGGTCCGACTCCTATCAGCGGCATTTCGCCCACTACAGCGCCAACGGCAAAGACGCGGAGAGGCTCCTCGCCGTGGGAGCGTCCCCGAGAGACGCATCGATTCCTTCACCTGAACACGCGGCGTACGCGACCGTTTGTTTAAGCGTTCTCAACTTGGATGAAGCCCTGACCAAGGAATAAATATGGATCCTCTTATTGAACACCATCTCGGGGTTACCCGGCGCACACTCCTTCAAAGTTCTGCTTACGGTCTAGGTGGAGCGGCGGTTTCCTGGATGCTGAATCGCGACGGACTCGCCATTGGCAGCGCGCCGGTTGTGCGTGCGGGCGCCGTAGGTTCCTCCACGCAAAGCCTTCCGGAGCTTCCGCATTTCGCTCCGAAAGCGAAGCGCATCATCTATCTTTTTCAAAACGGAGGTCCGAGCCACGTGGAGCTTTTCGATTACAAACCGAAACTCCGCGAACTCCATGGTCAGGTGATGCCTGAGGAATATTTGAAGGGTCGGCGTTTCAGCAGCATGAGTGCAAATCTGACGGGACGGCTTGTCCTTGGGCATGTCGAACCGTTTCAGCAATACGGCAAGAGCGGCGCATGGATGAGCGATCTGATGCCGTTTACAGCCCAAATCGCAGATGAGCTCTGCTTTGTGAAAGGAATGCAGACGGATGCCGTGAATCACGCTCCAGCGATTTCATTTTTGCTCAGCGGCGGTCAACTCCCAGGCAGACCCACGATGGGGTCTTGGTTGAGCTACGGTCTGGGCTCCGCGAACGAGGATTTGCCGTCCTATGTGGTGATGACTTCCGTGAGCAAGGGCACCAGCTGCGGACAGATATTTTACGACTTTTATTGGGGAAGTGGTTTTCTCCCAAGCCGCTACCAGGGTGTGAAATTTCGAGGCAGTAACGAGCCTGTGTTGTATTTGCAAAATCCTGACGGTATGACTCGCGATGTGCGGCGGGGGATGCTCGACGATATCCAGGCTGCGAATCAATTAAAGCTGGAGAGTGCCGGCGATCCGGAGATTGCGACTCGGATCGCGCAGTATGAAATGGCTTACCGGATGCAGGCGAGTGTGCCGGAGCTTACGGATCTCTCAAACGAACCTAAGAGGGTTTTGGAACGTTATGGACCGCAGGTGACCGAGCCCGGAACCTTCGCGCATAACTGTCTGATGGCAAGACGAATGATTGAGCGTGGAGTGCAGTTTGTTCAGTTGATGCATGCCGGATGGGATCAGCACAACAGCTTGACGACGGAGCTCTACACGCAATGCAAGGACACGGATCAGCCAAGCGCGGCCCTTGTTGCAGATCTCAAGGAACGCGGGTTGCTGGAAGATACGCTGGTGATTTGGGGTGGGGAATTCGGGCGCACTCCGTTTATTCAGGGTGATATTCAAAACCGGAAGCGATGGGGACGAGACCATCATCCGTATGCCTTTACCGTGTGGATGGCGGGCGGCGGCGTAAAACCGGGGATCAGTTATGGAGAAAGTGACGAGCTCGCCGTGAACGCGGTCAAAGATGCGGTTCATGTCCACGACTTGCAGGCAACGATCCTGCACCTCATGGGCATCGATCACGAAAAGCTCACGTACCGCTTTCAAGGCCGGCAATTCCGCCTTACGGACGTGCACGGAAAGGTCGTGAAGGGGATTCTTGCTTAAAGGGAATTCGTTTTTGCCCCGAGCACGCTGTCTTAGCTTTGACGCGGGGGAATAAAATTAAAAGTACAGCACTTGCAAGTCTCCTTCGCTGCCGCTGACGGCAAGACTTACCCCGATGTGGAGTAACCATTTTTCTCCCCGAGTTTTGTTGCCTCCTACGGGACGATCATGATTTTCCCAGTCGCCGGATCTTTCACCTCTGTTCCGGTTGGGATACCTGCGGCGTCAAGGAGTTTGCCATCGTAGGGGCTTTTAATAATGCCGGGTTTTCCTGGCACTTTTGCGGCATATTTTGGCGCTTCGAACTTTGGGGCAGGTGCGTTCACCGAAGCGGATTGGGCCGTTGAGACGTCGTGATTGGTCCGGTTGGTCTGTGTGGAATTCGCTGGATCGGTGTGGGAGGTATCACGCAACGAAGATTGTGGCGTCCCAGTTGCTGGAGTCGTGAAATTTGCGTCGGTTTGCTCTTTCCAGACTTTTTGAAGGCGTTGCTGGCGTTCCGTCGGACTCAGGCTCGTATCCGTCCTAATGCTAATTTCCTCTGCCTCCAATTGAACCAATCGCGCGCGGTTTGGGGATGTGGCTTGGGGCGCCGTTTTCTCAATGTTTCCGCTTCCATTGGCGTCGGCTGGAACTGGAGAAATGCCAGCCGCTGTTTTTTTTATTGAGGGATCTTTTTCCTGCAAAACTGAGGTTTTTTTTGCATTAGGAGCCGCCTTGCCGCGTGGCGTAGTTCCTGCATTTGTAGATGAGCAACAGCTCGAGAAGTTGAGTATGATAGCGGATCCAAAGGCCAACAAACTGGCGAAGCGATTCATGACAACTGTGAGGGGAGATGGGGGTGGTACTGAGAGGGGCCAAAGAGATTTTCCTTCTCGTTGGCTCGGGCATTCCAAGAATGCTGTATGAGATCAGCACAAAAATGACAACTGGGTTTGTCCTAAATCTCAAGCGCAAAGATTTTGGAGTCTCTCATGCGGCTGGAGATTCATTTTCTGTCCTCAATGCGGTTAGTTTAAAGTCAAAGTCTGAGGATGAAACACTCCGAACACCTCAAAATCGCTCATGTTTAAAGTGAGCAAACGTGTGATGCCCGCAGCGTAGTAGGTGGCGGCAAGTTGCGTATCAAGCAGACGTTTGCGGCCCAGTCGATACTGGCGTAACCACATCATTGCGAGTCGGGTCGAGTCCAGCGAAGGATAAATCAGCTTCACCTCACGAGCCTCCCACCAGCCTAGAGCCTTGGCGAGCGCCTCCTCCATGCTCAGCGGTTCGGCGAAGCGGCGGGGATCGGTCACCACATGGACGAACTCCGTGAGAACTTGCGGCGCTAGCGCTAAGGGCTGCGGGTGCTTCTCCAGCGCATGATCCAGCCACTCGCGCGCCGCCTCATGCCCAGGGACCTCGCGCACTTCAACCTGCACCAAGAAGGTGGTATCGATGCCGTGTATGCTCATTATTCTAAAAAGTCCGAGAGTAGATCTCCGCGACTGGACCAGGGTTGAAGAAGTGCTCCTGCTGAGGAGGGCTTCAGGTCGCGCAAACTTTTCACGGGGCGTATCTTGGTTTGACGGTAGAGTTCCATTGCTTCGCGTAGAAGCTCCGAAGTAGGGCGGTCTTGTTCCTGCGCAAAACGTTGAAAATCCGCATAAACCGGCTCGCTCACATTTAGCGTGATGGCTTTCATATAGTTTACGATATATTGATGAAGGGTTTTGTCGAGTGGCTGTATTTTTGATTTCAATCAAATCTAAAGATCAATATGCGCGTTAAAAGCGCCGATCAACGTGGACACTAGACGGCTTGCGCACGGGGTAGGATACGCAGTTGAATCAGCAAGACAGCATTGGTTCTTAGGGTATTCGAATTGGAGCACTCCTTGTTTCGGAGTGAGATTGACGGCATCGCCCTCGCCCAAGTTCATAAAAACCGTCCTCGGGCCCGCGATCTGCTTCGCAGCACCGCCCCATGCCGCTTCCGACCCTGCCCCTTGAAGATCTGGAGCACGTGCTCCTGCACACCAACTCGCTCTGGGAAGAGCTTCGTGGCAAACGCCTCTTTATCACTGGTGGCACTGGTTTTTTTGGAACGTGGTTGCTGGAAAGCTTTCTACACGCCAACGACCGACTGGACTTAGGCGCTCAAATTTTCGCACTGAGCCGGAATCCCCAAGCCTTCGCCGCTAAGTCTCCCCATCTTGCTAAACATCCAGCCCTCACAATTTGGCGTGGTGACATCCGGAACTTCTCGTTTCCTGAGGGGATTTTTTCCCATGTGATCCACGCCGCCACCCAAGCCAGCGCCAAGCTCAACACAGAAGCGCCAGCGGAGATGCTTGACTCGATAGTGGGGGGAATGCAGCGCTTATTGAAATTCACCGCTCAGGCCCGAGTAGAAAAGTGCCTCTTTACCAGTTCCGGGGCTGTTTACGGACCTCAACCATCCGAAATGATTCATGTGGAGGAAAGTTTCTGCGGTGGACCGGATCCGTTACTTCCCATCTCGGCTTACGGAGAAGGCAAGCGTGTGGCAGAGCACATGGGAGCGGTGGCGGCGCAAATTCAAGGCTGGGAGTGGAAGGTCGCCCGCTGCTTCGCCTTCGTGGGGCCGCATCTGCCGCTGGACACGCACTTCGCGGTGGGGAATTTTATTTTGAATGCGCTCGAGAACCAACCCGTTCATGTGGAGGGTGACGGCACCCCTACGCGCTCGTACTTGTACATGGCTGATTTGGTGATCTGGCTTTGGACGATTCTCTTTAAAGGCGCCTCCTGCAGGGCCTATAACGTGGGCTCGTTTGAAGGTGTCTCTATCGCAGAACTGGCCCGCTTGGTAGTTGAGTCCACAGGTTCCTCCAATGGATTCACAATTGCTAAACCGCAGGATCCGAATAAGCCAGTCACTCGGTACGTTCCGGGAACGCATCGGGCGGAAAGCGAGTTGGGGCTTAGCGTGCGAATCCCACTTTCCGAAGCGATTCGAAAGACTTACGATTGGTATCTTCCACAGTATCGCTGAAGTCTTTGGGAAGATTCAAAAGAGGGTGGGGGAGGCTTCGTTCTTGGTCGACCTCACTACGCCAAACCCCTGGATCTATTTTTAGTGTGAGCTCAGCGCTCGAACGTTCTTAATCGCGAGCTGCAGCTCGGTTTAAACGCTCGTTGATCGCAGCTCCAAGCCCCTCTTGTGGCAGCAACTCCGCATATAGTTCCGTCCACGGTCCCTCATCTAGGCGCCGCAAAGCCGCGAATACGTTCGCCGCTGCCTCCCTCAAATCGCCCGACGCACTGAGCACCTCTACCGCTCCGAAACCTCGCCGTGCCTCGCGCCACGCCAGCAGGCCGACCGTTTCCACCGAACCGGGGATGGAATCGCCGGGTGCGAGTAAAGTGAGGCGCTTACTGGGTGCGTAATGGCTCTTTAATTGTCCGGGCGCCTCGGGGAGTTCTTTAAGCTCTTCGCCGAATTGCACCGTCGCAAATGCCTCCAATTGTTCCTTCGTAATGGGGCCAAGACGCAGAATGCGTAACCCGCTTGCTTCAGGGGCCACGATCGTGGATTCCAGCCCGTGTACTGTGGGTCCGGCATCCAGAATCAGAGGAATGCGCCCTCCTAATTCCGTCAACACGTGGGAGGCGGCCGTCGGACTAATGCGGCCAAACCGGTTTGCGCTGGGAGCCGCAAGCGGTCGGCCAAAATGACGCGCCACCGCGGAAAATACGGGGTGCGCACTCAGACGCACCGCAACCGTGGGAAGCCCAGAACAGACCAGATCCGGCACCAGGGTCTTTCGTGGCAGAATCATCGTCAAAGGGCCCGGCCAGAATGCCGTAGCCAGTGTATCCACCAAAACGCGCACGGAAGGCGGAATGACGGTCATACGCGCCAGCCAGTCCAGATCGGGGAGATGACAGATCAGTGGATCAAAAAAAGGACGCGCCTTGGCTTCGAAAATGCGCGCGGCTGCCGCTGGGTTTAGTGCATCGCCTGCAAGACCGTAAACCGTTTCGGCCGGCAACCCGACGACCTCGCCCGCGCTCAGACAACGGCAGGCCGCCTCCAGCGCGACCGCCAAGCTCCCTGGGTCGCCGCACGATAATACCGTTGTCTCCATGGCTACGCTACGCTCCCCGCCTCGTCAGTCGCGCTTGAGCGTCTCGCACCAGTGCTTCCGCCGCCTCCAGCGTCGCCCCCATCGCCACCAAGTGCCCCATCTTGCGCCCCGGCCGCGCCTCTTTCTTCCCGTACAAGTGCAGCTTCACCGACGGCAACCCCAGAGCAGCCGCCCAATCCGGCTCGCCTCCCTCCCATGCGTCCCCTAACAAGTTCGCCATCGCACAAGGACGCAACAGTTCCGTCGAGCCCAACGGTAAACCGCACACCGCACGCAACTGTTGTTCGAACTGGTTTGTCATCGCGGCATCCAGAGAAAAGTGCCCGGAATTGTGCGGGCGCGGTGCGAGTTCGTTCACAAGAATCGTACCGTCTGGGAGCAGAAAAAGTTCCACGGCGAGCAGTCCGGTAAGCTCCAGAGCGTGCGCTGCTTTCACTGCGATAGCTCTCGCTGCTTCAGCCGCCGTTTCCGTGATGCGAGCGGGCACCAAAGTGAGGTCAAGGATGTGATTGGCGTGAACGTTTTCACAGACTGGATAGGTCACGGTTGAGCCATCGGTGCCGCGCGCCACGAGTACGGAAAGTTCTCGCTCAAACGGGACCCAAGCCTCCAGCACGGCCTTTTGCCCCGCAAAGCTGCTCCATACTTCAGCCAAATCGCTTTCTTTGAGAATTTTCCGCTGCCCTTTGCCGTCGTACCCAAAAGCAGCCGTCTTCAGCACCGCGGGCGTTCCCAACTGCGCCACGGCAGCCTCCAACTGAGCCAAGTTTTCCACTGGCATGAACGCCGGCAACGGTAGGCCGGCGGCTTTAAGGAACGTCTTTTCCCGCAGTCGATGCTGGCAAACTTCCAAAACGCGTCCGGCAGGCCGCACCACACAGTGTTGAGCTGCCCACTCGATGCTCTCAACTGGGACGTTTTCGAATTCAAACGTCAAAACATCAATCCCCTTGGCGAAAGTGCGCACAGCCTCTTCGTCGAAGTATTGGGCGCACACCTCCAGATCGGCGACTTGCCCAGCTGGCGTGTCGCGCTCTGGACTAAAGGAGTGCAACTGGTATCCCATGCGCCGAGCGGCCAACCCTAGCATTCGTCCCAATTGGCCACCTCCCATTACCCCGATGGTGCTGCCGGGCAAAAAAACAGGAGCCGCCGTCATAGCGCAATCTTGGGGAGTTCTGAATCGAGCACCTGCTGGGTTTGTTGGGTGCGAAAGGCGTCCACTGCGGCGCCGACTTGCGGGTCGTGTAACGCCAGAATCGAGGCCGCAAGAATCGCCGCATTGCGCGCCCCAGCTGCGCCGATGGCGAGCGTCCCCACTGGGATTCCCGCGGGCATTTGAACGATGGACAAGAGCGAGTCCACCCCTCGCAACACTTTGCTTTCCACTGGCACTCCGAGTACCGGCAGTCGTGTGTTCGCAGCCACCATCCCCGGCAAATGCGCGGCGCCACCAGCTCCTGCAATAATCACTTGGAGCCCCCGTTCCACGGCCTCTTGAGCATACGAACGAAGTAATTCCGGCGTGCGATGCGCCGACACCACTTTGCATTCGTGCGCGATCCCAAACTGCGTCAGCGTCTCTGCCGCGTGCCGCATGGTTTCCCAATCCGACACGCTGCCCATGATGATGCCTATTAGAGGCAAGGATCCGTTCATAAAGTTCATTCAATCCTGAGTTCGCTCGCGACAAAATCCAAAATAAAGCTGGCCGTCGAAAAACAGGTGCCATTCCAAAGTTAAAACCTTTGCCGCCTCGCCATGCTCCCGTTTCTCCAATGGATTTAATGGGTCCCAGAACTACCGAACTTTACCGCCCCGGCGCCTTTCCCTCCCCCGAATCCAGCGCTTTAGCCCCCGAGTTGGTGCGACGCTCAAATCCTTCCCAACGTTTGCTAAATTTCTCCTCCAAACCGCTTTCCGGCCAGCGCACCACATGGGCTGCCGCTGCCTCCACCTCCTCGATTATAGAGAGCCCAAGCTCAGGCCCAAGGACGGATAACACCTTGGAGAACGCATCGGCCGTCATTCCATCACGGGCAATGACCGTCACCAAACTGTGATCCGTTAGCCCGATCCCTGTCTTGGGATCTACGATGTGCGAGTAACGTTTCCCATTAAATTCCAGACGCTGATACAAGTCGCCGCTGGTAGAAATGTTGCAATGGGCCACCTGTAAAAAACGTGAAGCGGGTGCACCTTCGGCATCCAGAGCGGTGATTTCGACCCGCCAACCGGCACTATCCGGAGGGGGCGCCCCTACGGCGATGTCGCCGCCGGCTGCTACCAGCGCTTCAGGAAAACCGTTTTGCTCCAGCACCTTGAGCGCCTCCTCCGCTGCGTATCCCTTGGCAATTCCCCCAGCATCGAGGCGCATCCTGGGCTTTAGCAATTCCACAGTGTGCGCGGCGGAATCCAGATGCACCGCTTGGTACCCCGTTCGCGCGAGGGCTTCGGCTAGTTTTTCGGGCTTCGGCATTTCCTTTTTGTGCCGGGCATTGCGCCACAAGTTCACCAGCGGCCCCGTCGTCATATCAAAGGCTCCGCTGGAACGAACCGCTACGGCTTGTGCAAAGTTCATGACACGCCAAAGGTCATCGCTTACGGGCACTGGTCGCCCTCTGCCGCTGGAATCCGACAAGCGGCTGAGTTCGGAGTCGCTGTCGTAGTCGCTGAAAACGGCGTTAAGCGCCTCCACTTTCGAAAAGGCCGCGTCGGCTGCCGTTTTTGCGGTCGCCTCATCTGGGGCGTAGAGCGTCACACGAAAAGGCACGCCCATTTCAGCTTTCTCAAAAGCAAACCGTTCTGCAGCCCGCGCGTTTTGTGCGCTGAAGGGGTTGCTGGAAAAGTTTAGAATAAAAATAAAAACCGCTATGCGTCGCAAAAACATTCTCGAAATTGGAGCAAACTCCTGGCTCTGGCTAAAGATCCTCGCAATCTGTAAAACTTTCATTGGCGAAATCTGGAGCGTACGGTCAGATTACGGTCTGCATTGAACTCGCCTCGGCTGGGGGACTTCAACAAACTTTCATTCATTTTAGGTCATTTTTGAGTCTTTATTCACGTCTGAACGCGGGTGATTTCGCGGTAGGTGTTTGTTAATTAGTTCAGCAATCAGCGTAGAAAATTAGCACTCAAAGATATCGCCAATTATTTCGAACAATTTCCCATCCCCTACGGTCAAACGTAACAAACCCCACTCAGAACTTTATGAAATCCGCTGCCTTCTTAACCGCGGCCCTTAGCGTCACTCTCGGCCATGCGGCTCATTCCGCTTCCGCCCTGCAGAACCGGCCCGCGCTTTCTCCCTCCACGGACCGTTCTTCGGAGCTACGTAGTGTGCGCAAGCCCATTGAATACAAGGAGTACTCATTGGCAAACGGGCTGCATGTCATCCTGCACCAAAACCATCAGGCGCCCGTGATTAATACCTACGTCCTTTACCGGGTTGGCAGCAAAAATGAGCGCCCAGACCGCACCGGGTTCGCTCATTTCTTTGAACATCTGATGTTTGAGGGATCGGAATTCATTCCCCGTGGTACCATCGACAAATATATCTCGGGGGCTGGGGGCAATCTGAATGCGTCGACCTCTTTTGATCGCACAGATTATTATTTTAACCTTCCTGCCCACCAACTCCCTCTGGCGCTTTGGATCGAAAGCGAACGAATGTTGCATCCTCGCATCGACGAGGCAGGGGTTGAAACTCAACGCGCAGTCGTTAAGGAAGAGCGCCGTCGCTCATATGACAATCAGCCTTATGGCAGTCTCTTTGAGGAGCTTTCCTCGCTCGTATTTGATGGAACCCCTTACCAGTGGGTGCCCATCGGCTCTTTCCAGTACATAGACCAAGCCACCATTGAGGAGTTCCGCGAATTTCACCGTACCTTCTACCGACCGGAAAACGCCACACTCGTGGTCGCCGGTGACTTCCAACTAGCCGACGCCCAGAAGCTCATTGAGGACTATTTCGCTTCCATCCCCAACGGTGCAGCCATCCCGCGTCCCGTGGTGGAATGGCCGCTTGATGTCCAAGGAAAATCCAAAGAGGTGGTACGGAAAAACACACCGCTCCCAGCTTTGGTTCATGCTTGGCGCGCTCCTGCTGAAACCGACGCGGATTCTTACCCCTTGGAGATGCTGTTTCACATCTTGGGTGAGGGAAGGTCTTCGCGCCTGTACCAAAGTCTCGTGGAGAAAAAAGGAGTCGCCATGGATGTTACGCCTTATTGTTATTTGCTGGAAAAAACAGGGATGCTCGCGCTCTCGGTTACTGGGCAATCTGGCTCCACTTTGGAGGAACTAGATGTGGCTTTGAACGAAGAGGTCGCCCGCGTATGCAGCGAAGGGGTCACGGAGGAGGAGTTTCAAAAAGCGCGCAATGCGATGGAGTCCCAGTTTGCACAGTCCGGCGGCACCATGTCCGAGCGGGCGCGCGCGCTGGCGCATTACTCGATGTTTTTCGGCAACACGGCGCTGATTAACACGGAGTTGGAAAATTATCTGGCGGTCAAACGCGAGGATCTGCAGCGCGTTGCGCAAAAGTACATGACCTCCCGTGGTCGCTTCACACTACGCTACCCGGTTGCCAGCGTGGCACCAGCCCCCGCGACTCCCGCCGGCCCGCCCGCGACGAAATAAGGCGCATTCTTTGGTCACACCGTGATGCGTTGTCACAACCTAAATTTATTATTTCCCTCACCCCTTGCTACGGCACCATGCGCTCTTTTTCTTTCACCCTCCCAACGGCAATCTTTTGCCTTTCACTCGTGCTTTTGATGGAACCGCTCCTGACGCCTTTTCACTTGCACGCTGCCGATCGTACTGCGGTGGATCGTTCGATAAAACCAGAACCTGGTCCCGCGCCAACCGCATCCTTTCCTGAGTATAAAGACATCACCCTGCCTAACGGTCTGCGGCTCTTCCTCATCCAAGATGATCGCCGCCCGATGGTGACCTTCCGACTGATGGTCAAATCCGGCAGCGCTTCCGATGCAGAAAAGCCCGGCACCGCCAGCCTTACCGCTACTTTGCTTAATCGGGGCACTTCTACGCGCTCCGCTGAGGAGTTTGCCAAGGAAACCGACTTCCTTGGCTCTCGGATTGAGGCTTCCGCAGGCCCAGATTCCATCTCGCTGATCGCAACCGCGCTCAATAAGTACACGGCTAATCTGCTCGGTTTGATGTCCGACGCGGCACGAAATCCCGTCTTTACCGAGGAGCAGTTGAACAAGGCGCGTAAACTGACGCTGTCTTCGCTGGAAGCTCAAAAGCAACAACCTGGAGCGCTGCTTTCGAAAATGGTCGCCAAGGTTGTTTACGGAGAACATCCGTACGGCAACGTGCCTACGCCAGAGAGTGTGAAGGCCATTGTGAGGGCGGATCTCGTCGGCTTTCACAGCCACTTTTTCCGGCCAAACAACGCGACATTGGCCATAGTAGGGGACATCACCTTGGAGCAGGTGCTCCCGCTCATCGAGCAGAGCTTCGGCTCTTGGGAGCGCGCCGAAATCCCGCCACTCCAACCCAAAGCCCCTTCCGAGTTCAAAGGACGTACTGTCCATTTGGTAGATCGTCCGGGTTCGGTGCAAAGTAGCATCGCAGTATGTCGCAGCGGCCCGCGCCGTAATACGCCGGACTTGCCTGAGGTTTTGGTGCTCAACGCAACTTTGGGTGGTGGTTTTTCAGGGCGACTGTTCCAAAACTTGCGTGAGACCCACGGCTGGACTTACGGCGCATACTCCGCTTTCGATCCGCGCCGCTCGGCCGGTTCTTTTGAGGCCACCGCTGAAACGCGCAACGAAGTGACTGCTCCAGCGATAGGCGAGCTGCTCAAGGAAATCGGTCGACTCTGTCAGGAACCGGTGCCGGAGGCCGAACTGCGCCTGCAACGAGAGTACAACGTGGGCAATTACCTTTTGAGCCTCGAAAAAAGTGAGCGAACAGCCCAGCGCGTTCAAGACATTGATCTCTACGGTTTGCCTGCTGACTTTTACAAAACGTATGCCCGCCGCATGGGTAGCGTGACTCCAGAGCTCCTTCAAGCCACAGCCAAAAGCCACTTGGATGCTGAAAACACCTGCATCGTTGTGGTGGGTGAGGCGAAGGAAGTTCGAGCCTCGCTGGAAGCCATTGGCCCTGTCACCGTTTACGATACAGATTTCAAAGTGAAGCCCTAAGGCGGGAGCCCGAAGTGCCGGCGGTGACCCCACGGCAAAGCTGGAGCTTTGGAGCGCGAGGGAGCGACAGCCTTCGTGGAAGGCTTCGTCGGTTCCGTCGGCTTCGTCAGGATGGTCCGCTCGCTACTGTTGCCCGTCGAGGAACGGCTCAATGTGCACCAAAACATCAGCCACGGAGGGCATCCGCTCACGGATGGCGTCCTTCACTGCGTGTGCGATGGCGTGTCCATCTCGCACCGGGAGGTCGCCCTGCACGAACACGTGGAGATCCACGTAAAACTCGACCCCCATTTTCCGGATCTTACACTTTTCTATCCCCTCGACGCCCGCAACCGTTGCGGCCGCCGTGCGAACCGCGTCGTGGATGTGGGTGCCCGGATCAGTGTCCATCGCCTCATTGAGTGCTGGTCCCAGAACTCGGATACCGTTAAATGCGATCACTGCGCAGGCTATCAAAGCGCCGTAGTCGTCGGCCGCCTCAAAGCCGGGGCCGCCCACCAACGCCACAGTGATGCCTAAGAAGGCGGCGACCGACGTAATCGCGTCAGAGCGATGATGCCATGCGTCACTTTCCAGTGCCATACTTCCGAGCTCGTTGCTGTGGCGCAACACCTTGCGGAAGAGTAGTTCCTTGATAATAATGACGCCCAAGAGAACTCCCAAAGTAAACGGCTCTGGGGCGTGATGCGGTGTGAGGATTTCTCGAATGCTTTGGATGGCCAGCAACACGGAGGTCCCCAACAAAAGGACGCCCACAGCGATGGCTGCGAGGGTTTCTGCCTTGCCATGTCCGTAGGGATGCATGTCGTCGGGGGGCAGGGCTGCGAGACGCAAACCAGCCCAGACAAGCAATGAACCGAAGATGTCCAAAGTAGACTCCACCCCGTCAGCGATGAGGGCGTAGCTATTTCCCAGAATGCCGGACGCAATTTTTATCATCGCCAATACCACATTCACTATTGCCCCGATTAAGGCGAGGCGTGTGCCAGAGGCCAAACGCGCGTTAGGGGAAGCGGGGTGCATGGCGTGGGTATCGAGACCAAAGACGAAAAGCTATTGCGCGCACAAAAGCACGCAGAAGTTTCAAACGTTTTTCTGAATCAAAGAAAGGCGCGACGGATAAGATGGGGAGCCCTGTAAATTTTGAACTATAGATCCGTTTGAATGGCGTTGCGGCGTAAAAAGAGAGAAAGAGAGTCGGTGCGAGCCTTGGTTTGCGTTCGGACAAACATTTGTCACAGTGCCTCCCATGAACCAACCCACCTCACCATTCAGTAAAACGGTGTGGCTATCACGTTTCGGCCCAGCACTCGAAGTGACGGAAGTTAGGCCAACGCCCGCGCCGGAGCCAGGAGCCTACGAAGTTGCTGTGAAATTGGATTTTGCGCCGATCAATCCGGCGGATTTGAACGTGTTGGAAGGGAAGTACGGGGCCTTGCCAACGCTGCCCGCAGTGCCGGGAATCGAAGGGGTGGCTGTGGTAACGCAGACGGGCAGCGCGGTGGACGCTTCTTTGGTGGGAAAACGGGTGTTGTTGCCGCACGGCTTTGGGAGCTGGCGGCAAACGGGGGTGCTCGCCGCTCAGGATTTGATCGTAGTGCCGGAAAATGTGCCCCTTGAGCAGGCGGCAATGCTTCGCATTAATCCGGCGACGGCTTGGTGTATGTTAAACGAGTTTAAAGAATTAAAGGCTGGCGACTGGGTGGTGCAAAATGCCGCCAACTCCGGCGTGGGTCGTGCGGTGATCCAGATTGCGCGGGCCTGCGGTTGGCGCACGCTCAACGTGGTGCGCCGCAGTGGGTTAGAAGCGGAACTGCGCAACATAGGGGCGGACGCCGTTTTGGAGGAAGGTGAGCAGCTTTCGCAACGCATTGCGGCCGCTACAGGAGGAGCGCAGATCACACTGGGATTAAACGCGGTAGGAGGGGAGTCCGCACTTGGAATGGCAAAGGCTCTTGCAGAGGGCGCGACCTTGGTGACTTACGGAGCGATGTCGCTGCAGCCGTTGCGTATTCCAAATGGTCTTTTGATATTCAAAGACCTGGCTTTCCGTGGCTTTTGGGTCAGTAAGTGGTTTCAAAAAGCCACGTCAGAGACGCGCGACGCACTGTTCGCAAGACTGTTCGAGTGGACCGCCTCAGGAGTGCTGCACACGCCGATCGAGGCCGTTTATCCGTTGGAAAAAATCCATTTAGCCTTGGAGCACGCAAGCCGGCCAATGCGCTCCGGAAAAGTGCTCCTCCACGGATGAACCTGCGCGAATTCAGCCGTGGGCTCAGTGCTCTAGTTTTTGGGGCGGTGCTGTACATTCTGCTCTTCCCTGCACCTCGTTTTTGGAGCCGTTGGAATGAAAAAAAGCCGCTGCGAGCTGCTGGCGGGTTGTACTTCCCGATCCGCAAACAAATTGGAGTGCCTCCGTTCGCGCAGGCAGATCCCCGTTGGGGGGCTGACCGACTTGCCTCGACGGACCGCTCGCTAGCGGCTGAAGGTTGTGCCGTAACTTCCGCCGCGATGGCTCTCGCGTTCTACGGAATGGATGTGGATCCGCAGCGGTTAAACAACTTTTTGAACGCCAACGGCGGCTACACGGAACGCGGTTGGATTGAGTGGCAAATCGCTGCCGAATTCGAACCGGGTAAAATCAGGCATGCTTATGAGGCGTTACCCAGCTACCGGCTCATCGATTGGAATCTGATTCGGGGCAACCCTGTGATCATAAGAATACGGCGGGCGGGTGGGGGAACCCACTTTGTCTTATTAGTGGGCAAAGAAGGATACGAATATCTCGCACAGGATCCCGGCGCCGGAGGACGCTTGGTGGGGCTGAGCCAGTTACACAGCCCTATCGAGGCGCTGCGGTATTACGAACGGTTGTCTGGAAAATAAACCTGCTGGTAAATTTTTCCGTCACCCAAATCGGAGTGAATACTGCTTCGATCGATCTAATATCCGAGCTCCACCAGAGCGCTGGCTCCGGCCGGAGTCGCGTTCTAAAATCAGCGCGCCCCAACGGGATCCGCATTCCAAATCCGGATGTCATCAAAAAAGCCGTCCTTACCCATGCAGCCAAATTCAACCTTTGACTTGGTGGGGTGAGCGATCCCGGAGGACTTCAGGAAACCAACGGGTTTTGCGTCAATGCTCGCCCGCATCGTGTCGCCCACGGTCTCCAATACA
The DNA here is from genome assembly GCA_903919125.1 of uncultured Spartobacteria bacterium. Lineage (GTDB taxonomy): Bacteria > Verrucomicrobiota > Verrucomicrobiia > Chthoniobacterales > Chthoniobacteraceae > Chth-196. The sequence continues at coordinate 10,250 of CAIXGS010000066.1, read as the reverse complement.
AGGTCGTGCCACGGTTGGGAATCCAGTTGCAGAGGAAAGGTAACGTTACGTCCCTGTAAGCGTTTGGTGCGTTCTTCTTTCTTGGTGGGATCATCGGCCATCGCCCTGATTTCTTCGTTGGCTCCGCCATCCCGCTGGTCGGTGAAGCTGATGCCTTGGGGGCTCATCCGAATCATACAAATATGACCATAGTGGGAGCCTTTGAAGGCGCGGTCGTCAAACTCGACGGTGACGGATTGCGCTCCTGCAAAACGAAATTTGAGTTCGATAATGCTATTTTTGGTGGGTATGTCGGCGCCGACGACTGCCTGATGCCCTTTGGTTGCAGGCTTACCGTCTGCGGGCGGCGTATCAAAGCGAGTCTGAGTTCCTTTGAGTGCGCCATTTTCAATGGTGAAGGTGGGGACGACTTGCCCCCAAGGTGCCTGAAGTTCTGCGTGGTCGAAGTTATCCGAAAAAAGCAGCTCCTTTTTTTGAGCTATGGGTTTTTCTGGAATTGGCGGTAGTTCGGCAGCAGAAGCGGCAAGTGTGCCTGCCAATGCTATGAAGAGAGGAAAAGTTTTCATGAGTATGTTGGGACAACCAAGCGGCTGCTTTATGCGAGAATTTGTTGCACCACATCGCCAAAAACATCCGTGAGCCTGAAGTCGCGGCCAGCGTAACGGTAGGTGAGCGCTTCATGGTTGAAGCCGAGCAAGTGCAGGATCGTCGCGTGAAGGTCATGCACATGGACCTTGTCCCGTGCAACGCTCAGGCCGATTTCATCGGTGGCTCCATGGACGTGCCCCCCGCGCACGCCACCGCCCGCCATCCAAATACTAAACCCGTCGGAGTGGTGGTCTCGGCCAACTTTCGGAGTCAGCGGCATTTGCGCCGTCGGGGTGCGGCCGAATTCGCCTCCCCAAACGACCAGCGTATCCTGAAGCATCCCGCGGTTTTTCAAGTCCTGTAGCAACGCGCCTATGGCCTGATCGCACTCACCGGCAAGGCGCCGATGACTTTCCTCGATGCTATTGTGACTGTCCCAAGGTTGGCCTGCGCCGTGCCAAACCTGCACGTAACGCACTCCGCGCTCCGCCAGTCTGCGCGCCATCAGTAATTGTTTGCCATGCAACGTGTCGCCATACATCTGACGAACGCTTTCGGGTTCCTTGGCGACGTCAAAAGCGTCGGTCGCCTCCGTCTGCATTCGGAAGGCGAGTTCAAGCGACTGGATGCGAGCTTCCAACTGTGAGTCGCCCGAGCGCTGTTCGCGGTGCATTTCGTTGAGGCGTTGGATGTAGCTGAGTTGCTTGCGCTGCTGGCCGGGGAGGATGAAGTCATTTCGCAAGTCCGCGATGAGTTGGTCGGGGTCGGTCGCTTTTTTCGCGTCCACGTGGGTTCCCTGATAGATGCCGGGGAGGAAGGCGCTGCGCCAGTTTGCGCTTTGCGACACGGGCAGGCCGCCCGGACAGAGCACAACGAATCCCGGGAGGCTCTGGTTTTCGCTGCCCAACCCGTAAAGCACCCATGAACCGACACTCGGGCGAGGCAAGGTCAGGTTGCCGGTGTTCATCATCATCAGTGCCGATTCGTGATTGGGCACGTCGCTAAACATCGAGCGGATTACGCAAAGGTCGTCGGCGTGTTTGGCGACCTGCGGGAAGAGTTCGCTGATTTCGATTCCGCTTTTGCCGTGTCTTTTAAAAGCGAACGGAGATCCGAGCGCGGCGCCGCTCAGGCGTTTGTCCTTGCCCATTTCTTCTTTGCCGGGAAGCGACTTTCCATGAAATTGATTGAGTTTTGGCTTGGGATCAAACGTGTCCATCTGCGAGGGACCGCCGTTCATAAAGAGGTGAATGACGCGCTTGGCCGTTCCTGGAAGAGTTGGACCGCGGGGCGCAAGCGGCGAGAGGCTTGCCGAAGCGTTGGCCTGAGTCAGTCCCATCTCGCTCAGCATGCCTGCCAGCGCGAGGCTGCCCATTCCAAAGCCGGCCTGTGACAGGGCCTGACGTCGGGAAACCAGGCGATTCAATTTGAGGCCGTCGATGAGTTCTCTGTTCATGATTAAATTGATTTGAAATGCGCTTTTTTCTGCACGTGTCGCCTTTTGGGTTAGTCTACAAACAGGAACTCGTTAGTCATCAGAAGCGCGTGAGCCATTTGCTCCAGCGGTTGCAGCTTCGGCGGCGGGGGAGCTTTGAAGTCCACCTGCGCGTCCCAAACCGTCTGCACATTCTTTGGCGCTTTCTCCGCCCTCACCACAAACTGAATCCCCGGCACCCAACGAAAACCGTCAGCCGTCATGGTTTCGCGGCAGTCCACGGCAAAGTCTAGAATCTCGCCGGCTTTGATTTTGACGTTGTTCAGCTCCGTTTTAGCGGTGCAGTTATCTGCAATCCACTCCCCCAGCAGCCCCGACTTCGAAGAAATCACCCGCGCTCGGACTCCATCTCCTGAGCCCTGCTTGCCCACGCTGATTTCGCCCCCGATATTGAACTCGCCGTCGTACGGTGCAACCCAGCGACGAACCGCAGCCTGACTAATTCCCGCTCCAGGATGTCCTCCTGCGGCAGAGAGACTGGTGAAAGAAAATTGCGGGTGAGGAAAGACGCGGCCTCCCTGAAAACGTTTTGCCTGCGGATCAAAATAAGGGAGCTCCTGAAATGCTTGCGCCCTAGGCACCAACGGATCTGCGTTCCCAACCCCGTACAGCCATGAGCCCGAGGGAGAATCCTGCCGAAGTTTGGCCGTCTCACTCAAAAATTCACGCGCCAATCGCGTCTCCATTTCGTCTGGGGTTCGCTGAAAGACGAGGCGATAAAGCCCAGCAACAGTTTCGCCCGCGGTCGCTCCTTTGCTTCCGGCCTGTTCCGCTCTTTTCGCCAAGGCGCGTGCCTGACTCACGATGAATCCGTCGTTGAGCGCGAATAACGCCTGCTGCGGAACCAGCGTCTGGGCGCGTTCCGTGCTGGCGATGTCGGGAGACGGAAAATCGAAAGTCGTGAAAAGCGGGTCGAGATTCACCCGGTCCACGAAGCCGTAAATGGTGCGGCGTCCGCTGAAGGGTTCCGCCGAAAGGTTCACTGCGCGTCCTCCCATTTCGGGTTGAAGCTGGCCGCTGGTTGCGAGCATCGCGTCTCTCATTGCCTCGAAGTCCAGCCGACGCCGATTTGCGCGCCAGAGCAGTTGGTTGTCCGCATCGACTGCGCTGGCTGCTGGTCGTTCAGCGCTGCCTTGCTGGTAGGTCGCCGAAAGCACGATGTCGCGCACAAGCTGCTTGGTGGACCATTGACGTTGTGTCAGAGCGGAGGCCAACCAGTCCAGTAGTTCGGGGTGTTTGGGGGCTTCGGCTTGGAGTCCGAAGTCGCCCGGGGTCTTCACTAGCGGCTGTCCCAAGAGGTGGCGCCAAACGTGATTTGCCCAAACCCGCGAGGTGAGGGGGTTGTCCGAGCTTGCGATCTTTTCCGCAAGTTCGCGTCTGCCACTGTGGTCCGCCGGAAACGGGACCTTCTGGGGATCGAGTATCGTGAGAAAGCGGCGCTCCACCGCGTCGCCTTTGCGGGCCGAATCGCCACGAATGAAAATAACCGGCACCACCGGTTTTGCCTTGTCTTTGACCGCCATCGCGCGTGCCGGAGCCCCCGCATGAGTCGCCTCCAAGCTGCTAATAACCAATTCGAGTTTCTCCAAATCCTTGCGTCCCGCCGCCTGAGAACGATGCGCGCTTTCGATGTCCTTTAGTGCAAGATCGAGCCAGCCACCCGCTCCAAAAAATGCGGCTTTGACCTGCAAAAGATTCTCTTCAGTGCTCTCTTTGGCCTTGGCTAACAGTCCGCCATAAAGGCGCACGAGCGCTTCTTCATCCTTGGGTTTTTCTTCGCGAATGGCGGCCAGTACCACTGGATGCACCTCCGTTTTTCCTGCGGGCACTCGCCCCGAGTCGATCACCGATTGGATCACGGCTAATTTGCGTTCCGGCGCCTCCGCTGCCACTCGTGCCAGCGGGCTCAACACTGGATCCTCCGCCCATTTAGGCGTCCGCTTCAACGCCGACCACTGTTGCCCCAGCGGAGTCAGCGCCGTCTCGATCATCTTGTTCTTGGTAGCCAGCTTCGCTGCGTCTGAAGTCTTTTTCACCTCCATCTGGCAAAGCGCGTCAAAGTACAATTCCGGCTTGGCGACGATGTCCGCCACAGCCTTGTCCTTGAGTTCCTGAATGAAGTCCGCCAGCGCCTTTTTGGACTTCCCACTAGAATCCTCGTAATCCTTTCTCACTTTGGGATCCAACTGGACCCCTTTTAAGGCAATCTCCGGCAAAGTTGTCAGATCCTCGGTGCTGCTTAAAACCCCGTGAAGCGCATAAAAGTCAGATGTCGGGATCGGGTCGTACTTGTGGTCGTGACAGCGCGCGCAGGCCACCGTCATTCCCATGAGCCCGCGGGTGATCACGTCGATTCTGTCGTTGATGATTTCATCCGAACGCTTAAGAAAACGCGGCCCGACAGTCAGGTAACCGAGCGCCGCAAGAGTCGGATCGTTTTCCTCTAAGCCCATCTGGTCTGCCGCGATTTGTTCTCGAAGGAACTGGTCGTAGGGCTTGTCTGCATTAAAGGCACCCGTCACATAGTCGCGGTAAGTCCAAGCGAAGGGGTAGCGTAATTCGGGTTGGGGAAAGAAGTCCTGCGTGTCTGCGTACCGAGCGAGATCCAGCCAATAGCGGCCCCAGCGTTCACCGAAGCTGGGGGAGGCGAGTAATTCATCAGCTTTTGCCGCCAAGGTCGTATTGGGATCCTTGGCAAAGGAGGCTACGAATTGGTCCATCTCCTCCGGTTTGGGAGGAAGGCCGGTGATATCGAAGTGCAGGCGTTTTAATAGGGTGCGGGCATCGGCTTTTTGGGAGGGCTCCAAGCCACTAGTGCGCAGTTTGGCGCGGATCAGGGAGTCGATGGTTTGAGGTCCCTGTTGGAGCGAAGCTGCATCTGCTTTTGCGACGGTCTGAAAGGCCCAGTGAGTAGCCGCTTTTTTAAAAATAGCCTCCTGATTTCCGAGCTTTACTCCCTTGCTGGCTTGTTCGCCAGTGCCGATGGTAGGCCATTTTGCGCCTTCATCAATCCAGGTTCTCAGGACTGCAATGGTTTCCTCCGGAAGCTTGCTCTTTTCCGGCGGCATCTCCATGTCCGGTTCCAGATGTGCCATGAACAGGATCAACGGACTTTCAGCACTGCGACCGAGGACAATAGCCGGGCCGTAGGTGCTTCCTCCGCTCAACGCCGCCTCTAGCGAATCCAGACGGAGTCCTCCCTTTTGCTTTTTTGGGCCGTGGCAAGATACGCAATGTTCTGTGAGTACTGGGTGCACGTCTCCGAAGTACTTCACCGGGCGTTTCATCGGTTCCGGCAGTAAGGATGTGTCCAGACCTGGACGCATTTTGGACGGCGCAGCGAACAGCGCGCTTGCTGAGGCTGCAAACGCGAGCGCGCACAGCAATCGACCGGTAACAGGGTGGGGCATTTTGACAGAAAGTTTTGAGCGCAGATCCTACTAAAGTAGAAGTGCGGAAACACCTTTTTATTAGACCTCAACAATGGGTTGAGAGGAGCGAATTCCTTGCGAATTTACGATCTGAAAGCGGTTCCGCAGCGTTCTCTGCGCGGCATTCGCTTGAATCCTGTTTTTGCGGAAGCGTTTGTCTGATCCACCTCAAATCTTACTGGGTTGTAGTTTGATATTCTGGCCGTTAATCTTAATGAAATGAGGTTCAAACTCCTTTGTCTCATTCTGGTCTGCTTTTTCGTTCGTTCTCCCGCTTTACTGTCCGCTGGAGGGGTGTCTGCTGCGCAGTTGGTGAAGGATTACCGGGACGGGTTGGTATTTGTGGAAGGCAAAACGGGGCAGGGGAGTGGCTTCATCGTAGATTACAAGGGGCAGAAGTATCTCTTCACTAATGCGCATGTCATGGCTGGGGTGCGTGGTCCTCAATTTAAGTTGCTAGATCGCAGTCCTGTACGTGTTGGTGCCGCCGTGGCTGCCGTGGCCCATGACATCGTGGCGCTGGGCGTTTTGGAGGGAGGGACGGCCATTCCCTGCGTGGAATCCCTCGATAAGGAAGTCTCTATTGGCGATCCGGTGGTCGTTCTGGGAAATGCTGAAGGTGCTGGCGTGGTTAACCTTTTGGAGGGCGTTGTTGTCGGCGTCGGTCCGAATCTCGTGGAGGTGGATGCTCCGTTTGTTCCCGGCAATAGCGGGAGCCCTATTATTCATCTGCGTTCCGGTAAGGTGATCGGAATTGCCACTTACATGACGATTCGGCGTTCGGGCGACAGGACGGAGAGGGTGAGACGATTCGGCTACCGACTCGATAGCGTCCAGCAATGGCAGCCGGTCGATTGGAACCGTTTCTATGCGGAGGCCGACGCCATGGAGAAAATCGAAAAGACTACCGCTGAGTTCGGGATGCTTTTGGAGGACTTCAACAAGAATGGAAAACCAACGCGTACTTACAGTTCTCCAGCCATTCGTAACGCCGTAGATGCGTTTGCTTCGACGATTAGGGCGGCTTCTGGAAAGTCTGATGCGGAGCAGGGCGTGGATCGTTTGTTGTCTTCGTTGCGTTCGGCCAGTGGTCGGGACGTGCGGGAAGCGAAGGTTTCTGTCGGTTACGATTTTTTTAGACGGCAGCTCGAAAACGAACTGCGCGACCGAGAGGAGATTACTAAAATATTCGATCAAGCCATCAAGCGGCAGAAACGCTAAAGCCTCAGTGGCGGGCTTCCTTTAACGGCGCGACCCGTAGCCAAACGATACGCTGTCAGCCTTTTCAAAGGCTTGTCCCGAGCTAGGGGTCCAGCACACCTTTTACGGAACGGGCCGTATCTCCACCTCACCAACCTTTAGTCCCAGAGCCGCCTCGGCCACTCCCAAAAAGCCCACCGAGGGGTCCGTCAAAGTCACTTGCAGTCCGCCTTTGGTGCCATCGGGTGCACTCAAACCGTGGCCCCTTAAAATCTCCATGACCTCGGCGGCGCAATTGCGCGCTGAATCAACCAAGACGACGTTAGGGCCAACTTGTTGTTCCAGAGCCTTATGCAAGAGGGGGTAATGGGTGCAGCCCAACACGAGCGTATCGATGTCTTGGGATAATATCGGCGCCAAGTATCGCTCGATCACCTGTGTCGTCAGAGCGTCCTCCAGCCACCCCTCCTCGATCAGGGGCACCAGCAAAGGACACGCCTGCGCCACTACATGGATCCCCGGGTTGAGCGCGTGGATTGCCTGTTCATACGCTTTGCTTCCCACCGTCGCCCGCGTCCCAATCACCCCGACTCGTCCGTTGCGCGTCGCGGCAACTGCGGCCGCCGCCCCAGGCGAAATCACTCCAATGACCGGCGCCTCCAGAACCCTCTGCAACGCAGGAACAGCCAGTGCTGAGGCCGTGTTGCACGCCACCACGATCATCTTCGCGCCCTGTTTGAGTAACATCTGACTGATTTCAAAGCCATACCGCTCAATCGTCTGCGCGCTTTTCCCTCCGTAGGGTACACGAGCGGTGTCTCCAATGTAATAAATCCGCTCTTCAGGCAGCAGTTGGCGCAGTGCAGCAGCCACCGTTAGCCCGCCAATACCCGAGTCAAAAACCCCAATGGGTCGCTCGTCTCCCTCATTCCGAGTGTTGCCAGTTGCGGAGGCCTCGCCTGCTTGCTTCAAAGTTTTCACGGTTTCAGATTTGTCGGCAGCGAAGTTCTGATTTTCTCCAGACAATTCAGTCCGCCTGCTCCGTTTATGCCTTCCTAGATCACGCCCAGTCAATCGGGCTGACTGTAGGAGTCGCTCGCCAAGCAAATGGGAGGGCGCTTGCTGAGGCGGTGGAGATTGCTGGATTTGGCGCTCGGTGTTGCTCGAGGGCTACGCGGGAACCCTCTTATACCAAATCTTGAAGAAAACTGGTCCTTCTCTCCCAAGTGCTGAGGTCTTTGAATCATCCATAAACCTAAAAGAGATGCTATTAGGTCAGTGAGCCCCCAACCGCTCGCCTGTAATTACGGACAGCTTCCAGAATGGAGCCCGCTAACTGTTGGCGATACCACGGTGAAGCGATCCGTTGCATGTCTTCCGAGTGCGAGAGAAATCCCCCCTCAATGAGCACACTAGGTAAATTTGACTCCCGAATGACGTAAAACCGAGCGCGTTTGATGCCTCGATCGATCATTCCGCAGCGTGCAATCATCGCCGCGTGGGCCGCCGTTGCCCAAGCCGTGTTTTCCGGATCACGCGAGTTGCCGGGGTAGACGCCGAAATCTGAGACCCGCGCGCCCTCGTTTGACATCGATGGAACCCCTCTCGGCGATAACGCAAAGGTTTCCACCCCAGATCCGGAGCCTCCCGAGTTGAAGTGCACCGATATGAAAAGGGCTCGAGACAATCGATTCGCCACCTGCACGCGTTCCTCCAGCGAAACAAATTCGTCCGATGTCCGAGTGAAAACGACCTTATAACCAGCGCGACTGAGCAACTGACCCGTTCGCATGGCCACATCCAAAGTAAAAGTTTTCTCGTCGCCCAAGCGCCCTACCGCCCCTCGGTCCGAACCTCCGTGGCCTGCGTCTAAAACAATGGTTTCCACCCGCTCCGCCCCGTCAATTTTGAAAGGGCGTAATACGGGCTCAACCAGCTTGACCAGATCCAATCTTGAAATGCACACCGAGGCTCCCACTTCTGCTAGCGGGTAGCTTAAAACACACTTGATTCGACTGATGAAAAAGTCTGTCGAATCGGCTGCTCCGCGCAGTGTTTTTTCTCCAGAGCCAAGTAAGCATTCTTTTCCCGCGCGCTGCACGGTGCCCATCCCGTAAAAACGACCGACCTGCTCAAGGGGAAGATAGTCCCGCCCTGAAAACTGCACGGGCCTCCACGTCACTCCGAGAGACGGTGCGGGGGCTGCCCACGCCTCGGATCGCAGTCCGCAAGCTCCAGCGACCGCCCCAGCCATCCCGCCCAGCGCGCACCGAGCGCCTCCTTGAAGGACGCTACGTCTTGAAATCAGCGGAAAATTTGGCGCCACTTTCTGGGGGAAGCCGGCGGAGTTGGAAGTGCTCAAATTGGTGGAGGCCGCCGCGCTAAGGGGTATTTCAACACAGGGAGATTCAGTGAGGGAGGATTCTCCCAAGGGAGTTTCCGCGTCTGTATCCGGAACCGATCCGCGAGGAAGCTCTGAACGTTGAAAACTTAAAGTCAGCGTTGAGGGGGAGGGGGCAGGAGAAATCGAAGACGAAGGCACAGGGAGTACGGCGACGCCAAGATTTTGTGATGAGAGCCCGCGTTGTGAAAGCACCCCGAATTTCATAGGTCAGTTTAACACGATGGGGATAGAAAATCAAGTGAATCGCGGTAAGTATTTGGGCGGAAATGGGATTTGTATTCTATTCGATTTGAGTTTCGGATCGCGCTTCAGACCAAGTTACCTCTAGACACCCAGCGGACCGTAAAAACAAAAGCGTCTGTTTGCGCCCCGTCGAAAGTGTGTTATACTATTCATCACCTGTGAAGGAGTTGCCGAGTCATTGGCAGCAACAAAATGGGGGCGTACTGGTTTCGACTGAAAGTTAGAGACACAGACGGCATGCCGAGGAAGTCTGGTTGGCCTCGTTAAAATCTCTGGACAAACAAAATAAACGCCAACGATTACGAAGATCTGGCTCTTGCTGCTTAATTAAGCGGCTTCGTTTCTGTGCCAACGCCTGCTAGGCATGGAGACGACGACAGCAGGCTGGCCCACGAGGGGAGCGACCGCTCTTGTGGGTGAGATCGACCGTGGACGACCGGGGAGAAGTTGCCCGCCCGCTGGCGGCTTCTCTCTTAAATTAAAAGCGAGGCTAAGCATGTAGAAGTTTGTGACGAAGGCCTTCAGGACAGGGGTTCAACTCCCCTCGCCTCCACCACTCTGTAAATGAACAACTTACAGATTTTGGAGGGTGCTTGTAGTACTTGTTGTAGTACAATGTCCGCCTTCGGCTGCCACCGTCCGTGACTGTATGGTTGGCCAATTTTCAACTTCCGTCCAGGAGCCTGCTGCCGTAACCATACTCCCCTCTGGCCATGCCCAAAGGTGATCCCAAACGCTCATCCACCCAGAAACGGAACGCTAACGCTCGACCCAAGGCGAAGCAGTCCCAGCGTGTGCTGCAAAGCTCGGCGTGGCTTCAAAAACCCGATGCCCTGAACCTGCTGGTAAATACTACGCTCGCCCTTATTCCACTCCACGACCTTGATCG
>CAIXGS010000065.1 GCA_903919125.1 uncultured Spartobacteria bacterium | reverse complement strand
TGGCGAACCCGCTGAGCGAGTTGATTTACGGCAACGACATGACCGGCTGCCTGCTGGCCAGCGTCAGAGAGGACGGGATTCAGTCGCCGTTGGTGGTCTGCAAGGATGGCCTGAAGGTGATCTCGGGAAACACGCGCCTGAAAGTCGCGAAAGAGCTCGGCATAGCGAAGGTTCCCGTGCTGTTTGTCGAGGGTGAACTGACCTCCGAGGAGGAGCGAAATCTCGTGCTCAGCCACAACGTCGCCCGGGAGAAGACCAACGAGATGAAGGTCCGAGAATACCGGTGCTACTTGGAGATCGAAAAAGGGCAGGCCAAGCAGCGCGCTGCGGCGGTTAAAAAAGGTTCGGTGAAGGTGCCAAATTTGGCACCGGCGAAGTCACGCGATGTTGCTGCGGACAAGGTGGGGGGCACACACAGCTCACTCCAGACGGGCCTTAAGGTGGTGGAAGCCATTGACAGGTTGACGGCAGACGGTCGAGTTGATGAAGTTAATCGGTTGCGCAACGTGCTTAACGAGAAGGGTTACTCCCCAGCTAAAAATCTGGCCGTAATGCAACGCTGGCTTGTCGAGGATAAGCCCAAAGGGGAGGTGGGCTCGAAGTCAGCGTCAAAATCCGAACCTCCTCCCGCTGCGGTGTTTGAGCCATCACCAACTCCCACCGTGGGAAAGGGTACTAAGACTGAACATCAAGAGGCGCTTCAAGCAGGCTCGGAGTTGGCCACGGAACGAGCCCAAGCTGCAGGTGTCCCCCAACAAGGTGTCGATTCGCAAGCGCTGGATGCCTTGTTCAAAGCCCTCGACGAGGTCGAAGTGTTCCTGAGTGGCGAAGACGTCGCTCTGCTCTCCGAGGAGTTGAAAGCGAGAATCGGGGCAAGACTTGGAACGGTCAACGCCCTGGCGATCTGCGGAGGGATCACGATTAAGGCGAGCTAGGAGGAGACCCCAAATGAAGTCTGAAAATACCACACTCCCAGCGGGCGCTCCCTGCCCACAGATCGACAACCATCAGCCTGCCTCGGAGAGCCTTCTCCGGGGCGGGCGGCAAGGCGCGAACTCCACCCCCTTATTGGACGCCACTTGCCCTAACGCTACTCCCCTTCCCCTCGCCTATCTACCTGGCGATATCACCACGATCCGCGAAAGCGCCATCAGCCTGATGGAGACTCTGTCCAAGACCGGCTCGGTTTTCAATTTCAGGAACCGAGTGGTTACGCTGGAATCCGATCAGGAGAACCCACTAACGCTCGAGGTCCTTTCCAAAACTCGCTTGCCGAGCTTTGCAGAACGCCACGTTCAGTTCCGGCGGAAAGAATGGATCAAAGGAGGCGAATTCATCCGAGACCTGCCTCGTGCCTTTTCCCAAAGGCACGCAGGTTCCATTCTGGCCTGCAAGGAGGCGCTGGATACGTTGCCCAAAATTACGAGGCTGCTTTCGTTTGCGGCGATCCGCGACGACGGCACTGTGTCTCCCCCAGGGTACGATCCTCGGACTGGTACGATGGGAATCCATAAGCTGGAGGTTCCGACTATCCCCAC
>CAIXGS010000064.1 GCA_903919125.1 uncultured Spartobacteria bacterium | reverse complement strand
TGGCGAACCCGCTGAGCGAGTTGATTTACGGCAACGACATGACCGGCTGCCTGCTGGCCAGCGTCAGAGAGGACGGGATTCAGTCGCCGTTGGTGGTCTGCAAGGATGGCCTGAAGGTGATCTCGGGAAACACGCGCCTGAGAGTCGCCAAAGAGCTCGGCATGGCGAAGGTGCCTGTGCTTTTTGTGGAGGGCGAACTGACCTCCGAGGAGGAGCGAAATCTCGTGCTAAGCCACAACGTCGCCCGGGAGAAGACCAACGAGATGAAGGTCCGAGAATACCGGTGCTACTTGGAGATCGAAAAAGGGCAAGCCAAGCAGCGCGCTGCGGCGGTTAAAAAAGGTTCGGTGAAGGTGCCAAATTTGGCACCGGCGAAGTCACGCGATGTTGCTGCGGACAAGGTAGGGGGCACACACAGCTCACTCCAGACGGGCCTTAAGGTGGTGGAAGCCATAGACAAGTTGACCGCTGACGGTCGAGTGGATGAGGCTGCGCGGTTACGCAAAGTTCTTAACGATAACGGTTATTCGCCAGCGAAAAATCTGGCCGTGAGCCAACGCTGGATTGTCGAGGATAAGCCCAAGCTGGAAATAAACTCGAAGCCAGTCGCTAATTCCAATCCGACTGCCACTGCGGTATTGGAGCCATCACCAACTCCCGCCGTGGGAGAGTGTACTACGACTGAACCTCAAGATGAGCCTCAAGAAGGCCCGGAGCTAGCCACTGAACGAGCCCAAGAGGCCGGCGTCCCAAGAGCCATCGATTCGCAAGTGCTGGATGCCTTGCTCAAAGCCTTCGACGAGATTGCGGCGTTCCTGAGTGGGGAAGACGTTGCTCTGCTCTCCGAGGAGTTGAAAGTGAGAATCGGTGCAAGACTTGGAACGGTCAATGCCCTAGCGATTTGCGAAGGGATCACAATTAAAGCGAGCTAGGAGGATCCCCCACATGAAGTCTGAAAATACCATGCTCCCAACGGGCGCCAGCTGCCCCCAGATCGATAACCAAGTGCCTGCCTCGGAGAGCTTTCTCCGGGGCGGGCGGCAAGTTTCGAACTCCAACATCTCGTTGGACGCCACCAGCCCTGACACGCCCCAGCTTCCCATCGCATACCTACCTGGCGACGTCACCACGATTCGCGAAAGCGCCATCAGCCTGATGGAGACTCTTGCCAAGACCGGCTCGGTTTTCAACTTCAGGAACCGGGTGGTTACACTGGAATCCGATCAGGAAAACCCGCTAACGCTCGAAGTCCTGTCCAAAACTCGCTTGCCGAGCTTTGCAGAGCGCCACGTTCAGTTCCGGCGGAAAGAATGGATCAAAGGAGGCGAATTCATCCGAGACCTACCTCGTGCCTTTTCCCAAAGGCACGCAGGTTCCATTCTGGCCTGCAAGGCGGCGCTGGATACGTTGCCCAAAATTACGAGGCTGCTTTCGTTTGCGGCGATCCGCGACGACGGCACTGTGTCTCCCCCAGGGTACGATCCTCGGACTGGTACGATGGGAATCCATAAGCTGGAGGTTCCGACTATCCCCAC
>CAIXGS010000063.1 GCA_903919125.1 uncultured Spartobacteria bacterium | reverse complement strand
TGATTCAAGAGACCTCAGCACCTGGGAGCGCGGAGCCCCAGCTCCGCAATGCCTGTCCGAGCTTTTGGGGCGTCAAAGCGGAGCTAGGGCTCCGCGTTCCCGGGAGAGAAGAACCAGTTTTCTTCAAGATTTGGTATTACACCGATATCCACAGCAGTCATAGACGAGTCGCCCAGCGTCACGCCGGCATACCTCTGCCCTCAGAGGATTGGGTACAATCCAACATGGTGAATAAACCCATTCACCTACCTGATAGGGGGGAAAATGAGAGACCTATTTGTCAGGACCAGATCGACGAAATCAACAGCCTCAAAAACGTCAATCTCCAAGGGGACGACATTCATTCTCTTGGTTCCGAGCAGGCCCGCAGCCTTATTATTCAGGTCAAGGAACACCAGAAGGAAGTGTCCAAGACCCTGCTCAAGAAGTTCTACGCCGACCACGGACATGCCATTCCAGACGATTTTATTGACCATTGCTACGACCATCCTGATCAGCCCTATCAAGCACCCAAAAAGTGGGGCTATGGCACTTGGTTTGTGATTGGAATTGTTCTCTTGGCGTTGATTTCTCTACTGCGCAAGTAAATCACTATGAATAATTTGCAAAAATCCAGCGCCTTGGAAAAGCTTCTTTCGATGTTACTTGCGCAGCGAATTGCCGTAGTGGCTGATGATAAGGGGTGGCGCGCGAAGTCGAGGCAGTAGGGAGCGTCGGTTAGATGGTAAAGGCCTTATCAGCCTCACTTATTTGAAAGTGAGATTTACGAGTTTTACTGCTCCGACAGTTAGAACGCGTGAGAGCGATATTTCTGTTTCAGTGAACCTCGACCTGGGGTGGAACTTCAGGCCTAACCTCGGAAAACCCGTCAATTAAACAACGGTGGACACACAAAACATCGGTGCCGATTTATGATTTTGCCGTTTAAGCCGCATTTGAATTTGCGTAACTCCTTCTCGTTGAGAAGAGAGTGCCGAAGGTGGGACTCGAACCCACACACCCTCACGGATACCAGATTTTGAGTCTAGCGCGTCTGCCATTCCGCCACTTCGGCTTTTCTCTGGAAATTGAACTTAAGCAGCACTTAAGAAAGTTTCCAAACTTCGTTTTTCAGAACAGGACAGACAATGTCTATAAACAATGCGAGCACTGCTTTGAAGCGAGTAACGATATTGAACCGATTCTTGTCGTGATGCAACAATGTAGTGACGATTTTTATAAAAGTTGAGCGCGATCATGTGCGATTAAGCCCGCCTCGCAAAACTAGACGCGAAGGCGCTCATTAAAACTCATCGTTCTATTTGAAAGTTCATGCTTTTCCGTTTCGCGTCCTGAGCTCAAACTCTACGGATGCGCCTCCTTCCAGTTATTGCGACTTTTCTTATGACAGCCATTACCGTGCTCGGGGCAGAGGCTCCGATTCGCCACGTTGTTTCCTTCAAGTTCAAGGCGGACGCCACTCCTGAGCAGGTGCATGCGATAGAGAGTGCCTTCGCTGCCCTTAAAACAAAGATTCCCCAGATTCAGTCGTTAGAGTGGGGCACAAATGTAAGCGAAGAGAAACTCGACAAGGGGTTTACGCACATGTGGGTGCTCGGTTTTGCGGACGCAAAAAGTTTAAAGGTCTACTTGGATCACCCTGATCATCAAGCTTTTGTAACTCTGCTTAAACCCAGTTTGGCGGACGCGTTCGTGGTGGATTTTCAGCCTCGCCCCTAGATTGCCAACGCTCCGGTTGCGTTGGCCTAGCTTTTTGTTTCCAGCAAGGGTTCGGTCGCCTTCCAAAGCGCTTGTTGCAATTGGCCCAAGCGCTCTGAGTCGCGGACTTTCTGGCCCAGTTCGTCTGTGATGTAAAAGCTGTCGATGGCCGCCCCCTTTTCCGTGGCTACGCGGGAGAGCGCAATTTCCAAGCCCTCATCCCCAAAGGCTTTGAGGAGCGAGTGAAGTAGTCCAAGCCGATCGGGGGTTTGGATATCCACAACGGTGTAAACGGGATTGGTGCTATTATCGATTGCGATGCGGGTGGGAAAGTCGAGGGACTCACTGAGTTTGAATCCGCGTTTGCCTATGGAACGGTTCAGGCGCGGTGTGAAGTTATAGGCTTCAGTCTCCAGGGCGCTGCGCAGCACCTTTTCTGCAAGTTCCATTGCTTCGAGGTCCGTAACCGCCTCGAATTCGCGCGTGCAAACGCGGAAGGTGTCGAGTACCAAGCTGTCTGAGCGCGTAAAGGCATCGGCTCCAAGGATATTAAAGCCAGCCACTGAAAGGGATCCTGCAATTTTGGAGAGCAAGGCGTGCCGGTCCCAACCGCAAAAGCGAAACTCGGTGTGACCACGGTTGGGGTGGGGGATCCACTTGATGGCGGGAGCCAAGGCAAGATCCGCACTTTTCTCGCGCTGATCTAAAAATTTGTGAAACAAGCGTATGTGATCGGCGACGCTCTCCGGCGGGTAACTCAGGAAATAGCGTTCCGGCATACCTTGAAAATGTGCGTTTACCTCCTCGGCCCACTCGCCCTTGAGCAACTGAGCGACGGCGGCCTGAAGGTCTTCGCGTTCCACTCGGCGCCGACGGAAAAATTCAACGTTGTCAGCAAGAAAAAGTTTAGTGGAGTTATACAGATTCCACACTAGCGACTCTTTCCAATCGGACCATGTGGAGTCGTCGCCAACGCCCTGGCCGTCAACGAGCGTGAGAATCATGAGGGCGTCGAGATTGTGCTGGTTGCCTACGAGGCTCGCAAATTCTTTGATCGTAGCAGGATCCTCAAGGTTACGGCGCTGAGCGGTGTTTGAGATTGTGGAATGATGATCCACGAGAAATATCAGTTTTTTGCGCTGGGCAGGGGAGAGTTGGAGCCGAACTGCGACACGTTGCGCGGCGATAGCACTGGCCTCTGCGTGATGTCGCACGTTGGCCGCTTTGCCGGTATCATGCAGCAAAAGAGCGAGATACAAAACCGCAGGATCTTCCAGTTGGTGAAACAACTTTCGATAGCCCTTCAGTTTGGAGTCCTCGGTGTGAAGGAGTGCATCGAGCTTTTCGATACACACCAGAGTGTGCTCGTCGGCGGTGTAGCGGTGAAAGAATTCGTGTTGCACCAAGCAGGTTAATTCGCCGAATTCAGGGATGTAGCGTCCTAGGAAGTCGACTTGGTGCATGGAGCGAAGAACTGCACCGGCCTCGCCTTTACGGGAAAGGATTGCTAAAAAAGTCTCTCGGTTGGCTTTCGCGTATTGAAAGGTGCGATCCACGAGGTGAAGCCGGCGTCGGATGAGTTGCTGTAACTCGGGGCTAATGCGTTCCTCACGTTTCTGTTCGTAGTGGAAGAGGCGCATGAGCCTAGGGGAATCCTGACTGAAAATCGCGCGGTTTTCGGGGTAAATACGGCCGTTGAGGCTGTAAAAGCCGTCGAAATGCTCCTGCTTTGGCGGGCGTGCGAGCCGCAAAAGTTTGAGCAACTGGGTCCGCTTCTTTGGTTCAGGCGTAATGACGCACAAGCGTTCACAGAGAAGTTCCGTGATGTTATAGATGTCTCGTGCGTGCATGTAATAGTCACGCATCAAAGCCTCAGTACGGCGCAGAATGTTTTTCTGCGTGTACTCTAAATTGTCAGCGATGGCTAATTGCTGATTGAGGAGAATCACATCAGAGGGGCGTTGGTTGAGGTAATGTAATTCATTGCGGATCCGCAGCAGGAAGTCGTAGGAGCGGTCCAATCGCCGACGTTCAGCCTCGTTGAGCAGCTTCTTTTCAACTAACTCAGCGCTGGTGCGGATACGTTCTTTAAAAAAGGATAACCAAAGGAGGTTTTGGTAGTCTCGAAGCCCTCCGCAGCCGTTTTTAATATTCGGCTCCTGCATGTAAACGGTGCCGCCGAATTTTGCGTGGCGCTCTGCTTGGTCTGCGACACGTTGTCCTATGTATTCATCTTCATGTTTCTCCACGCATTGTCGGATGAATTGCTTTTGAAAGCGGACAAAAAGAGACTCGTCTCCCGCAACGAGACGAGCCTCGAGCAGAGACGTTTTGGAAAGCATGTCCATATTCGCCTGGGCTATGGCCTCCTCTGGCGTGCGCGTGCTGTGGCCGACTTTGAAGCCGACGTCCCAAAGAGTGTAGAGGATTTTCTCCACAATGCCTCCCAGTTCAAGCCGCGCTAAGGCGTCGGAAGTGCCGTCGTGCAGAAACATCAAGTCCACGTCGCTGAACGGATTGAGCTCCCCTCGTCCATATCCTCCGATAGCGACCAACGCCACGTTGAGATTCGGAGACGCGGCTGCCGCTGTCTTCAAGTTGGGGCCACTTCCCTCGTCACCGAGCATGCGGGCAGCATCCAGGAGATGTCGCAAAACAATGTCGACCACAGTGGCGCGCTGGCCGCACACCTCGCGTCCGCCGCCGCCGCTGGTGTGGCGTAACCGGATGCGGTGGTTTTCGAGCTTGATGAACTTTTGGTAAAGTTTCAGCAGATCTTCAGAACGCAGTGCGCCTTTTGAAAATAACTCTTGTTCGGCGTGGGCGAGCACTTTTTCGCGATGACGCATTAGAATAAAATGATTAAGCTGAGGCTTCTATAACGGGCTTTCTGGTGGAGATTTACCAAACCTAGTAGGACTCAAATAACGGTCGGCCGCCATTGAAAATGGTAGCCGTTCAGTAAATACTTGAACCTCCTCTGGCCTCTATTGTGCTCCAGCATAGATTCTGAACTTAGTCGGTTTTCTTTGTCATGCAATCCTCCCACCAAACGAATCCAGATCGGCTCCAAGTGTTGCTGATTGATGACGACACTAAACTTTGTCGCTTGATTACAGGTTATCTGAACCCTCTCGGCTATGAAGTACATGCGGTTCATAACGGGCTTGAGGGCTTGGAGCGGGCCAATAGGGGCGAGTGGCATGCGGTGTTGCTGGACATGATGTTGCCGGGACTCAACGGGTTTGAAATCCTCAAGCGTCTGCGCCAGACAAGCTCAGTGCCGGTGTTGATGCTTACTAACCGAGGTGAGGAGACCGATCGCATTGTTGGTTTGGAACTGGGGGCGGACGATTATATCACCAAAACCTGCTCGAGTCGGGAGATGCTGGCGCGCTTGCGAGCTGTGGTTCGTCGTTCTCAAAGGCAAGCTGGCCAATTAGTGAGCGAGGATTTGGCGGATTTCCGGGTCGGCGTACTTCAGTTCCAGCCCTCAGCGCGTACTGTCGCAATCGGAGATCAATCGGTACTACTGACTCCCGTGGAATATGATTTACTTCTCTCACTCGCAAAATCTGCGGGGCGGATCAAATCCAGGGAGCAGCTTTTAGAGGAGATTCGCGAACGTAATTACGAGGTTTTTGACCGCTCCATAGATGTTCACATTTCGGCACTGCGCAGAAAGTTAGGGGACGATCCCAAACAGCCGCGCTTCATACGCACGGTGCGCACGGCGGGGTACTGTTTAATAAACTCTAACACGCCCAATGCTTGAACACACCAAGCCTCCGGATGCGCAAGATCTCTCGAATCGCAGAACGATTTGGGTGCCCGTTTCACTGCAGATCTTGTCGTGGTTTTTTCTAAACATCGTCTTGGTGGGCGTTGTCGCGGCCTTTTTGTTAGTCGGCCATGGTGGGCCGCTCTTGAGTGCGCTTTTAAGTGGGAGGGCAGGGGCGCGTCTGGATTCCTTGGTGATGGAAGCGAGCGAACGAATCTCGGGTTTGCCGTCGGCGCGCTGGGGAGAGGTGACAGCGAGTCTCGCGAGGCGGTACGGCGTTTCGTTCGGCGTGATGAGGCGGGACGGGGATTTGCAGGCAGGCTGGCTACCCCCTGTTCCTGAAGCAGTTCTGGCAAAGGTGCGAGAGCTTAGTGCTTTGAGGCCGCCCCCACCTCCGCCTTTGGAGGGTTACTTGCGCCCTGATTTTGAAGGTGGTCCATCGGAATCTTCGTTTGGTGAGGGACTTGGGCAGCAATCTCCGCTTGATCGGGATCGTTTACCAAGAGGAGAGCCCCCTTTGCCGTCGTCGGTTAAACGCTTCATCGTCTATGAAAACGGTCTGTATTGGATTGGTTTAAACATGCCACCCATTCCAATGGGGGTGCGTTTTCGAGGCCCGACCTCGCTGTTGATAGCATCTACCTCGCTCTTAAAAGGCGGTTTGATTTTGGAAAGCACCCCCTTTTGGATCACGGCGGGGATTCTTCTGGGCTCAGCGCTTTTTTGGTGGCCGTTGGTGCGCCGTATTACAGTGCCACTCAGAACAATGCGTGTCGCTGCTGAACACATGGCGCAAGGCCATTTCGACCGTCGGTTGGACATGGAGCGTGGCGACGAAATCGGAAGTCTAGCGACATCACTGAATCATCTGGCAACGCGGTTAGAGGAGTTTGTGACGGGGAAGAAACAGTTCTTGGGGGACATCGCCCATGAACTGGGATCGCCTCTTGCGCGCTTGCAATATGCCGTCGCAATTATGGAGTCTCAGGCGCGACCTGAGATGCAGCCCATCCTCGATGATGTGCGTGAGGAGGTCGCCCAAATGGCAGCTCTTTTGCAGGAAATTTTGCAGTTTACCAAGGCGGGGTTGCAGTCCGAATTACACATGCAACCTGTCGAGCTCAGTGAGGCGCTCGAGCACGTTTTGCTGCAGGAAAACATTCCGCACGAACAGATTTCCTCTCAATTAGAGGAGGGCCTTTCCGTGCTTGCCGATCCTCTCTATCTCCGGCGCGCTATCGCCAATGTCCTCCGCAACAGTCTGCGTTATGCTGAGGGTTCCGGCCCCATTCTGCTTGAGGCGCGGCGTGAAAAAGATGAGGTCCTACTGCGGATTTCTGACAAAGGCCCGGGAGTGCCTCCGGAATTAGTGCACCGTTTGTGTGATCCATTTTTTAGAACAGAGTCAGCCCGCACGCGGGAGACCGGTGGAGTTGGGCTGGGCCTATCCATTGTGAAGCGCTGTGTAGAGGCGTGCGGAGGAACGGTGTTGTTGCGTAACTTAGTGCCGCATGGTTTGGCCGTGGAGATACGATTGCCGGTGGCCAAGAGAGCTGAGGGAATTCTCTCTCAAAACTCAGGCGCGGTAGTTTGAAATGTTCAGCAACGAGACGCCAGCAGTCTTCAGTGCAGGACCGCCGCAAACTCTGAGGGCCAAATTTACAGAAGCGCTGGGTCGCCGTACAAAGTGAAGCCCGTTGTGCGGGTGATACGTACGTCAAAAATCTGGCCTATGTGCCGAGTGCCGCCTTCGAACACGACTATCTTGTTTCCCGGAGTGCGCCCGGAAAGGCGTTCAGCGTTGGTTTTGCTCGGACCCTCGCAAAGAATCTGCACGAGCTGCCCGACCAGTGCCTCGCTTTTCGCCTTGGCGCAGTCGTCCAGGAGGGCGAGTAAATCCTTGTTGCGCGCCTCTTTGACGGCCTCTGGAACTTGGTCTTCCATGGTCGCTGCTGGGGTGTCACGACGGGAAGAGTACCGGAAAATAAACGCGTTATCGAACTGCACTTGCCGCACCAATTCGCGTGTTTGCGCGTAGTCCTCTTCCGTTTCGCCCGGAAAACCCACGATAACGTCGGTGGTCAGTGCAATGTCGGGACGCGCTTTGCGAAGGGCATCCACGAGCGTGAGATACTTCGCTGCGGTGTAACCCCGATGCATTTGTTTGAGCAATCGATCCGAGCCGGATTGGAGCGGCAGATGGACGTGGGGCATTAACTTGGGCAAGCGAGTGAAGGCCGCTACTAGGTCCGGACGGAACCCGATGGGGTGAGGAGACGTGAAGCGAATCCGATCGATACCGTCGACCTCGTGAACCGCATCCAGCAACTGAACGAAGGGGCTCTTGTTCTCTAATTTTGGAAACTCATGCCGACCGAAAAGGTTGACGATTTGCCCGAGCAATGTGACTTCTCTCACCCCTTTTTGAGCCAGAGCGCGGACTTCAGCCACAACGTCCTCGATGCGCCTGGAGCGCTCGGAACCACGGGTGCTAGGCACGATGCAGAAGGTACAGTGCATGTTGCACCCCTGCATGATAGAGACGAACGCCGTGCTCTGCTTCGGTTCCAGAACGTGCTCGCTAATTTTCTCCTGCGAACCCGCTTCTTCGTCAATATCGACGATCGAAAACCGGGCGTCATCCATGAGCGTGTCGCGCATTTGGCGGCGACGTTGAACTAGCTCCTCTACGTAGTCCGCCACCTTGTGAAACTTTTGCGTTCCTACGACCAGATCCACGTGCCCCATGTCGCGGACGAGTTCGGCGCCCCGGCTTTGGGCCATGCAGCCGATAAATCCAAAAACCATTTCCGGCTTATTGTTGCGCAAGCGGCTCAGCATGCCCATTTTTCCAATGGCTTTTTGCTCCGCCATATCACGCACGCTACAAGTGTTGAGTAGTACGACGTCAGCGTCCGCCTCGGACTCGGTGAGATCGTAACCGCGCGCCACGAGGTCCCGGGTGACCTGTTCGGAGTCCCGCTCGTTCATCTGGCAGCCGTAGGTTTTAAGGAAGACTTTGGGCATGTGGCTAAAAGGGGAGGAGAGTATGCGGCGCGATTACGGGGAAGTCGAATCCACAAACTCTAAAGCGTGGGGAGGGGCTGCTAATCAGGGCAAACGCTTAAGGAAACGCGTGCTTACCGGCCGTTGGCGCGGAAGATTTCGAGGATGTCCTCGGGCTTATTCGCAAGAGTAAGGCGTTCGCGGACACCTTTGTCGTTGAGGAACTTAGCAATTGCGGCGAGTGTGCGCAAATGCATCTGGAATTCATCCTTGGGAACTACAAAAAGAACCACAAAACGCACGGGAGTATGATCAAGGGAACCAAACTCGATCCCCTCCTTTGAACGGCCAAAAGCCGCTACGACTTGGTTCACCCGAGTGGAGCTTGCGTGAGGGATGGCGATGCCAAAGCCAATTCCCGTGCTCATGGTGTGTTCTCGTGCTTCGAGGGCTTCGATGACCTCCTGCCGGTCGTCCAGCGCGATACGGTCGACTGCAACGAGTCTATCCGTGAGTTCGGCGATAGCTGCCCAGCGCTCTTTGGCCTGCATCTCGGGGATGATTTGCTCTACCGAAAGGAGGTGTGCGAGAGTCATTGCGGGGTGCGAATGGACGGGGTTAGGGGTCGTCGACACCATACTGACACATTAGATTCTGACAAGTCCCTGCGGTTAGAAAATCTTGCTCTCCACGGTTTCCTTCCGCTTGGAGGCGGATCCGGCGCCTGCATGATCGACTGCATAGACGCGTCCCTTCCACAAAACTCCAGGGCCCATTGAACGGCGCCAACTGTTGAGTCCTATTCCGAGCGCGATCACATAGGCGAGCGGATGGAGGACAACGCTTAACCAGGAGCCCCCTAGAAAAAGGGTAGTGAGCGAGCGCATTAATAAAATGATAAGCATTTCAGCTTGAGGGAAAAGAGAGTGTGACTTCGGGCCTAAAAGTAATCCAAAGGGCATTAGAAAAAGTACCAGTTGAATGATGCCCGCCGCCCAGAAACCCAGATGCGAACTCTCAAAAGCCGCGCGCACATTTTTGGTAAATCCCTCCCAGACTTCAGCCGCGCTGCGGTACATGCGGCAGCGAATGAGTCCCGCTCCGTCGCAGTTTAGAAGCCATAAGCCTTCGTGCATCCGCGCTGCCACGGCGCGTCCCAAGGCAACGTCCTCCACCAAATGCGAGCGCAACGCGTCGTGTCCGCCCACCGCGTCGTAGGACGCCTTCTTGAAAAGCAGCACCTGTCCGTTCGCGGCGCCCAAGGTTCTGCGCAGTTTTTCAGGCACCTTTTTGCGCCAATGCGGACGCCTTCCGAGCACAGAAAAAAGCAGGTGCGGGTAAAACAGGATTCCTGAAAAGGGTAGGAGCGATACCACCAGTTTTTCCACGGGCGAGACGGTGATTTGTTCAGGCCAGGCTGAGGTGAGTGATGCGCCATGCTGTTGGGCAATTTGAACGAGAGCTCGCAACGCCTTGGGCTGGTGTATGGTATCGGCGTCTGTGAAGAGTAGAAACTCGCTCTGGGCGCTTTGTGGAAGCTGAGAAAGTTGGTGGCACGCCCAGTTTTTCCCTACCCAACCTGAGGGCAAGGGGGCGCCTGAAATGAGGCCGCCATTCGCTTCGGTGAGACCGAGGTCGCGCACAAGCTGCGCTGTTTGGTCGCTGGAATGGTCGTCCAGCACGTGGACGGAAAAGTTGGGATAATCCTGCGCTAACAATGAGGAGACGCACGCGGAGATGTTGCGCGCCTCATTGCGGGCGGGAACTAGCACTGAGACTTTTGGCGTCGATCCAATCTGAAGGCGAACGGAGCGCAGTTTCGGAATGGTTGCGAGGTTACACAGTAACTGCAAGAGGGCGATCCCGAGGGCGACGAGGAGGAAGAGATGGGTGAGTGTGAGTAAAAGCGGCCACATAATAACGGCTTCTAAGGGCGCTTTACTGTGGAGCTTTATCGAAGAGTTGGCGAATGACGTCTTCCACAGACGGTTCTGTGACAGCAAGATCGCTCACTGGCCAAGTGGCGAACGCCTCTCGGCAAACCTCAGCCACTCGGGCTCGGACGATGCGCAGGCGCACGCTTAGCGGCGAGCGTTCGAGCACTTCACCAAAGTCTTCAAAGCGTCCATCTACGGCTTGGGAGAAGGTTAACTGTAGAACCTTGTGCGCGGAGAAACGGTCGACGATTGCAGACAACGGTCCGTCGAAGAAAAGTTTGCCGTGATCGATCACGATGACGCGCTGGCACAACTCCTCGATGTCGCCCATGTAATGGCTCGTGAGAAGGATTGAGACGCCTGATTCCTTGTTGTGCTTTTTCAAGAACTCTCGGACCCGCTTTTGTGAGGTGACGTCCAAACCAATCGTGGGTTCATCCAGAAAAAGTACCTTTGGGGAATGCAGTAGTGCGGCAATCAGCTCCATCTTCATGCGTTCGCCCAGAGATAATTCCCGAACCATCACGTCGAGTTTGTCTGTGACCTCCAATAACGAAGAGAGCTCGTCCACGACGGACTCAAAGCGTTTGCGTTCAACCCCGTAGATTACCCGATTGAGCTCCAGGGATTCTCTCGCAGGCAGATCCCACCAAAGCGCATTTTTCTGTCCCATGAGCAGCGCGAATTGACGCTTCATCTCATCGCGACGTTCCCAGGGGATAAAACCCAAAACATTAGCCTCGCCCGAGGTGGGTTGAACCAAGCCGGAAAGCATTTTTAGAACCGTCGTTTTTCCAGCTCCATTGGGGCCGAGGAACCCGACAAACTCACCCTCATTAATGGTAAAACTCACGTCGTCCACTGCCCGCATCTCCGTGTACTCGCGGTGCAATAACCCACGGATTGCCCCCATGACACCGGGCGGCTTTTTGTAGGTTCGAAAAACCTTGGTCAGTCCTTGGGTCCGAATGGCAATTCCTGTTCCCATGGCTGTGACCTGCAAATGACAGTTGCTAATGCAGTCGGACGACTACGCAGTTTCCGCAGGATGGGCTTCTGGAGTCGCCACATCTTGGAGTATTGCGAGGATACGTTCCAGCGCTGCTTCCGCTGTGAGCCCGTGCTTTTTGCGGAGGATTTCCACGGCCCCGTGTTCCACGAATTGATCCGGCCATCCGATGCGCACGATGGGCAGATGGATGCATTCCTCCGCCAAATGTTCCATCACCGCGCAACCATAGCCGTTGTGCAGCACGTGGTCTTCAAAGGTGCAAAGCAGTTCTACGGAGCGCGCAAAAAATTCCAGCGTGCCCGTATCTAATGGCTTAATCCAGCGCGGGTTGATGACTGCCGCAGAAATGCCGTGTTTTTCCAAAAGTGCGGCCGTTTCTTCGGCGACGGCGCACATGTTCCCCAGCCCAAAGAGGGCGACCCGCACCGGATGTTTGCTGCCATGACGCACGATCTCCGACTTTCCGACGTCGAGCAACTTGGGTTGCGCCGCCGGTTTGGCTCCGGTGCCGACGCCACGGGGATAGCGTATTGCGATGGGGCCGTTGTAGTGGTTCATCGTCCAAAGCATATCGACGAACTCCGCTTCGTCGCGCGGCGTGCAGAACACGAGATTGGGAATGTGCCGCAGATAGCCGATGTCAAAGAGGCCGTGATGAGTGGGACCGTCGTCGCCAGAAAGGCCGCCCCGGTCCATGCAAAGTGCGACGTTGAGATTTTGAAGCGCGATGTCGTGAACGATCATGTCGTACGCGCGCTGCATGAAGGTCGAGTAGATCGCGAGGAAGGGTTTGAACCCCTGTGTGGCGAGGCCGGAGGCGAACAGTGCCGCGTGTTCTTCTGCAATGCCGACGTCAAAATAGCGAGTGGGATGGGCTGCCGCAAAAGACGCCAGACCGGTGCCCGTGGGCATCGCGGCCGTGATGGCGACGAGCCTATTGTTTTGTTCGGCAAACTTTGAAAGCGTCGTGCCAAAAAGCTCCGAATACGTGGGAGTGGAGGTGGGTTTTGTGGCACCGGTTTTCGGTTCGAACTTGCCAAGGCCGTGGAACTTATCCGGTTTTGCGAGCGCCGGCGCATAGCCTCTGCCTTTTTGGGTCAGGATGTGTAGCAGAACCGGTTCGTTTTGAGTTTTGAGAAATTCAAAAGTTTGCACGAGCAGGGGAATGTCGTGCCCATCTATCGGACCGTAGTAGCGGAACCCGAGTTCCTCGAAAATCACGCTTGGAAGCAGGAGGTTCTTCACCCCAGCCTCAACTTTATGCGCAAAGTCGAGCGCCGTCTGCCCCCCGATCATCTTGACGAAGTTCGAAGCCTTTTCGTGCAAATGCGTGTAGGCGGGACTGGTGGCGATTTTATTGAGATACGACGCGATGGCACCCACATTTTTTGCGATAGACCATTCATTGTCGTTCAAGACGACGATGAGACGTTTGGTCTGCGCGACGTTGTTCATCGCTTCATAACTCACTCCGCAGGTGAATGCTGCATCACCAGCGACGCAGACCACGTGCTCGTCTCCGCCACGCAAATCACGCCCCACCGCCATCCCCAGCGCTGCCGAAAGAGCAGTCCCGGCGTGGCCTGCGCCGTAGCAATCGTGGGGACTTTCGCTGCGCAACAAAAACCCGTTGAGCCCCTCGTATTGACGAATCGTATCGAAGCGCTCATTCCGGCCCGTCAGCAATTTGTGAACATAACCTTGATGCGAGACGTCGAAGACAAATTTGTCGGCAGGCGTGCTGAAGACACGGTGCATGGCGATGGTCAGCTCTACCACGCCCAGATTCGGCCCGAGATGGCCGCCCACTGATGTCGGGTTGTCTTCGGAAAGTACGCGAACCAGTTCATCGCGAACTTCTTGGGCAAGATTGGGAAGATCTTGTTCGCGGAGTTTTTTCACCCCAGCCGGGGACGTAATGGAAGGAAGAAGCCGTGTTGCCATGAAAGATGAGTCCTTAATGAGGTGGAGGATTGAGGGGCAACGACTGCAGGTAACGTCGTTTCAACATGCCCCTGAGTGAGTTAGAATAGGCTCACTTCGTCGTCTGCGGGCGGCCGTTTCGCCGGAGCGCTGCGCTGTGCCGGTTCAGCAACAGGCGGTGGGGAGGTTGGATCGAATTCTGTCAGAGTTACTCCACCCGCCGCATTTTTAGTGATGAGCTCTATTCGCCTCTCAGCGGAGGTGAGGCGTTCCTGGCAAACCTTAACCAAGCGAGTGCCTTCCTCGTAACGGCCCAAAAGCTCTTCCAATGGCAATTTGTCGCCTTCCATTTCACTCACAATTTGCTCGAGGCGCTCCAAGGCGGACTCAAAAGTGGGTTCAGTCGGTTTGTGGGTGGTTTTTGCCATGGATAATCGAATGAGAGTAGTTCCCCGCTGCGGCAACCTCAATCCTGAGTTTTCGGCCCGATGTGAGGGAGCGGGGAAAGCGTTCCGCAAAGGCTCAAGCGGTGGGGTTACACCGCGGTGGGTCTGCGTCGGGTCGATGGTAGAGCAGCTCCTGGGAGCCCCAAGCCCGTCCAATAGTCCATGATCCCCAGAGTTACAAAACGGAACACCATTTCGCGAGCCTCTTTCATGTCGACTGCGGTACGCTTGGCGAGCGACAGCAGCGACTCTGCACCGTTAACGCCTGCGGCAAAGCGAGATTCATGATCTGTGAGGCGCAGTCTCTGGACGAGTTCCGAGCCGCGACGTGTGTACACGGGCGAGCCTGTTTCGACAATGCGCAGGGAAAGAGGAAGTTCTGCCATTGCAGAGTGCCTCAGCGAAACTAGAACCCAGTTGTCCGCATCGTCGCCAGAAGCGGGGAATTTTGCGACGAACTCTGGCAGGTTCTCCATGCGCTCAAATTCAAATGGGACGCGTCCCGCAGACCAGATGGTGGCAAAAAGACGATGGCCATGCTCCCGGATCAGGGGAACGACATCCTCTTGTGGAAGCAATCCTTTGAGTCCAAGATACAAGAATAACGGGCATCCGGAAATTGACTGACCCTGCTGCGCCTCTGTGATTTGACCAAGGGAAGCCATGTCCAGAACGACGGGGGATTCCCTGCAGTAAAGAGTGTGGTTTCGCGTAGTGGCCAAAACGAAACGGCCTTTACTCACGTAAAGTTCAACAGGGGAGCGATCTATGAAGATACGTAAAACTCCAGTGAGTCGGTCGCCGTGAGCCATCTGCAAGGCAGCTTGCAAATGAAAAAAGCCGGTGTGCCCGCTAAAAGCAACGCGGGAAGAATCTTGTGCGGCACCCTCCGTGTGACCGCGCACGGGGCGAGGTGCGGAAACGACCTTGGCGAGAAGCTCTGAAACCGCGTCCCTGCCCATTGGGCTGACCACGACTTTGCGGAGGTTTGCGTAACGATCTTCGAGTGCGTCGGCTTCTCCAGATGCATTTGCCAGACAGACGGGAATCTGAGCGGTTAGGGGATCTCCTGCGAGGCGTAACAGGATGGCCTCTGTGGTGAGGTCTGGTAGCGAATCTGAAAGGATAATTAGTTCGGGAAGAGCGACTTGAAGTCTATCGAATGCGTCCATTCCCGACTCTGCGTACAATATGTCTACCGGCGCCCCGGGATATTGTTGGGCAAGGATCTTCTCGGCCAGTTCAGCGCAAGCTGGCTGTTCATCAATAACGAGGACTTTCTGAAACATGACCGGGGTGGGTGCCTGACTGGACCCGGATTAGGGATGAGGCCCAGCAAGGCAACCGAGAGTAAAGCCAACTGTGGCTGGGTCAAGGTTGCTGCGCAAAGTTGTTAAAATTCTATGCCACTGGAGTGATGGGAGAGGGTTGCGGTTTTCAGAAATGTCACTTGAAGAACCTTGTTCCGGAGTGATGTAAGCCCTTTCCTTACGTTGGCAAGGCGTGGCACAAGCGCTGCTTTGTTGGAACGGTCGAAGCTTGAAAATGTTTCCCTCAATTTCGGCGGTTTATTCCCAGCATCCTAAACAGCTCACTGATTCTCCGTTAATTTAAGCAATTATAGTCTTATGAAATTTGTTAAACTCACTCAAAGCGTTGATGGTAAAAATATTTGGATCAATTTAGATAACGTTGACAGTATGAAACTGGTTGCTGCAAGTGGCCTCAGTTATACGCTTCTGGTATCTTCCGGAGCGGAGGTTGCCGCCGTGGAAGAGACTCCTGAGGAAATCATCGCTAAAACGAGTTAGTTGATTTCGCTCGGCAAACGTCTTTAGGAAGGCGCTTCAGCGTTAGATTGTCTCTAGCGTGAGATTTTTCCCTCAAGGGAGCGTATCGCCTTGTGATTCTTCCTGCGGAACTTCGCCGTCGGAAAGCTTCGCAGGCGTCGTAGTCGCTGTCGTTAACACCGCGCTCATTTGTTCCTGCAGCAATTGCACCAGCAACTCCAAATCTGAGACGCGTCGCTCCAAGTCCGCGGTCGAAGTGGATGGGGCTGGGGTTGGTCGAAAAATTGGTTCGGGCTCGGTTTGAACCGCCGGTTCTCCAGTAAGGAGTTGCGCCCAGCGTGCCTCTTTTTTGCCGAGTTGTCTGGGAAGTTTTTTAACCAATGGTCCCGCCGGATGGTTTGATAAGGCTTCCAGCAACGAGTCAAACGCCTCGGCTTCTGGCATGGGCGCCATGCGTTGGGCATTCGCGCGTAGTTGGGCCGCCGTCTGTGGGCCGCGCAGGAGCAGTTCGGCAAAAGCGGCACGATGGGTTTCGTCCAGGGCGAAGACTTGTTCGAGCTTGTGCTTGAACTTCGGAACCCGCGACTCCGCCCCAGAAAACCAGACGGCGAGTTTCTGCACGCGCAACTCATCCACGCCCACCTCTACTTCTGAGGAGGAAAGGGCCATAATCGGGTCACGATTACTGCGCTGGTTACAGGCGTTGACCAGCCCGTTGAGCGTCAAGGGATAGGCGTCTGGGGTGGAAAGTTCCTTTTCGAGCAGACAGCCGAGTGCCCGCGCGGCGACTTCGGAGAGCTTGAATTGAAGGCCGGTGCTCTGGGCGTGGTCTGGCGCGTCGTTTTCGGGATGCAGTGTGTCCATGCGGGGATTAAATCGGCAGTCGCGGATTAAGGGGAGAAAATACGGGAAGAGGCAATTCCGATACCGCTGAGTCGCTTCGAGCTTCTCCTGAAGAAGGATTTGGGCTTTAAATGGCCTAATGTTCTCCCGACGTCGCTTTCTTGAAGCCTCATTCCTCGCCACACTGACCGCGCGATTTGCTGGTGCCAGTGAGGGACAGCGGGCCCCGCGAGTCGTTCTGAGGTCGTCTTGGCAGACTGTGAATATCGGCGACATCGCCCACACGCCAGGGATGCTAGCGTTGTTGGAAAGGCATTTTCCCGCTGCGCAAATTACCCTGTGGCCCAGTAGCGTGGATAACGGGGTGGGTGAGATGTTGCAGCGCCGTTTCCCGAAGCTAAAAATTCAGTCTGGAAATGCCGATCTTCAGGGGCTCTACGACGAAAATGACTTTCTTTTGCACGGCTCGGGGCCCTCGCTCGTTGCCGAAAAAGATGTGGCCCGCTGGCGGCAACTAGGCGAAAAGCCGTACGGCATTTTAGGAATCACAGCGAGTCAGCACAGCCAGGCTACACTCGAAATATTCAACGGCGCGCAGTTCGTTTACTTTAGGGATTCCGTCTCACTTCGGGCGGCGCAGGAGGCGGGGGCGAAGTGTCCGGTGATGGAATTCGGGCCGGATGGTGCGTTCGCCACGGACTTGCGCAATGAGGAAAAAGCCGCGGCTTTCTTGCAGGTCAACGGGCTGATTTCCGGCAAGTTCATGTGTTGCATCCCGCGCTATCGCAACACTCCGTACTGGCTTATTAAAAAGGAGCGGCCTTTTGACGCGGCCAAGCAAAAGCGCAACGACGAGTTCAAGGAGCACGATCACGCGCAGTTGCGGGAGGCAATTATCCAGATCGTCAAGCAGACGGAACTCAAGGTGCTCATTTGCCCCGAGGATCGCACTCAGATGGAGTTGGGTAAGGAGATTCTTCTCGACCCATTACCGGAGGCGGTGAAGTCGCGAGTGGTCTGGCGGCCCGACTATTGGCTCACCGACGAGGCGTTGAGCGTCTATACGCACAGCGCAGGGCTTTTTGGTAACGAGATGCATTCGCCAATCATGTGCATTGGCAACGGGATTCCGGCGATTGTGTGCCGTTGGGCCGAACAGACCTCCAAGGGTAATATGTGGAAAGATATCGGACTAGGCGAATGGCTTTTCGACCTGGATCAAGAGGGGGAATTAGCTGGGATCGTGCCTGCAGTGCTTTCCATTGCGAAAGATCCCGCGGCTGCGGCGAGCAGGGTGCACAGGGCTCAAGCCATCCTGCAAGAACGCCAGACCTCTGCCATGGCTCGCGTAAGATTGGCGTGCGCTAAAGGTAGCTGATTTCCAACGCAGACTCGGGGCACTCTTACCCGATTGTCACAACTGGGCGGATCCTGTAGCGTGGCCTTCCCCCAATGAAAGTTTTCACCCTGTCTGCACTGTTTTTGGCGTCGATTCAGCTTGGATTTGCTCAGACGCCTACCGCCAAGTCTCCGCCCCTTGGCATCGAAATCCCAGAGCAATCCCGCGCAGCGCTTGCCGCCGATCTCGCCCAATTTCAAGCGGATTTCGACGCTGTAGTGAAAGCAGGTCAACTCGAGCCTTGGCTCGCAGCGCTCCTCCCCGATATCGAAATTTTTCCCATCGCTGTGCGCCGTGCCCTAGAATGGAACGAGTTCTACGACCTCAAGCAGCCTGATGCCGCAGCCGCTTTGCTCAAGGAAGCTCGCGCCCGTCTCGACGCCCTGAAAACTGGCGACGCTCCCTGGACCCGCGCAACGGGAGGCGTGGTGCGCGGCTTCCGTTCCCGCATCGACGGCTCCGTGCAGCCTTACGGCATCATCGTGCCACTGGAGACCCGTAACGAGCACCCTCGCCTCGACATCTGGTTGCACGGGCGCAACGACAAATTGAGCGAACTCGCCTTTCTCACGGATCGACTCAAGGGTAAAAGCGAGTTCATCCCCACGGAGACTTTCGTGCTGCACCCCTACGGTCGCTTCTGTAACGGCTTCAAGTTCGCCGGCGAAACGGATGTGCTCGAATCCCTCGAACACGCCCTTTCCCAATACCGTGCCGACCCTCAACACATCGCTCTTCGTGGCTTTTCAATGGGAGGAGCGGGTTGCTGGCATCTCGCGGCCCATTACACCTCGAAGTGGGCGGTTTCCAATCCCGGTGCCGGTTTTGTGGAAACGGCTCAGTACGCTAAAGTTTTTGCTCCGGGTAAACCGGTTCCTCCGTGGTGGGAACAAGTTCTGTGGCGCCTCTATGACGTTCCTGGATACGTTGCAAACCTCGCCAATCGCCCCATGGTTGTTTACTCTGGCGAGGTCGATGCCCAAAAGCAGGCCGCCGATCTCATGGTTGCCGCAGCCGCGGAAAAGGGCATCCTCCTCCCGCATCTGATCGGGCCAGCCACCGGCCATAAATACCATCCAGCCACAAAGCTAGAAGTCGCTACCCTCGTGGATGCTGCCGCGACTAAGGGTTCTGCGGATGCGCCGGAAAAAGTGCACATCACCACCTACACCCTTCGCTACAACCGCATGGACTGGGTGAAAATTAACTCTCTCGAGCGTCATTGGGAGGAGTCCACAATCACCGCCGCTCACATTGGGCAAGGAGCGATCTCTGTTCAGACGAAGGGGGTTACGAGCTTTACACTTTTTCCGCCGGAGGCTTGGGGGCAACAGGGTGGTTGGAAAATTAATTGCGATGGGCAAACGCTCTCGGCTCCAAACGGCGCGCCGCTGCGTCTTCAAAAGACAGGGAAAAGCTGGGGAATGGTCGCCGCTTCCGATAACGGACTGCGCAAACGCCACGGTCTTCAGGGGCCGATTGACGATGCGTTTCAAGAATCCTTCGTCTTTGTGCGGCCCACAGGAAAAGCGCTTTTCCCAATGGTTGATGCTTGGGCCAACGCGGAAATGCAGCGCGCAATTGCCCAGTGGCGCGTTGTATTTCGCGGGGAAATTCGTGTGGTGGCCGACACGGAAGTCACTCCCGAGCTCATGGCGAACAATCATCTCGTACTTTGGGGGGATCCTAGTTCTAACCTTTTTCTTGGTAGACTGCTTTCCCTCAAGGTGCCCAATCAAACTCGCTTACCGCTGCATTGGGACGCCAAGGAGTTGCGCTTCGGCAAGGAGGTCTATCCCGCTGCTTCCCACGTGCCCGTGCTGGTTTACCCCAATCCTCTTGCCCCCGGACGTTACGTTGTCCTCAACAGCACTTTTACGTTTCGTCAAGGCAGTGACACCACGAATGCTCTCCAAACCCCAAAGCTTCCCGATTGGGCGATTGTGGATCTAACCACTCCGCCCAGTGATTTAGCGCCCAGTGCCATTCAAAATGCGGGGTTCTTCGACGAACATTGGCAGCTTCCTTAAGCCGGCGGTTGCCACAAAACCTAACTGGTAGTTCGCCTCAAAGAGACAGCACCCTTCGGGGGCGCTTTGCTGATCCCGCCACACTCGTTTTACTGTTATGAAACCCCTCCCACTCGTCCCGTTTGTCGCCCTGTTTTTTTCGATAGTGGCCTCTCTCAATGCGGCATCTCCCTTTCCCGGAGAGAAGGCTGACCACCACGGCGTTCCCCTTTATTCCTTTAACATCGGCTCTGATAAAGTCTCGGTACTCGTACCCACCCAACCCCTTCCTGCAAAGGCTTGGATCCTCGCACCCTCGCTCTATAACACGGAGAATCCCGCGGTTGCGAACATGGCGCGTACCGAGTTAGAGCTGGTTAAACTTGGATTTTATGTGGTGGCACTGGGCCCCGGAAACACGTTCGGCGCAACGCAAGCGATCGCCAAATGGGATGAGGTTTATCATGAAATCACTGAGACTTACGGATTGAATAAGAAGATCGCGCTGATGGGACTAAGCCGAGAGGGCCTCTCGATTGCCCGCTGGGCCGCAAAACATCCTGGCAAGGTGGCGGCGCTTTACATGGACAAAGCGGTTTGTGACTTCAAAAGTTGGCCTGGTGGCAAACTTGGATTGAGTAAAGGAAGTCCGAAGGATTGGGCCAGCCTTCAGGAATTATACGGCTTTGGTTCAGAGGCTGAGGCGCTCGCTTTTAAAGAGAATCCAGTAGACCTTGTGCCCAAGCTAGTCGCAGACAAAGTTGCAATTGTTTACGTGGCTGGAGACAAGGACGGCGTGGTTCCCGTTTCTGAGAACGGCGCACGGATGCAGGCCGAATACGAAAAGCTCGGCGGTGTCTTTAAAATGATTCATCAGGAAGCCGAGGGGCATCATCCGCACGGCTTGGAGAATCCTTCTGCAGTCCTCAGTTTCCTCCAATACCATTATTACGGAAACCCCGAACCCACGCACCAGTCGGTGTCTTACGGCCCGCACGCCAAGCAAATTGTGGATTTTTGGAAGGCGCCCTCCGACAAGCCAACCCCTGTTGCGGTGTACATTCACGGCGGCGGATGGGGTGCTGGAAGTCATGTGGATCCGGGGCACGTGGAGGATTATCTCAAGGCGGGGATTTCTGTGGCTTCGGTAGAGTACCGCTTCATTAACGAGTCCACCGCGGATGGGCTGATTCCTCCTGTAAAGGGGCCGATGAGCGACGCGGCGCGGGCCATTCAGTTTATCCGTAGTAAGTCTGCGCAGTGGAATATCAGGAAAGATCGCTTGGGACTTTGGGGTGGTTCTGCAGGGGCTTGCACTAGTTTGTGGCTCGCCTTTCATAAAGATCTGGCTGATCCAGCGAGTAACGACCCAGTTTCGAGAGAATCCACGCGCCCAATTTGTGTGGTTGCCCACGCCGGACAAACCTCTTTGGACCCGCAGCAGATGAAGGAATGGACTCCCAATAGTACTTACGGAGGCCACGCCTTCGGGGTTAAGAACTTTTGGGCTCCGGAGACTCGCGAGACAATCTTGCCTTGGATCAATGAGTATTCCCCATATGCCCTCGCAGCCAGCGATGCACCCGCTATTTTTATGACGTACGGAACTCCGCCTGCCTTGGGTCAGGATGAAAAAGACCCGACGCACACCGCCAACTTCGGAATAAAACTCCAAGAGCGCCTTCAATCGCTGAAAGTGGAATCCGAGTTGGTTTATCCCGGTGCGCCAGAGACCAAACACAAAACGGGTCTCGAGTTTTTGGTAGATAAATTGTCCCAGCCCTAGTGGGCGGTTCAGCCTGCGAATTGCAGGGCTGAAGGAGCTTTTCTGCAAGTAGCCTCGCAGCAGGGCGAAACGCTTCGGCGTGGGGTAAGTGATATGGCCATTCCGGCGTCCGAGTTCAAAAAGCGGGCATTGAGTGAAGGCGGATTTTGCTTCGAGGACGCTCGGTTTATCAACCGACTGGCAAAGCAAAGACGATTAAGAGCAAAGCGGGACCCGCGCGGAAACTGGGGAGTTTGGGAGGTTGGATGGAGCAGGGAAACTCAATCTGAGGAGGAGTGGCATGAATACAAAAGGCAACACCATATCCATGGAGTCTATGGGCTTACAGCAGCAAGCGTCTGCTGCAGAAATTAGTGAGGCGCTGGAGGCGCTGTCTACCTCTCGCTGGAGGCGTTGGCTTTTTCAATCGGTGCGATTCACCCTCGCCGCCGGCATGTCTGTGGGCGGTTGTCTGTTTGTGCAACGTACCCTCACGAAGGTGGAAAGCGAGCAAGCTTACCTGAATACAAGCGTCACTTCCCTGCGTGCACCGATCGCGGGACAACTACAGATTTCGGCGCTCAGTCCGGGGGAGCGAGTGGCTCGCGGAGTCGACTTGTTTCATGTTGAAAACCAGCGGTTTAATAATCTGGAAACAATGCCCTTACTCGAGCTCGTCGATCGCTTGAGAGCCGAGTTGAACGACACCGAATTACGACTCTCTAAGCAGGAGCAAATTTTTCAGCTATACGAGTCACTCTATAAGGACAACCTCACGCCGAAATTGCGGTTTATGGAAGAGGAGACTTTTGTGTCTATCTGCCGTCAGGCCGTGGAGCAAAAAAAGGAGCAACTGCGCTCCGCAGAGGAACGAGTGCGTCAGGTGGAACAACTCGTGACATTACAACGGCACGCGACTGTGACGATGCCCTTTGACGGCGTGGTGTGGGCGGTGCGCGCTCAGAATGGCTGTCAGGTTGGGCCGCAGGAGTCTGTCGCGCAAATTATCGATCCCGCAAATTATTGGGTAGAAGCATTTATCAACGAGAGACACGTAGATAAATTTGCCGTCGGGACTCTGGTAAACATTCGGACAGTGGACGGGGAGGAGACTTGGAGTGGACGGGTTGAATCGGTGCGGGCAGGCGTCGGGCGGCTGGATCCGGAGAGCTTCGTGGCGCTTCCCTCCAGCGACCTGACTCGGAGACGAATCGCGGTGCGTGTACGTTCCGAAACGCAGCCGCCGTTTTCGGCTAGCCAGTTTTTTGGAGTGGGTCGCAGCGTGGTGGTGAGCCTTCCAAAAACGAAGGACGAGCCGTCGATGATGCTACGCATCAGTAGGGAACAAAGTGGATTTTGACAGTCCCAAAAGGGAAGTCGAACTGGTGAACAGCCGCGCAACGCCTCAAATACACAGTGAATAAATTAGTGCCGATGAATCGGGGCTGGAAGCGGCTTGCTTTCGCTGTAATTCTTTTTCCTACAGCTTATTGGATCTGCGGGAGCTCTGATTGGGTAGTTTTGTTTCAGTATTGGGAGCATGTAATCCATTGGGGACGCCGGCAACTGCAACTCGACAGCGGGGCAGTCTCTCCTATGTGGATCATGACGCCCGCTATTCTCGTTGCGTGGTGGGCAATCACTCTGCGCACCGCGTTCAAAATACCCCCGAATTGGGTGCGGGTTCCGGTAGCGATCGTGTTCGTCGTTTTGCAACTGGGCTACCTTGTGTTTCGCCTCGTCGCGACACTCCAATTGGACACGCCGCTCAACGCAGTATTCAGCCTATTGTTTTTCGCTTCTGAGGTCTTTCTCCATGTTCGCATCATCCTTGGATACCTGTCGTTATTCCGTCTAACGAACCGCTCGGCGCAAGCGGATGTTTCAGCACAATTCGTGCGCAGCGGAAAATACCTGCCTGCTGTGGATGTGTTCATCCCGACCTACTCCGAACCGATGGAAATGCTGGAGCGATCGATTATCGGATGTCAGGCGATGGAGTACCCCAACAAAACCATCTGGTTGCTCGACGATCGGCGCCGACCCGTGATGCGGTCCCTGGCGGCGCGCCTAGGTTGTCGCTACCTGGATCGCCCTGACAACTCGCACGCAAAGGCCGGCAACCTCAATAACGCCCTCAAACAGTCCCACGCTGAACTCGTCGTTTCCTTCGACGCAGACTTCATTCCCACACGCGATTTTCTGGAACGAACCGTCGGCTTTTTTCTCGATCCAAAAGTGGCTTTAGTTCAAACGCCCCAACATTTTTTTAATCAAGACTCTGTCCAGCGCAACCTTGGTCTGGAACGCGCGATCGAAGGTGAACAGACCCTTTTTTTCCGTGTGCTGCAACCCGGTCGGGATACCTTCAATGCCATTGTATGCCACGGCACTAGCTGGGTGGCGCGCCGCAGTGCTTTGGAAGAAATCGGTCTGATCCCGACGGATACGATCACTGAAGATTGGGCGACTTCGATCAAGTTGCAGGCGATGGGTCACAAACTATTGTACCTCAACGAGGCGCTTTCCTCAGGGTTGGCTGCCGATACGTGCGGAGAATTTATTCAACAAAACTCCCGCTGGGCGCAGGGTACTTTGCAGGGGATTTTCGCATCGACGAACCCGCTGACCATTCCCGGACTCAACTGGAAGCAGCGGGTGCTCCATTTTTCTGGAATGCTGTACTACGGGGGAAGCGCCTGCACGCTTTTCAACATCTTGGCGCCTTTGTGCTATTTATTCTTTGGCATAATGATGTTGCGAATGAGCATCGCTGAAATGCTATTCTTTCGGTTGCCGTTTATTTTAGGTTACTACTTGTTGTACTCGTGGTTGACGTTGGGATACCGCTCGCCGCTATGGACGGAGCTTTACGAGACGTTTTTTGCGCCGTCCATTGGTCTCACGGTGCTTTGGACTATGATTCGACCGTTTGGCGCGCGCTTCCGGGTGACGAACAAAACGCGCAGGCCCAAGCAACTCACTTTAAACCTGCAAGTCGCTACTCCATTTTTCATTCTCATTGCGTTGCACTTAATTGGACTGGCACTTGCATTTTTCACGGCTGAAAACCGAGAGCATCCTGAACTTTTCGGCATCATTCTTTACTTCACACTGAGCAATCTTCCGCTGCTCTGGATGTGTCTTCTCGCGTCGATGGACATCCATCGCTGCCACCCTTTCCGTAGATTCAAACACGCACTCGACTTCCAACTCCATTGGGACTCCCACACTCTTGGTGGCAAATCGCTCCTTCTTTCGGAGAATGAAGTTACAGCAAAAAGTACGCTTCCACTGTCCAGTTATCCCGCTGAAGGTTTGCTAAATATGGCCGCCTTGGGTTGGGAAAATGTCCCAGTTCGAATCTGCCTCGATGCCGAGGGGACAGTCAGTTTTATATTCAAACAACTATCTCTACCACAACGCCGTACATTGGTGGAGCATATTTACTGCCGACCCGGACAATGGAAGGTGAAACGCAAATCAGATGTGCGCGCCATTTTCGAATATCTCCGAGCTGGATTGCGCATGTACCCGTTGGCGGAATCGGTCTGAAAGCGAGAGGCCCATGAGCAAATCAGCCTGTCTAGCATGTTTCATTATCGGTGCGCCTTGGCTTTCGGCGCTTGAGCCCATGGATCGTTTTCCGTGCGTGCTTCCATGGGACGATGCCTCGGATTCCTCGACGAATCTAAGCGCCTGGCTGGATAAACCCGCAGGACGCGACGGGTTTGTTTTCGTCAAAAACGGACACCTTTTTGCCAGTGGAAAGCGGTTGCGCCTATTCGGCGTGAATCTGGCTTTCGCGGCAAATTTTCCTACGCACGCTGACTCGCAAAAGATCGCTGCGCGCATGGCGAAGTTCGGAATCAACTGCGTGCGTTTTCATCATCTCGATATGCAGTCTGCGCCGGGAGGTATTTGGAAAGCCGACATGAGGAGCCTCGATCTGGGACAATTAGACAAGCTTGATTACTTCATCGCGGAGCTCAAAAAGAACGGAATTTACACGGATCTGAACCTCCATGTGTCGCGCATTTACCCAGACCGGCCCACAAATGAGAAGCGCGGGAATCCACCGTTTGACGCGGGCGTGGATAATTTTTGTGCAGCGATGATCGGATTTCAAAAGGAATATGCACGCGCCCTATTGACTCACTTAAATCCGTATACGAAGGCCACCTACAATTCAGAGCCCGCAATCGCACTCATCGAGATTAACAACGAAAACTCGCTACTGACTTCTTGGCATTACGGCACTCTGGATCACATTGCAGCGCCTTATCGAACAGAGCTGTCGCTACTTTGGAAAAAATGGCTAGCTGAGAAGTTTACGTCGAGGGGAGAGCTCGATGCCTTATTCAGCAAGGGAACAAGGGCCGCTGGTGCGCAGTTGTTGCCAAAATCTGGTTGGACGTTTGAACAGCACGGAGCGGCTCTTACGCAGGGCGAAGCGGCGGAGGGTTCGCTCACTTTCACCGTTAAAAAGCCCGGAAGCGAAGCCTGGCATGCACAATTTTTTTGTCCACTTCCTGCCGTTCAAGCCAAAGAGCGCTATGCTTTTTCGTTCCGCGCTCGGGCAAGCAAGGCGACGAGTGCGGAGGTCGTTTTGATGCAGTCCTGCGAACCGTGGAAAGTACTTGCCCGCCGGAGTGTGGAGTTTGCAACCGAATGGTCGGATATAACGGTGCATTTAACACCAGAGACGGCTGAATCGAGTGTTCGCGTTGGGATCACAGGATTCGGTCTGGAAACGCAAAAACTCGAATGTAAGGACCTTTCATTCAGAGCGGCGGCGTTGAGTGGCGAGATTCCTGAAACTGCCATCACTCGTGCTCAATACGATGGCTTGAGCGAGGCGCTCCAGCGTGAATGGTATGCGTTTTTGTGGACGTTGGAGCAACGGTACTGGTCGGATATGCGGACTTTTCTGAAAGACGAATTAAAGGTGCGCAGCCCCCTAGTGGGGACTCAATTGGGTTGGTCGCCCTTTCCCATTCAAAGCCAATTCGACGTCATTGACTCGCACGCTTACTGGCAGCATCCCGACTTTTCCGGCAACGATTGGAACGAGGCGGTTTGGACAGTCAAAAATATCCCGATGGCGGGTCGTCCCGACGGAGGCATTCTGCCAGACCTTGCCGCTAAACGGGTTTCAGATAAGCCGTTTATTTGCACGGAATACAGTCATCCGGCTCCGAACGAGTTCTCCGCTGAAGCTTTCCCTCTGCTGTGCGCGTTTGCCGCCCGACAGGACTGGGATGGCGTGTTCGCATTCGCCTATTCGCATCGCGGCGACGACTGGAATAAGGGGGCGATCGCTGGGTTCTTCGACATCGACCAGCACCCTGTCAAAATGGCGACGCTTCCCGCGAGTCTCGCCCTGTTTTTGCGCGGCGACGTGGAGCCAGCCGCTGATGCAGTCAAGGCGACGTTCACGCTCGAGGCCGCGATGGAAATTGCGCGTAACCACGGACCGCTGATTGACGCGACTCATGCGGGCGTTGACCGGCGAAGCGCCATGCAACGGCGCCTATCGGTCGATGTGGGATCGCTGACAGCCTTGGTGCAAACGGTTGGGTTGAACCCAAGGCGTGAAGCGCAGAATCCGACAGAGAAGGCGACTCAAACGGACCCGTTTTTTAAGATTGAGACACCCTATTCCGTAGCGCTTGTCGGCTTCACTCGTGGGATGACTTTTGACTTTGGTGGTGTTCGCATTGAACCCAAAAGCGAGTGGTCGTGCATTCAGATGACTCTGGAGCCAAGAGTTTTGGCGTTGGAGACTCGCTTGATAAGTTCAAATGTAAAAAGGGCGTTTGCCTTTCCAAAACGGGGGAGCGCATCGCCGCAAAAGCTACTGGTCACCGCTACAGCGCGCGCCGAAAACACTGATTTACGTTGGACCAGCGCGGCCCATGAGAGCGTCGGAAAGGATTGGGGACGCGCGCCCTCGCTTGTCGAAGGCGTGCGCGCGACAATTTCGCTACCGACCAACGCTGGTCGGTTTCGCGTCTGGGCCCTTGATGAACGCGGAATTCGGCGTAAGGAAATCATCCTGCGGGACGGCATCCTCGAACTAGATCCCCAACACCGCGCCCTTTGGTACGAAGTGCTCGCAGATTAACGTCCCGCCTCGCTGTTTTCGCGCGGGATCGCTCTGTTGGGATATTTAGTTTTGCCGTGGGCAAACCCATTGTGTCGAGCTGCATCGGCGAGGTACAGAACGCGCTGGAATTCCTGATTTCTGCGCTCTTGGCTCTCTTTGTAGCGCAAGACTAAGCCGTGGAGGCTCTACTTGAGAGTTCCAATGCCTACCGTCGCCAAGAGCCTTTTAAAGCCTATGAAATGACAGAAATCTCGACATCAAAGGCTTCATCCCTCCGTGCATCAGATAGAGTGCTTCGGATAGTGTTTCCAAGCTGCGTCGAAGATGTCCCTGAGCTTTTTGGAGCTTTTTGAGGGCGCATCTCTTTGCATACTGCTTTTCAGGATTCGCAAGGATTCGAAGTGGATCGCTT
Source organism: uncultured Spartobacteria bacterium (assembly GCA_903919125.1). Classification (GTDB taxonomy): domain Bacteria; phylum Verrucomicrobiota; class Verrucomicrobiia; order Chthoniobacterales; family Chthoniobacteraceae; genus Chth-196. Next base: position 15,746 of record CAIXGS010000063.1, on the reverse strand, counting down.
TTCGCATTGATGCTCTGCTTTCCACTTTGGCGTTTCTCTCCATAGTCCTTTTTGGCCTCCCTCTTTAATTTATAAAATACCCTCCATGCAGACTTCTTTCCGCCACCTTCATTTCATCGGGATTTGCGGCACGGCCATGGGCGCTGTAGCCGCAGCCCTTAGGGACCAAGGCTTTGTGGTTACCGGCTCGGATTCCGGCGTGTATCCGCCCATGAGTACGTTTCTTACTGAGCGCGGCATTACTCTGTCCTCGGGTTACTCGGCCGAAAACATTCCGGATACCGCTGATCTCATCGTTGTGGGTAACGCCATTTCCCGGGGCAATCCAGAGCTAGAGGCAGTCCTCAACCGTCGCCTGCGCTATATTTCGCTGCCCGAAGCGCTTCGCAGCTTCTTTCTAAGCGGTCGCAGTAACGCCGTTATCACGGGCACTCATGGAAAAACCACAACCACTTCGCTGCTCACCTGGATTTTGCAGTGCGCAGGCCTCGCCCCCGCTTATTTAATCGGGGGGATCGCCCGCAACCTCGGCCAAGGTTGCTCCTTGCACGAAAGTCGCCATGTCGTTTTGGAGGGAGACGAGTACGACACCGCCTTCTTTGACAAGCGGTCGAAATTTTTGCATTACCTCCCTGAGTTGGTCGTGATCAACAACTTGGAGTTCGATCACGCCGACATCTTTAACAGTTTGGACGAAATCAAAACCAGCTTCCGTCGCTTGGTGTTGTTGGTACCCCAAAACGGAGTCCTCTTGGTGAACGCCGACGATGCTAACGCGCTGGAAGTTACCTCCGCTGCCCGTTGCCCCGTACTCACCGTCGGTTTTTCTAACGTCGCGACACATCGTATTCATGCCCTTCGCTACGGAAATGGGGTGTCCTTTAGTTTGATGAATCTGGAGTTTGAGCTGCAAATTCCTGGCGAGTTCAACGTGCGTAATGCCGCCATGGCCATTGTCGCCGCGCAGTTCTATGGGGTGCCTGACGAGACCATCCAAGCGGCGGTGGCCAGTTTTGAGGGCGTTGCCCGCAGGCAGGAGGTCCGCGGTACGGTGCGGGGAATCACAGTGATAGACGATTTCGGTCATCACCCCACCGCCATGCGCCTTACATTGGAGGCTTTGCGTCATCAGTACCCAGAGCGCAAACTGTGGGCGGTTTTCGAACCGCGCTCCAATACGACTCGCCGGGCGGTATTTCAGCACGATTTGCCTGAGGCGCTTGGACACGCTGACGGCGTCATCCTGGCTCAGGTCGCGCGCTTAGATCAGTTGCAACCAGAGGACCGATTGGATCCACAAAAGGTTGTCGCGGATATTGTTGCGAAGAAAATTCCAGCTTTTTATGAGGTGGGTGTACCCGAAATTTTAGAGCGTCTCCGTGAATCTGTTCGGGAGGGCGAGGTCATCGTCATTTTCTCCAATGGAGGCTTCGATAATATTCACGAACGCTTGCTCGCCGCGTTGGCGTAAACTTTCCTCTGATCGACCGTAGTATTGATGCATTTTTACCTTCTGCCCGGCCGTTTTTCCGGGCATCTGAAAGCTTATGAACAAAAGTCCCGTTGTGTTGGTGATTCGTGATGGTTGGGGAATTCAACCCGGAGGCCGCGAGATGGCGCATGTCAATGGAGACGCTACGCTGCTAGCGCGTACGCCCTTCCACGATGAAATTTATGCGCGTTACCCTCATTCGACGCTCTCTGCCAGTGGAGAGGACGTGGGTTTACCGCATGGGCAAATGGGCAATTCCGAAGTGGGCCATCTCAATTTGGGCGCGGGAAGGGTCGTGTATCAGGATTTGACGCGGATAAATCTGTGTATCCGCGAAGGGCGTTTAGCAGGGAACGCGGTGCTGCAGGAGACGTTTGCCGCGGCGAAAGGCAAGCGCTTGCACTTTATTGGTTTAGTCTCCGACGGCGGCGTGCATAGCCACTGGGAGCATTTGGTGGCCTTAGCGAAGGTGGCGAAGGCGGCTGGAGTGGAGGATATCCTCGTTCACGCGATCACGGATGGCCGGGATACTTCGCCGACGGGGGGCGCTGGATATTTAACGCAGCTGGCCGAGGGGCTCGCGCCGACGGGAGCCCAGATTGCGACAGTGGTCGGGCGGTACTTTGCGATGGATCGCGACAAGCGCTGGGAGCGCAATAAACTGGCCTGGGACGCCATTGTTCTAGGCCGGGGACAGCGCGCACAGAAAACGGCGCCTGAGGAGTTGCTTTCTCGGTATGCGCTAGGGGAGACGGACGAGTTTCTCAAACCTTTAATTCTCTCGCACCCCGACGAGCAGCGCGTTCGTGACGGTGACGTGGTGTTTTTCTTTAACTTCCGTGCAGATCGCACGCGGCAGCTTTCAGTGGCGTTCTTGGACGATGACTTCTCGGGATTTGACAGAGAGGTTTGGCCGAAGGTTCATTATGTCACACTCACCGAGTACGATCGCACCTACGGCGTGCCCGTGGTTTTTGCCCCGCAGAGTTTATCGAACATTCTCGGTGAAGTGGTCAGTCGCGCTGGTCTCAAGCAACTGCGGATTGCAGAAACGGAGAAATATCCGCATGTGACGTACTTTTTTAATGGCGGTGTGGAGCAGCAGTTTGAAGGAGAGGACAGGGTGATAGTGCCCTCGCCCAAGGATGTTGCGACATACGACTTGAAGCCGGAAATGAGTGCGGGAGAAGTCACCAGAGAGGTGACTGAACGGCTTGGGCAATATGATTTGGTGATCTTGAACTTCGCCAATCCTGACATGGTGGGACATACTGGGGTTTTGGAGGCAGGGATAAAGGCGGTGGAGACCATCGACGACTGCGTGCGGGCCGTGGTGGAGAAGACGCTCTCATTCGGTGGGCGCTTGCTGATCACAGCGGATCACGGCAACTGCGAACAGATGCTCAACCCCGACGGTTCGCCGCACACGGCGCACACCACAAATTTAGTGCATTTAGTCTACGTCGGGGCCGACGCGGCGCACATGGCCTGTAAGGATGGCATTCTGGCGGACGTCTCACCCACGTTGTTGCACCTTTTGGGGGTCGCCCAGCCGTCAGACATGACCGGTCACAATTTGGTGGTGGCAAAATAGTGATGAGTGGCCCCTTGCCCGAGCAGTTTCGCGGGCAGGGGGCTAAAGCGGGTTAAGGTAGTCGAAAAAGGGCACAAAAAAACGATCGCCTCGCGAAGAGACGATCGTTTCTAAAACTGCGATTAGACGGCGTGTTTGGCTTCGGCGGTGGCTGCAACGACGCGGTCATTCTTAGCGCGACGCACGGCGCGTTTCTTTTTGTTATCTTTACCTTTATTGTGTCCCATGAAGATAGAGACAACCAGATGGAGGCTTATGCCAAGTCAAATTTTGTCTAAAGCGCGCTTCTCAGGAATCGGAATGGGCAGGAAAAATGGTGGAGTCTGGCTCGCAACACACTAGCGCGCATCGTCTTGGATTGCGGCCTAAATGAAAATGCCCCCTCCGAAGTGATATTTGTCTTTTTTGAGATGGATGATTTTTTTGTCACTTATCTACCTTTGAAGCTGACTTTTGTTGCCGACGCGGAGATTGAAGAGTGTGCTTGAACTCCAGAATATCGCCCTTCAGATAGGTCCTGAGGACGCCCCTGTTTATTTGCTCCAGGATGTTAGCCTGCGTGTGGAGGGGGGCGGTCTTTTGGTAGCTGTCTTGGGGCCGTCGGGTTGCGGTAAAAGCACACTGATGAAAGTGGTTGCCGGACTTAAAGAGGCGACCGCTGGGAGCGTCCTTTGGGAAGGGCGCAATCTGGCTGAGGAAGGCGATTTTGAACCACATGAGGTGGGCTATGTGCCGCAATTTAGCATCGCCCATGAGCGTTTGGAGGTGTGGGAGTGCATCGAAGACGCCGTGCGGTTGCGTTGCGGGGGCTTGAGTCAGCAGGAAGTCGCTGAGCGGGTGGACGTGATTTTGGAGGAGGTCGGTATGGCGAGCATTGCGGAAAAGCGGGTGGAAGTGCTCTCGGGGGGACAAAGGCGGCGTCTCGCTTTGGGGATGGAGTTGGTAAGCTCGCCCCGTGTGCTTTTGTGCGACGAAGTCACCAGTGGGTTGGATCCGAAGGCGGAAGACGAGATAACGGGGTTGTTGCGCAGTGCCGCGGACAAAGGGCGGACGGTGTTAAACATTACCCACAGTTTAAAACACTTAAACTCTCACGATTCTGTGGTGGTGCTGGTTCAGGGTTTTCTTGCATACCACGCATCTCCAGCTTACCTGCTGCATTACTTCGGAATTAGTCATCAGGAGGATCTTTACCCAGCGCTGGCTCAGCGCACGCCTGAGGATTGGGGGAAGTCCTGGCAGAAGCATAAGACTTCTTACGAGAAGTTGCCGGTGGGTAGTGCCGCGCCGAGTGCCCCGCCAAGTGCCGAGAGCGAGGAGGTCGTCGAGCGAGAGCATCGCATCGCGGGGTTTACGACGCAACTGGGAGTGGTGTTGTCGCGGCGCTGGAAGCTATTTTGGCGAGACCCCGGCCAGGTGCGGTTGCAGTTGGCCCTGATGCTGGGATTCCCGTGTTTGGTGGTGGTGTTTGCGCTCAACGGCCTGCCGGCGCTGCGAGCGGTGGCGGAGTTGCCGGAGGATCCGCTCAAGCAGATGGTGAGCGATTTTTCTGCGAAGCTGGATTACTTGCGGGTGGGGGGAATGGTGTCCGGGCTGATTATGTTCCAAGTGGTTTTACTGGCTCTCATGGGAGCAAATAACGCGGCTCGAGAGATCGCTGGGGAACGTCTGATTCTGGAAAAAGAAAAGTTTTCGGGGCTTACTCCGCTAGCTTATATTGTTTCAAAGGTGGCGTTTTTATCGGTACTCGTGGCGGTGCAAAGCGTTTGGATGTCGCTTTTCGTGCATTTGGTGGTGCAGATGCCCGGCAGTTTGCTCTCTCAAACGCTGCTTCTAGTCTTGGTGAACGCGGCTATGACGGCGGTTTCTTTGGGGATTTCTGGCGTGATGGCAACTGCGGAACAAAGCTCGCTGGTGTCGGTTTACTTGGTGGGGTTCCAATTGCCACTTTCAGGTGCGGTGTTGGCGTTGCCGGAGTGGTTGGGCGTGGTGACGCGTCCCTTGATTGCGTCTTATTGGGGCTGGGCTGGTTTCCTGCAAACGCTCTCGGATACTCGCTTTTATACGGCGGTGCAGGCGATGACGCAGACGCCTCTGGCCTCGTCGCAGATGGTGGTTGGGGTGTTGGTTTGCCAAGCCTTACTGGGAGTGTCCTTGGCGTATTGGGGGTGCAAGGGGGGGCGCTGGGAATGAGTGTTTCGCAAGCCGCAGATACAGCAGAAGCAATTACCGCCGCGAGCGGAAGCAACTTGGCCCTTGCGCTGCGCGTATTGCCGCAGGGGCGACGGAGAGATATGCGTGTATTTTACGCGTTCTGCAGACAAGTGGATGACCTTGCAGATGAACCTGGCTTGCCACTGGAGGATCGCAGGGCGGGGCTGCGCGCTTGGCGGGAAGCGTTGCTTCGTGCAAATGCTGTTCCGGGGGAGCCGCACGTTGCCTCCGCTTTGCGCCGCGTATTTGCGAGGCATTCTGTCCCTCTGGAATGGGCTCTGGAGGTAGTTCGCGGTTGCGAGATGGACTTGGAGGGAACGCGCTACCGCACTTGGGAAGAGTTGCGCGGCTATTGTTATTGTGTGGCGAGCGCAGTGGGGTTGGTGAGCGCTCGTATTTTTGGGGGAACGGGCTGTGAGCGGTACGCCGAGGAGTTGGGGCTTGCTCTGCAGATGACCAATATTTTGCGTGACTCTGCGGAGGACTTTGCGGTTTCGGGGCGGGTGTACTTTCCGGCGGATGAATTGGCCCAGTTCGGGGTGGAGCCTGGGGAGTGGGTAAGCGGGGAGCCCAAGGGGTGGAAGGCGTTGATGGCGTTTCAGGTGGGCCGCGCCAGAGGGCATTACGCGGCAGCTACAGCGGCGCTTCCGGTCTCGGAGCGGCGAGTGATGGTGGCTGCTGAGATCATGCGAAAGGTGTATGGGACTTTGCTGGATCGCATGGAAAGTGATGGCTTTCAGGTCTGGAAACAGGCTTACCGCCTTAGCCGGAGACGGAAGGTTTGGCTTGCCGTATCAGTATTTGCAAAAACTTTGCTCAGCCGCTGAACTCTGATTTTTATTCCCAACGGATTGCCGAAACGCAATTCTGTGTAATAATCACAAATCATATGAATCTGATGAATCGTCTTACCCCGACTTTCGTTATTAAGAGACCAATGCGACTAGTAAAGATGCGCGTTTTCCAATCTCTAGCTTTGACCTTGGTTGCCACGATATTAACGGGATGCGAGACCCCTGGGGATTCTGCTTTGGCGGGAGCTGGGGCGGGTGCCGCTGCAGGTGCCTTATTGAAGGGCACGGGGCGGGGAGCATTGCAGGGGGCTGCCATTGGAGGCATTGGTGGGTATGCGCTTGGGAAGTACGCGGAAGGCGAGCGTGCGAGGGGCTACGTAGCGGGGCAGAATTCTGCGGGCTATGCACCCCCTGCGCCACAGGTTTATGTGCAACAGCAACCTGTGTATGTGCCGCCACCTCAGCCACGCTACGCAGAGTATCCCGAACACCGGCATCATCATTCCATCCCTCTGGGGCGCTATAGCGGACGGTACGGTTACGTTTACTCACCGTATTCTGGGGAGTTAGTGAATGTGCGAGGGATCCCACATGGGGCGGAGGTTCGCGACCCGTCCAGTGGTCGTATTTTCACCAACCCGTGAACTGGGTTGGAGCGGAGGTTGGTTGATCAGCCCGAGGTTGAGGCTTTGTATTTGAGCGCCGGGTCCACTGAATGGCAGTCATAACAACTTCCCTCGGATGGCGTTTTGCGCCTGAATCAACTTTCAGAAAAGCGTCTAAAGACGTTTGCCAGTGGGTTTGAGTCGTGTTTGTCACCGTTTCACCCCTTTTTTTAAAGCGGAGGGAGGGGAGCTCGCTAAAAAAACCGATGACAAATTCTACCAAACTGAAGCATTCTCTCACACAGACATGTCCAAGCGCAGTCAACTTTTCCTGCTCCCCCTCTCTGAGGGACAGCCGCCCCGAGGCGCTTTAGTGTTCGGGCTGATATTCCTTACGCTATACTCCCCGTTTTCGTGGATTCTCTTGCGTGAGGGGCCTTGGGACGAGCGGCGTTTGCTCCTACTAAAATCCTGGCCAACGCTACCCGGATTTTTAGTGCGCTCCTTGGTGTTCTTGGAGGGGCAACCTGAGTGGTTGAGTTATTCGATAATGGGCATAGTCACATTGCTGGTGTTTATCGCTCTGTGGCATTTGGGGCGGTCGAGTTATTTTGGACTATTACTCGCTTTCTTCGTCGCCGCTCTTTTTTCGTCTTGGAACTCATGGATGGCGTTTCAAGCGTATTTGGGTTGAGTTAACTAAGGCCTAAAGTTTTCGAGCGTTCGCCGAGTTTTAATCGCTAATCTTGATGCATTTTCCGCCCCTGGACTTCTCCAAAATCCGTACGTTTCCAGTTGCGGAGCGTTCCAATAAAGTCGCGGTGGAAGCTTTTGCGCGACCGCATGTGCGCGGTGGAAGCTTTACGGAATTTTTTAACGCTCTTCCCTCATTTTTGGCGGTACAGGATTTGCGAGCCGTGGCGCTGGCCATCGCGGAGGCGGTGCAGGCGGGGCGACCTGTGCTTCTTATGATGGGCGCTCATCCCATCAAGGTCGGGCTTAATCCGTTAATCGTAGACGCAATGAAGCGCGGGATTTTCTCGGCGGTGGCCTTCAACGGGGCGGGGGCCATTCATGATTTTGAGCTCTGCTTTCAGGGTGAAACCAGTGAGGACGTCCAGCGAGGGCTCAACGATGGTTCCTTTGGAATGGCACACGAAACTGGAGCATTGATGAACGAGGCTTTTCGTCAGGGCGCCTCAGAGGACACTGGGGCAGGGCGGGCGTTGGGGCTTGCCACGTTGGGCTTTCCCAACCGCCATCTCTCTATTTTAGCGACGGGCGCGGATTTTAACATTCCAGTGACGGTGCATATTGCCGTGGGAACCGACATTATTCATCAACATCCGTCTTGTGATGGGGCGGCACTGGGCGCCACCAGTTACAGAGATTTTCAAACTTTCGCTGCCGTTTGTGCGCAGTTGGAGGGGGGCGTAGTTTTAAATGTGGGCAGCGCGGTCATTATGCCCGAAGTTTTCCTTAAAGCTTTGACCGTCGCGCGTAATCTTGGTCATCAGGTGGAGAAGTTTACGACGGCGACCTTCGACATGACCCGGCATTACCGGCCATCAGAAAACGTACAGCGCCGTCCGACTGCTCTCGGTGGGAAGGGCTATTACTTGGTGGGGCATCATGAAATCAACCTTCCACTGCTACTTGCTGCGGTGACTGAGGCACTCTAAGAGACGTTATGAATCGCTCCCGTGTGAACCAACTTTTGCCCTCAGATACCCGGATCCTTGTAGTGGGTGAAATGATCCTCGATGAGTTCATCTGGGGTAAAGTTTCACGGATTTCTCCAGAGGCGCCTGTGCCTGTTTTGGAGGTGGTAGAGGAAAGTTTCCATGCGGGAGGCGCCGCGAATGTGGCTAGGAACCTGCGCGAATTCATTGAGAATGTGCAGATGTTGGGGCCCACGGGCACGGGAGAGGATGCGCAACGGTTGCGCGGGTTGCTTTTGGAGCGCGGCATTGAATTGCAGGAAGTGCTTCATGACCCGTTGTACCAGACGATTCGCAAGACTCGTATCGTCGCAAGGACCCAGCAATTGGTGCGCGTCGACCGGGAAAAAAAGCGTTCGCTGGGGGAGGAGGCTCGCGAGCGGGCGATTCGGCACTTTTGCAGTCTGCTGCCTAATCTCAGCGCCGTGATTCTAGAGGACTACGACAAGGGATTGTTTGACCAGACCTTTGCCGATGCATTGGTTGGTGCCGCGAAGGCTGCTGGTGTGCCTGTTTTAGTGGATCCAAAACCCTCCAATCCGGTGCAATGGAAAGGGATCACTGGAATTACCCCGAATCGTTCGGAAGCGTTTAAAGCGGCGGGCATTCCTTGGAGTGAGCCTGTGGATCCGCCGCTTGAAGACTCTGCATTGATGACAGTGGGGGCTCAACTTTTGGAGAATTGCGAGTGTGTTTTCGTTTTAATAACTCTTAGCGAGCAGGGAATGATGTTGTTCCAACATGAGTCTGCGCCGTACCACATTCCGACTAGGGCTCAGGAAGTCTTTGACGTTTCTGGGGCGGGGGACACGTCCATCGCGGTTTTCACCGCGGCTCTTGCAGGCGGAGCATCACCCGTGGAAGCTGCGGAAATTAGCAACCACGCTGCGGCCATCGTTGTGGGTAAACTCGGCACAGCGACGGTGACCCGTGCAGAACTGCTCGCCAGTTTCCCCGAAGTGTAGTGCGAACATTCTAAGTTTTGTGGCACATCTTTTGACGAGCGAGGTGCAGTTTGAAGGCGTTAATCCAACTCCTGCCGTATTCATCGACAGGGACGGCACTCTGATGGAGGAAGTTCATTACTGCAACGACCCGTCGCAAGTGCGCCTTTTGCCGGGGGTGGTCGCGGGCTTGGGGGCCTTACGGCAAGCCGGTTTTCGTACGATTTTGGTGACAAATCAGAGTGGATTGGCGCGCGGATTAATATCGCTAGAGCAATACGAGCGCGTGCATGCGCGTTTGTTGGAGTTGCTTGGCTGCACATTACTGGACGCCACCTACATGTGCGGGGATTCTCCTGAGGCGCCCTCACTCAGGCGCAAGCCCGCGCCGGGAATGCTACTTGAGGCTGCTGCGGAATGGAATTTGGACTTATCCCGTTCCTGGATGATTGGCGACAAGGCGATAGACATCGCCTGTGGCAACCAAGTGGGGGTGTCTGGAATACTTGTGCTTACTGGCCATGGCCGTCAGCAGGATGCGACTGGGGCTAGTCATATTGCGGAGAATTTTGCTCAGGCAGTGCGCTGGTTGCTCGGGGAGGGCGTGGTGTTGGATTCCCGAGCGTTTCTACCGCACAAATAGCCGTCTGATACGATCTTGTCTTGAGGAGGCGTCGTACGACGAGTGGATCATGACGGGAGGAACTAATCTGGCAGGCACACATCGTGAGACGCAGCATCCGCTGCTCTCCTCGCAGCCCATTGATTCGAAGACAAAGGCCTCTTGCTATAGGTTGTTACTCGTCGACGATCATCCGCTCTTTCGCCTCGGGTTACGCGCGCTTTTGAGCCGGAATGCCAAGCTTCAGGTTGTAGCGGAATGCGGCGATGCTTTGAGTGCTGTGGAGTGTCTCCGACTGCACACTCCCGACGCCGTGATCTTGGATATAACGCTTCCAGGGGGGATGGATGGGTTGGAGCTTATAAAAAGCATGAAGGCGACGCAGCCTGCCGTGTCGATTCTGGTTTTGAGCGTGCACGATGAAAACTTGTACGCTTTTAGAGCCCTCAGTGCGGGTGCGCGAGGTTACCTCATGAAGGACGCCGCCACCTCGAATCTTGAGAACGCGCTCAACACAATGCGAGACGGTGAAATTGCTGTGAGCCCGCAAGTCGCCCAGCGGTTGGTTCGCCGCGCAGTGGAGGGACGTCTCGCTTTTCAGGATCCAGCTGCAGCTCTTTCCGACAGAGAGTTGGAGGTTTTATTTCGGATCGGTAGGGGGCAGTCATCCTGCGAGATAGGCAGCACACTGAATATTTCAGTCAAAACAGTCGAAAGCCACAGAGCGAATTTGCGCAGGAAGTTGTCTCTTAAAACCGGCGCCGAACTTCTACGCTACGCGGTGGCTTGGAGGCATGCGGAGGGGCATCCGGAGCGGGTTTGAGCGACGGGGGTATACCCTTCTTGATGGTTTGCATAAAATTCATTGAATCAATGGTTTATGTGCAAGATTGAAAGCTCTGGGAAAATTGCGTTTCCGCGCGTGCTACTCTTCTTGTTGTGGAGCTCTTTTTAAGGCTCTTTGAGTTCAGAATTCAGGTGTCGAAATCGCCACCACGCTTTTCGCTCATTTTCCTCAAACCTTTTGCATTTTTGTTCCGTAGCCAAAGGTGTGAACGCACCTCAAACCAATCACTCACCCGCAGCACTGATTCGCGGCTTGGTCTCGGACGCAAATGCCGGAGGCTCTTCTCCGTGGCTTGAACGCCCGATAGAAAAAGCGACTGAAAAGTCTCTCGCTTGGCAACCCGTGCACGATCCCGCGTTCAGGGCTGGAAAAGGGGAGCTTGAGTTGCAGGCACGATGGTTTGCGGGCGAGTTTGGAAGAGTTTTTCAGAGTACAGCAGGCGAACACATTCAAATTGTTCAGTTTGGAATTTGGAACCGAGTCGCTGGGCCGGATTTTGTGGAGGCAGCAATCCGTATTGACGGGGGCTCGCCAATGCGTGGCGCTATAGAGCTGGATCCCGACGTTCGCGATTGGGAGCGGCATGGGCACTCCGTGAACCCTGAGTACGAGGGGGTGGTACTCCATGTGTTTTCACATTGCGGTGAGGAGCGCTTCTTTTCGCGGACTCTCGGCCATCGTTTTGTTCCGCAGGCTCAACTTTTCTCTAAGGGTTCTCTGGGCGGCGTTTTCGGTCCTGATATTCCTGTGGCCACTCCTGGTCGCTGTTCGCGAACATTGGAGAGCCTGCCTCTGTCCGGTATCGCCGAGGTATTGCAGACGGCGGCTCGTGTGCGTTTTGATCGGAAGGCTGGAAATTTGGCTCGTGCTTGTGAGGCGCACGGCGAATCCGAAGCACTCTATCAGGCGATGGCGAGTGGGCTGGGTTACCCGGGTAACCAGCTGGCATTTAAGCTTTTGGCGCAAAGGCTTCCCTTGAAGCGGCTTTTTGAGATGCCGGATGCTGCCGAGGCGCTGCTTTTTGGAGTGGCCGGAATGCTTCCTGGGCCGGATCTCGCTGGGCTCTCTGGGGAGGCGCTGAGTTACGTCAGGGCTTTGTGGGAACGTTGGTGGCCCCAGCGAGCCTCTCTTAACGCACTGCAAATTCCCCCGAGGGCATGGTGTCTGACTGGGCAGCGGCCAGCCAACCACCCGCTGCGTCGGCTTGGGGCGCTTGCTGTGCTAATTAAACACTGGCGTGCGCTGAGGCGGTTGGTTCTCGCTGAGGATTGGAGGCGATTACGGGTGGTGTTGGGGCGCATCAAGCATCCATTCTGGAGCTCCCATTACACGTTTGCCGGAAAACGTTCGGCCAAGCCCATAGCTTTATTGGGAGAAGAGCGGTTAGATGAGTTGTTGATCAACGTGTTTCTTCCCTTTGTGGAAGGTTGGGACGCTCTTCTTAAAATGCGGTCCCCCGAACGCAACAGGCGTTCTCGAATTGCGGCGACTCGTCTTCTGGCGCGCCGCCAAGATGCGTGGCATCTTTTGGGTTCGGCGGTTCACCAGCAGGGGTTGCTGCAATTATACGAAGACTTTTGCAGTCGGGACGCTAGCAATTGCGAGAGTTGTCCTTTTCCAGAGCAGGTGGCGCATTGGCATGGCGCTTGAGCAATGTGTGGCTCGGATCTTCAGAATCGCGCGCCTAAGATGTCTAACCTCGCCACGGCACGAGTACAAAGTGGGAGGAAGTGAGTACGGGTGCAGCCTAAAATTGAGCAAAAGTTGAGCAAAAGTGGGCGAAACCAAAAATGGTGCTTTTGTTTTCGAGGAAAGGTTTTCTTTTGTATAGGGAATGAGCTCTGAGCGGCATGCTACCCTTCGACAAGTGGTCCACGAGGTTGTGGATCAAACCCCAGTATTTGACATTCACACGCACCTCTTTGATCCAGCTTTTGGGAGCTTGGTTTTATGGGGTATCGATGAGCTTCTGACCTATCATTATCTCATCGCGGAGGCATTTCGCTGCAATCGTGAGCCTGCAGAGCATTTTTGGAGGTTGGACAAGCCTGCTCAGGCGGAGTGGATATGGAGGCAGTTGTTTTTGGAGCGTTCTCCGATTTCTGAATCTTGCCGTGGGGTACTCACAACCTTGCAGTTGCTAGGGTTGGACGTCCGGCAGCGGGATTTGCCTGCATTGCGTCAACACTTTCTCAAATGGACTCCTGAAACCTACACAGACCGAATCTTGGAAATTTCCCGCGTTCGTAAAGTGTGCATGACCAATCTGCCGTTTGATGACGAGGAGCGACCGGTTTGGGAGCGGGGCTTTCAGCGGCATCCCGCTTTTGTGTCGGCACTTCGCTTAGATCCGCTACTTTTGGATTGGGAAAAAACGGCTGGGCAGTTGCATCATTGGGGCTACGAGGTGCGGGCGGATCTCTCTGGGCAAACTTTTGGGGAGGTGCGCCGCTTCCTGTCGGATTGGACCCAGAAGATGGATTCGCAGTACTGCATGGTCTCACTCCCTCCTGAATGGCGGTTTTCCGACAACACTGTAACCAACCGTCTCATAGAAGAGGCGGTGCTCCCGTTTGGCCGCGATCACGGGCAGGCTTTTGCGATGATGATCGGGGTGCGTAGGGGGGTGAACCCGCAGTTGCGCATGGCGGGGGACAGCTTGGCTCCGACCGACGTGCCTTCCGTTGAGGCGTTGTGTGCAGCGTTTCCTGAAAATAGGTTTATTTGCACGATGCTTGCCCGCGAAAATCAACATGCACTGTGCGTCGCGTCGCGGAAGTTTCGCAATCTTCATATTTTTGGATGCTGGTGGTTCTTGAACAATCCCTCGCTAATCGAAGAAATCACCAGAATGCGTATTGAGTTGTTGGGGATCGGTGTCACCCCTCAGCACAGTGACTGCCGTGTGTTGGATCAGTTGGCTTATAAGTGGCATCATTCTCGGCCTATTTTAGCGGGGGTGCTGGAGGAAAAGTACGCAGACCTTTCCGACACGGGGTGGCATGTGACGCGCTCCGAGGTGGAACGCGACGTTCATGCATTGTTGGGCGGAGCTTTCGAGAGCTTCATAAAGCATTGAGGATCGGCTGGCGCTTCTCCTCATGTTTCCCGCTTTTTTAACGACGATTCTGTTCTCGGTTTCGATCTTATTTGCCTCAAAGTCTGCCCGCCTAGTGGGGCCTATGCAGGCAAATGTCACCAGACTGCTGCTGGCGATGTTGCTCTTAGGGATCTGGGCGCATGGTTGGGGCATGGGCATGAGCGGGGTCGGTTTGCCATGGTTTTTGTTGAGCGGGCTCATCGGCTTTGGGTTGGGAGATATCTGTATGTTCGGCGCGCTCTCCCACATCGGCCCTCGGTTGACCATCCTCTTGACTCAGTGTTTGGCTGCGCCCATCGCAACCGTTGGGGAGTATCTCCTTTTGGGAACCCGCCCCTCTGCTGGCGAGTTGCTTTTGGGGGGAATCATTCTTCTTGGCGTCGGGATCGCTCTGGCACCGGATAAACATTGGGAAGGGGATGCCTCAAGATTCCGTTTTGGCGTTCTTTTAGGAATTGGTTCGGCGTTTGGGCAGGCTTTCGGCGCGGTTTTTTCCCGGCGCGGCTATGCGGCATGCCAGGCTATCCATGCCTCAATCGACGGAGGGACTGTCGCGTATCAGCGCATTAGCGCTGGAGTGCTGACCACCCTGCTTTTTTGGGGGGGCCTCATTGCACTAGGGAAGTCCAGAGAAATCCGTCATTCGCAGAAGATTTGGGCGGCTTCGGCAGGCTATATTGTGTTCAATGCGCTTGCCGGTCCAACCCTAGGAGTGGCCTGCTTTCAATGGGCGCTTATGGTTGCCCCCAGCGTGCAGGTCTTACCTATTGTTGCGACAGCCCCCTTGCTCACAATGGCCCTAGCATGGGGAATTGAGGGTGCCCAGCCGACTCGACGGACGATGATCGGTGCCACGGTAGCCGTGATGGGCACAGCGGGTTTAGCTTGGATGCAGTCTAAATAACTCCGTTACAGGTGCCTCGGGATTGGCGCCTAACTCGTGAGCTAGGGGTTGGCTTTATTATCAAGTGCCACGAGCATACGCTTGACTGTGTTACCTGCCGTTCCGCGACTTAATAGCATCTTGCTGATCGCCCAAGATCCCCATTCGAGTATTTCGATGTCCTCCGTTCGTACACCCCAATGCCTCATCATGGATTCATTGGGCATGTATAAATCGATGGTCTTTTTTCCAACAAGCGCGGAGCCGTAATCTTCAATGACATAGATTCGGCCTGTGGAAACGAGGCGAAAGCGTGTTCCCACCGGCATCCAACTCCAGTCCGCGGCTGCAGAGTCCGTTTCGCTGCCGAAGCGTAGTCTTGTCCCTATAGCGTTGCGTGAGCCGCCGGCTTCAGTGTGGGTGTAAGCGGTGGTGCGAACTTGCATCTTGAGTGGTGCGGAGCTCGGGGCAGTAGCGGGAATTTCCGCGCAACCGGTTAGAAAAAAGTTCACTCCACAAAGAAGAAGAAGCCTCGAGGCGTGGTGGTCTAAGCATGGAATATTCATAGGATCGTTGTTCTTGGGAGGCCAACCTCTTGCGCCACTTCCGGGGGTGCCCACAACCCAGAGCGGCGAGTCGTTAAGGCTCATTGCATCCGCCCTCGAGTATTAGAATTTAAGCCATGAGTAATTTGCAAATAATTCGGGCGGCGCTCTCATGGACAGTAAGCGCACTTAAGTAGTCGATCCTGAAAAACTCACCCCTGTGCGCCGGGTAAAACATACGGCGGGAAAAAATCGCGCCCACCAGCACCCGCCCGTGCCCAACGGGCTTCCTCCAACGCTCGCAAAAAGTGCCAAAAACGGCCAATCCACCCCAACAACTTCCCAAAATTCATCGCCGCTGCGCTCATCAACGCATTGATCGCAT
>CAIXGS010000062.1 GCA_903919125.1 uncultured Spartobacteria bacterium | reverse complement strand
GCAAAGCAATGGAGCCGGCCCTGCGTCGCTTTTGGGAAGATGCAGCGGCCGTGCTTTCCCTGGTTGGTCGCCCGTGGTTGCACTCTGAAGCAAACGTTTCGTACAAAACCTAATACTCCAGAAAACTTAAAGAGGTGATATCATTCGGCAAAATTGAGCGTAGATGGAATTTTTGAGCACGTTTTTTTTGTGTTTTTCTCTCTGTACAACAATTCCCGAGCGGACGAAGTCGGTCAAATTTCGGAGTATTTTCTCGCCTGCACGGTCGATAGCTCGCGAGCGAAAGTTCGGGATATTCGGAATCCACTTGGCAGCAACGACTTTTTGGTGTGTTCA
Organism: uncultured Spartobacteria bacterium; assembly: GCA_903919125.1. Taxonomy (GTDB): domain Bacteria; phylum Verrucomicrobiota; class Verrucomicrobiia; order Chthoniobacterales; family Chthoniobacteraceae; genus Chth-196. The sequence goes on along the minus strand of CAIXGS010000062.1, from coordinate 12,574 downwards.
ATAATTTTACACTCGCTTGTTATGCGAAAATGGCGGGCGCGTTTGACGGCTCCCACACATCAGGATAGGGAGCACGAGATCAGCGTGACCTTCGAGGTGTACCGCCGGAATCACCCAATCCCGCCGCGGGAATGGGTGGAGCGGGAGTTGGTGATGCCCGAGATTATAGAATACGAAATGTATCCACCGCAGCCCCGAGGTTAAGTCAATAGCCCTTAACGTGGTAGTGGTGTTGGCACAAGGAATCTATCCCAGTGCGCCATTGATGATTAATCCCCACGTAGATGCTCATCATTTGCCAGATTGACTGCCAGCCGTGCCGGCGGTTCCCCTAAGCCGACGTTGCTCCATACTGCGCAACCAAGCATCCCTTCGGGCAGCAGTGGTTGGTTGTTTGACCACGCTTGAGCCAACAACGGACTGAAGCCATTTTAAGAGCATTTGCTGCTCCGAAGTCGGCAAGGCGGTGACCGCGCTTTCAATCTCCATCAGGGTGCTCATCCCGACAGGATAGCATTGTTTTCTCGGGGGGAAACAAGTCCGCCAAAAAAGCGGCCTAAGCTCGAATTTTGACGGGATAGGTCGCGTAAAGTTCCCAGTCGGAGAGGTCTTTGGCGGCTGGTCTGAGAACATCTTCTCAGGGCTGCTCATGAACTGGGACGAATCTAAAGCCTCCGGCTCCCCCTGTCAGCCTCGCCCTCCCCATTTAGCCTTCGTGGTGGATCGCTCAACGACTGAGGACTTCCCTCACATAAATGTTCACCTGTCCATCCGGGGATCGCCGAACCTCTCGGATTTCAAACCCTCGCCCGTCTTCTCGAGCAATTGCTGCGCCCTGTTGCGGAGGAATTGCCCCTGCTGGATACTCCACAATCACCCGCGCAGAGGGCCTCCCATCGGCTGTACTGCTTTGTCGAAGCACCGCACGATTCGAACCGGCTGCAGTGACCACAAACTTTCCATGGAGATAGAGTGGCTGATTGTCGTTGTGTCCCTGCAAGGTCGTCGCCTGCTCTGGGGTGACCGATTTACCAGAGGGCTGTTTGCCAGATCCAAACGTTTTCCATGATCCCGTGGGCTGGACCACTGAGGGCGTCGGCGCTGCCGTCAAAAAGGGCTTTAACGGAACTGCAGCGGGGAGGCTAGAGGCGACCGAAGAACTTGCTTCCGAATTGTTTTTTGGCGCAGTAGCGGGCACCACCATCGGTTTAGCGGCCGTCTTTCCGCTAGCCATTCCCGACGCTGAAGGACCGCCGTTGCCCACTGCATTGCCAGAACTAACTCCAGGCGGCGCAGACTGCGCAAGAGGCGCCTGCGACTGTGATTTGGTTGCTAAAAACGCCATCTTAATCGCCTCGGACGAATCTGCCACAGGGACGGTCTCAGCGACGGCAGCCGCTGGAGGAGACGCCGCAGCAAGCTGATTCATCGCCGTTGGCTGTGTTGCGTTAGCTCCATTTTGACGCGCAGGACGCGCAGGCATTTGGGAGTCATTCGGCGTGGAGGGCGGAGGCGTCAGCTTGGTTGAGGAAAGTTTAGAATCCGTTTTTGAAGGTGTTACTCCCCCTGCTTTCGGCGAAGCCTGAGTACCCTCCGTTTTGGGAGAGTCGCCAGGTTGATCCTTGCGCACCAACTGCACCTTGGGTGCCGACGCAGGTAGGACTTCCTCTCCAGAGGTTGTGCGCGCCGCTCCGTCTGCCGTGGCATCCTGCTGCGCCCGTTGCTCATGCAGCCCAACAGTTACAGGTACCGGCACTGCCCCAGAAGCATCCACGGGTTGCACCGAACTCACCTGCGCTCCAGTCAAGCCGTTCGCTGCTGGAAATTCATCTACACGCACAATCTCCACCTGCGAGGTCTCCGCAGCACTTGAGGCGGCATTCGCGTTGCTGCTAGCGAGGTTTCGGTGCCGCGTCACCTCGCGAATCACTGAGCGCACCTCCTCCCCGCGTACTACAGGAAATCCAGCGGCGACGTTGAGGGTATCAGGCGGTTCCAACGAGAAAGATCCAACGCCGTTCTTGAGTGCATAATTGCCATAAAGAAGGGGGACCACAGTGAGCTGAAGGCGTCCATCGACGGCGTGGTTGACTTGCACTATCGCTGATAAATCCAAAGTTCGCTGGAGGCGAACTTCAAGACCGGGCTTAAGCAACGAAATTAACTCCCCGACATGTTCTGCAGGCGCTGGGCAAATAATTTCAGCCAAAATTTGCGGAAACGCAGAAGATTGCGTGAGCACCACCACCCCAGACGTGAACACGTCGCTTTTTTGTAATTCGTACGCTTTTAATATGACGTACTTACCCGTCAAATAAGGCACGAGTCGTTTTGTCTCGGCATAATTCCGTAAATAGTTGCGCAACAACATTTCGTTCTCGTAAGCGAACTGCGCCCCAGTAAATTTGCTATAGCGCTCAAATGCCCGTTGCGCCTCCAAAAACTCCCCCGCAGGCGCTTTCGTAAGCGCAAACCGAGCCGGTGGTGGCAACTTATTTAGCCGCTTGAGAAGCCTGTACGCACGCGGGTTCTCCGGGTGCTCAAAAACGTAAAAACTGCCCAGCCAACAGCCAAAAACGAGGCCAGCAAGCAGCAATAAAAACACCGTCCACACAAACAGGTTATCCCGTACGTGAGCCTTTGTGCTTTCTCCTTGTATGATGCCGATTGCCATGTCGCACCTCCAACAATCCCCTTAACCCGCGCCCTCCATAACAATGCCCGCTTCACCTCCTGAAGCTCCCAAATTCGTAGCCCCAACGAGCCCCTCAGCAGTACCAGCGGCCGCAGAGGGTTCAAAAGAGGTACCGCATCCGCAACTTCGCACAGCATTCGGATTGTGCAACCGAAACCCTGTGCCGACCAAATCATCACAATAATCCAGCTGCGCCCCTGCCAGATACGGGAGACTCGCTGGGTCGATAAAAACGCTCACCCCATCCCGCTGGACCGTGGTGTCCCCAGCACGCCAAACATCCAAGGTCATCGTGTATTGAAGTCCCGCACAACCACCTTTTTCCACAACAACACGAAGGCCTTGGGCGACCGCACCGCCCGCGCCAAAGTGGCCATTTGAGTGGTCGCTAGAATGTTCAGCCGCATCCGGCTGCCGTAATGTTGCAAGCTGAGGAGCACTTGCCTGCAAGTCGGACTTGGCATTGGACTCAAAAGGTTGAGGCGGCTCGTCGAGTTTGCGCTCCTCAAGAAGCAACTGCAAATGCCGAGCCGCAGCGGGGGAGAGAGAGACCATGTACTAAAGTCTAGCACTAGCGGCTACTTAGTCAAACGAGTGTGTGGTGGAGAATTTCATTTCAAAAATACCATTTTCAGATCGAGGGAAATTGATTCCCAGACACTCATTGAAACTCAAAATCTCCATCAAACAGACAAAAGAGTGTCTTAAATAACAGGGACTGAGGATCCTAATATCAGCAAGACTCTAGACTGACGTCCATTTTGTCTCTGAAAGCGATCCAACTCCATTGCGAACCGCAAAGGAGGCAAAGTGCGTTTCAGTTCCAGTTTTTTGTGCTCTTTGCGTTCTTTAAGTTTAAAGATGGACCGGTTGCTGCAGGATGAAGCTCTTGACGTAATATCCAACTGATAATTTTCCGCTGTTCACATCTGCAAAAGTTGTGTTTTCGGGAGTGCCCCACCAAAGCTTAATCTGCCTCTTTGGCTTTTCTCGAGCGTCGAACTCTTTTAACTTCAAAAATGCTAAATGGCCTTTGGCTGGGTTTAATTCTGATATCGATCCTTTTGGGAGGCTTCACCGGCCGACTAGAAGCGGTCACTAACGGCGCTTTCTCTGCGGCCAAAGACGCAATTATCGTCGTGGCACTTCCCCTAGCCGGTTTGATGGGACTGTGGCTCGGGTTACTGCGACTGGCCGAACTATCTGGCTTGGTAGAGTCTCTTGCTCGCAAATTGCATCCCTTAATGAGGGTGCTCTTTCCCGAAGTTCCTGCGGGGCATCCAGCGATGGGAGCGATGGTTTTAAATATGGCGGCCAACATGCTCGGTTTGGGAAACGCCGCCACGCCTCTGGGGCTTCGAGCCATGCGCTGTCTGGAAACTCTCAACCCACATCCAGGGGTCGCCACCAATGCAATGTGCACATTCTTGGCGATTAACACCAGCTCCATCCAGCTCGTCCCAGCCACCGCCATCGCCATATTGGCCGCGCAGGGCTCCAAGCAACCCACCGCCATTCTCGCTACCGCACTGCTCGCCAGCGCAGCCGCCGCTTCTGTGGGAATCCTCGCCGTCAAATTCCTCCAACAACTCCCCGCATTTCGTATCCGACCTGAGGATTTTGCTGCTATCCCAGCCTCGCCGCCAAATCCGAGCACTGGCGCTGCCGAGCCCGAAACCCATGCTGTACTGACATCTCCTCCAAAGCCGCTGACAAGCTCTTCCTTCGTGCTACTCGCAGTGTATGGCGGACTTTTTTTACTCCTCACCGCTCTTTTACTTTTGCCGACTTGGTTCAGTCCTGCTTTCGACGTTCTACACAGCTGGGGTCCGATTTTTTCCAGCTTCACTCCGCCTCCACTGCCTGAGGCGCTGCAAAACCAGGCAGGCCTCCCAAAAGTGCTCGGCGTACTTTCTCTTTTGGCGGTTCCGTTCCTCATTGGATTCTTTGTGCTGTACGCAGCGGTGCGCGGAGTGAAGGTCTATGAAGAATTCGTGAATGGCGCAAAAGAGGGCTGGCAAGTGGCGCTCCGAATCATTCCCTATTTAACCGCAATTTTAGTGGGGGTTCGAATGTTTAGAGAAGCAGGCGCGGTGGAACTCGTCGCGCAGGTGTTAGCGCCAGTGCTCCAACCTTTGGGAGTGTCCGCCGACTTGTTGCCCTTGATCTTGGTCCGCCCTTTGAGCGGAGGGGCCACGACAGGCCTCTTCACCGAACTCGTCACGCGCTTCGGTCCAGACTCATTAATAGCACGCACTGCAGCCACAATTTTTGGGAGCACTGAGACGACTTTTTATGTCTTGGCAGTCTACTTCGGGGCGGTTGGGATCCGGAAAGGTCGCCACGCTTTGGCTACCGGCCTGATTGCGGATGCTACGGGCGCTATTGCCTCAATCGCAATTTGTCGCTGGATGTTTGCCTGACACGTCTTTCAACCGCGTCTGAGTTTAAATACCAGATTGCGAGGGGTAGCCTCGCGCAAGTCGAACCAAGTGGACGGGCAGTTCCGCCGCAGTCCGCAAGACGGTCCAAATCGAACCCTTCAGACATGCAGCGGCGGCTTGCTCGCATTTTTCCCGCAATTTGAAAATCTGCCACGCTTTCCATCCGGCTCGGAGCATTTCGCGCTGCTCTGGAGAATTTTCAGGTGAGAAAAACGTCTTATAGTGCAAACGCCGCACGCTTTTATAGGTGCTACGAACGTTAATGGAGGCATTAGCGCCGTGCCGCCGGTAATGCAAAAGCACCTCGTTGACAAATTCAACAGGGCCAATCCGGCTCAGACGCAAACACATGTCCCAATCTTCACAATACTTCAACCGAAGATCGTACAATCCGACACGTTCATATGCATCCCGCCGTGCCACAAGCAGTCCGGGCGGATACACGGGACCGGTCCAAAGCAGCGTCTCAAACACTGTGGGAGAAGAAAGCGGCCACACCACAATTTTCCCCTCGGAATAACCCAAGCGCCTACGACCGAAACCAGAAAAATCGCCAACCGCCATTGGGAGCCCCTCTTTATTGATGAACTCGGCCAAACCATGGGCCCCTACAGCCTGTGGATTTGCTTCCAATCGGCTCACCAAAGTAGACACGGCATTGGGTTCCCACACGTCGTCCGCGTCCATAAATGAAACGTAAGGGGCCGATCGGAGACTTTCTAAAAAACCTCGGTTTCTTGCCTTTGACGCCCCGCCACAGATCTGACGCACCAAGCGGAATCTACTGTCCCCTGAGATCGCTCGCTGCGCTTCCAAATAGGTGTCATCCGTTGACCCGTCATCCACCACAATGCATTCCCAAGACTTAAACTCCTGTGCACGAATGCTCTCTATGGTTGATCGTATAAAACTTCCCGCATTGTGCGCTGGGACAATAATGCTAAGCTCTGGCGACGTTTGCATGGGCGGGAGTTGGTTCGAAGGTTGAAAAAAGCGTATCCTGCAACTGTCTGATGTTCCGCGCGTAATCGTCCATCGATGGCTCTACCGAGCTGAGCGGCACGGGTTCCCCAGCTTGGATAGCTCGCACGACAACACAGCCTTCAGCCAAACCTGCCGGCAGAAAATCCCGTCCCCTCTCCACCGTGTCCACTTGGCCGTAGAACGTATACCCACCCATTCCATCCAACCGCTCACCGGGATGCAGGTCGCGCTTTGCAACAGCGACCACCTCTGCCACGGGAGCCCCTCTTGGCGCGACTGTGGGTTCGCGATACACCACGGCCTCAGCTACGGACAACGGCGTTTCCAAATGACACAGATGGTATGGTCTGAAAAATAGGTAGTCTGGGCCCGAACCCATTTTCAAATAGTCAAAATAGTGCCCCACGCGGTCCCAATCGGAGCAGCGCCCAATGACGAAAACGCCACCACCGAAATCTCCCCCCAGTGTGTAATCGACCACGCCTGAGCGCCCCAGAATTGCCGAAAAATCGCGTACCGCGTCCTTTTGCGTTGTTTTAACCCCATGCATACCACGTACTTCAGGTAGGAGTCCCGTGGCATTGGCAACGATCGCGTTTTCCAAATTCATCTTGGTGCCGTCCGTAAAGGCACACACCATTTGTGGACTTGTTTTCATGCGAAGCGCCCAGGCTTTGGATGTTTCCGGTGTCGCGCTTACGTCTAAAAATCCTTTGCAATTTACAGCCGCCACTATCTCAAAACCGTGAGTAGCCACCCATTCAAGGATGCGCATGATTACCCCGGGCTGGTCCCCGTCTGCGTAGCTGTAAACAACACCCCGCTGGCGAGCTCTTTCAGCGAGATAACATCCCAAAGTAGCGTCCAACTCCGCGTTCATTACAACGACATGCTTTCCCGCTTGAATCGCGCCGAGAACACTGCGTGCTGCATGCGAAACTGTACCGGTTGCCTCAACAAAAACCTCAATTCCGTCAACGCCCAACGCCGCATCCGGATCAGAACAAACGCACGGTAGGCCCTGCTCCACGGCAAGACTCAATAGCCGGACGTCGTTACTCACCACAATGTCCTCTCGGACGAACCCAGCCGTAATCCACGCCTCCACAGCTCGATCCGTGTTGCGGTTAACTAAAATGGAAGCATCCAAACCGGGCATTGCCCTTAATTGAAGCGCTATCCCACGGCCCATTGAGCCAATCCCGCTGACTGCTACTTTGATCACACGACCCAACTGTTGCCGCCGCCTTAATTCACGGTATAGGTGCATGTTTTGTTACCTCTCTAATTGAACCCAAATTCCGCATTGCCTGCTGCTCGCAGCCCCGCACAGTTTGATTCCCTCGCGCTACAGCCGGCGAATCCCACAAAGCCAAAAGCTGCCGCGCAAAATCCTCTGCCTTAAACCGCTCCCGCGCATCGAGTGCGGCACGATCCCGCATTGCCTTAAATCGCTCAGGATGCGCCAGCACGCTTTGCAATGCTTTGCGCAAAGCCCCAGGATCGCCCACAGGCACAGAAATCGCATTGACGCCGTCCTCTAAATACCCGCGCATGCTCCGGCTCGCGGAAACTATCAGGATTTTTCCCAGCGCCATATTTTCCATAAGCACCGTGTGTCCAGAACCATGCGCAGTGTCAGCCAACGGAATGACGACCAATTTCGCTTGCCGATATAGCTCCCTTAATTCCACTGCTGGCACCGCTTCACGCACCTGAATGCCCGCCCCAAAACAGCGATGCGCTCGGATTTTCGCTGCATTAAATCCATCGGTGACAATGACCAACGACTCCCCCAAGGGGAGCGCCTCCAAAAGCGTCTCGAAATCCTTGCCGTCATTGGTACCGACAGCCAGAGAGAAACCTTTTTCGTCCAACGGATCGACTTTCTCAAAAAATGCGGCATCAAGCGGCATCGGCACAAAATGACACCGTGCGAGCGGAACTCTGAAAACATTGGAAACCGTTTCACTGTGTGACTTTACAAGAGACACGATTGCATCCGCGCTAGGGAGTAATGTCCTCCAAATCCAACGCCGAAAGCCCGACTGACTCCTGCGGTGAAGCAGTGCAAAATTGATGACCAGGATGGGTGGCCCTTTAAATCCTAACATTCTGACCGCCAATAGAAAGACGGCGCTAATTTCATGCACCGAAACAATCGCAGTGACATTTTTTTGGCGCAACATCCAATAGGTCTGCCACACGCGCCACCCCTGAGTTCCTAATCGTCCGAATAGGCCATCAGGAGTGGCGCATAACTCCGCGCCGACCCCCAGGGCTCCCATCTCGCAAAAACCCCAAAGCCGATGCGATGGTACCCTTCCTTCTTTGTAGCGCGCCAGCTCCGCTCCGCTCGGCCGCTCAAACGCGAATAGCACGTGCTGCCGATCCGGCACATTTGCGCCCCCATGTGTTCCATTCAATGCGCCCACACTCCAGAATCGGAGTCGGGAAGGGACATGGTTGCCTTGAGGTTATTGGGTCGCCCACGAGACTGGGGCCAAAATCTCTCTTGAGTTTGTCGATGAACAGCGTTGAATTGGGAGTGTATGGGGTTCGCTTTTGCGCTTACTTCAAGGCCTCGCCAGTGTAGCTCAGGGGTAGAGCAACTGATTCGTAATCAGTAGGTCGCGGGTTCAATTCCCGCCACTGGCTCCAGCTTTAAGTCTCTCTTAAACTGGAGTTTGCAGGCAAACTGAAGGTCACCTCTTACCACTTTTTTGACACTTCAGTGTCAAGTTAGTGCCAAGTTTTGCAGGTGGTGGGTTGCTCCTCCGCCACCAAATCCGCCTTTTATCGCCGAGCGCGGCGGGCTCTAGCCGTGGGACCTAAAATCTTTTTTGATATGCGGGTCTTGAGCACAAATCGCCAGACGGGTCCCCTGAATTAGTCTCGAAAGCTTACGGCGCGCTTATCGAAAATTCTGGTTTACAGACACTTGTGTACTTTTTTCTGAGTGTGTGACCCGCAACCATCACACCACCAGTTGTCAAAAGGGTAAACCTGTTCTCTGAATGGGGTCGAATTTGCCCTCGGCAGCACACCAGAGGTTCACACCCTAGAAATAAAAATCCTAATCAAACCCGCCTGATGACAACACGGCAAACGGAACATTGTAGCAGGATTTTGCACGAATTAAGTGCCGTATTCAAAATCAAATCAAAGAGATACAAATATATTTCCCAGAGTTTATTACGCTGGAAAGGTGGATTTTACAGCACCTAAATAAGAACACCGTCCTCGTTTTGAAAAGAAATCGTCACACCGAGCTAGAGTCGTGAGTAATCAAAACGCGGATTTAAAAAGGGAAGGGCCTCAAGCGATTTTCCTACTCCCATTCAAGCCGCATCTCAATCGCATCGAAATGCTCTGGTGTTTCGTCAAAACCCGCCACATCTCTCCAATAGCATACTCGAATTGCGAGGTTTGGCGAACTCTGCATCCTCTGCTCTTCAACCGGATGGCACTAAATATGTAGTTACTTTTGAGTAAGTATTTACCGCATGGCTTGGAGTTGGGAAAACGTCCACTCTCCGTGTTCTTTAGTGTACAGGTCGCCCACGCCGTATTCGTGAAGGTGGAGCGGCCAAAGTTTATGTTCGTGCGTGGAAAACACCCAGGCTTCAACAATCTCGTCGTCTTCCCATTCGTCGTCTGCATCGCGTTCCCCTTCCTCGATTTGACGCTTGTACTCTGCTTTGCCTGTCTCGTTCTCTGCCTGCGCTTCTTCTTTGGTGTCGAAAATGGTTGGGAAATCAAACGTCAGAATCGGCGCGGGCGGGGATAAGAAATCTGGTACGTAGTCGGGAACCGACTTGACCTCGACACAAGCCCACCACGCCGGTTCGCGCAGAGAATTGATGGCTAACCAACCTTTTTTGATGACGTTGAATTGTTTTGATAAACAGGCGACAGTGAACTTTGGCCCTGTTCCGAATTGTTTAACATCCAACACCACAGCGTATTCAGGTTTAACATCCAAAGCGGTTTCAATGGCTTTGATTAGTGAATCTTCTTCGTCTTCGCTAAATTCAGCCAGTGTGTCCATGTAGCTTTTCATGGGTTGAGGTACTGCGATGGGCCTCATCGTGGGCCATTTGTCCCGTGGAATTTTAGTTATGTCTGGAGGGATATACTCGGGGCAGTGTTCGTTCTCCTCTGGTGGTCTTGCTTCAAGTAAGCGCCATTGCTTACAAATTAAGGCGGGTGTTGAAGAATCAACCCAGACACGATCTTTCACCCATTCGTAGGTGAAGCGTTTCTCGGTGGAGTCTATCCATTGGAAGAACTCCTCGTACTCTTCGGGGGTGGCGTCCGCGCCAATCATGGCGCGAACTTCAGCGGCGGTGTAATGTTGTCTAGCCATATTAAATTCCAAAGTATTTCCTGAGATCAACCGGGTTAGGCAGTTGCCCCCCGTTTTTTCGCATTTCGTTTACAGTAAGCTGCGTGGGTGACTGGAGGGAAAGAGCGTCTACGGCGGCCTGTATAAACTTCAGCGCCAGCGGTCAAACTCCTGCATCTCTGCAGAGGCTTCTGGGGCCAGCCAACCATCCGCGTGGAGATAATGCCATGCGTCGAGCCTGCTCATCCAGTTTTGTCGAACCATCCCCAGGCCCACGCTCTTGTCTGGACCATCCCCACGCGTGTGGGGAGAACGCTTAACTTCCGGCGGTTATTGCCGAATACTTCGGACCATCCCCACGCGTGTGGGGAGAACATGCTAAGTCAAATTGCCGCGTACGTTGAGGACGGACCATCCCCACGCGTGTGGGGAGAACCTCACGGTCTTCCGGGGCGCCGGGACGGCAGGCGGACCATCCCCACGCGTGTGGGGAGAACTGAGCGCCCTTGCTGGAAAATACAATTTCACCCGGACCATCCCCACGCGTGTGGGGAGAACTTCCCCCATTAGCGCCGGATGAATTTGCCCAACGGACCATCCCCACGCGTGTGGGGAGAACGCTCAGCGGGCGTGATCACTGGCAACGCGACGCGGACCATCCCCACGCGTGTGGGGAGAACCCCAACTCGGTGTCGCCTGTCTGGCGCCACTTCGGACCATCCCCACGCGTGTGGGGAGAACAAGGTATCGGCTGACAAAGGCGAAAGGTTGAGCGGACCATCCCCACGCGTGTGGGGAGAACCAACCCGTCAGGAAGCATTGAAGTCGCCCATGCGGACCATCCCCACGCGTGTGGGGAGAACCCTGCGGTTGGATTAGGAGCAGGAACGGGTGGCGGACCATCCCCACGCGTGTGGGGAGAACGCGCCAGCGCCGAGCCAATCCACAGGCATTACCGGACCATCCCCACGCGTGTGGGGAGAACGACTGCGCCCCAGCCACATTGCTCTTAGGCATCGGACCATCCCCACGCGTGTGGGGAGAACGATGCAGTTTGGGGATACAGCGCGGAAGAGAACGGACCATCCCCACGCGTGTGGGGAGAACACGCTGCGCGATACGGCGTTCAAAATCCCGCTCGGACCATCCCCACGCGTGTGGGGAGAACGATGTTTTCAATCGCATCGGCGGAGAGCATGACGTGACCAACCAGTCCGCTCGAATCAGCGTGTTTTCAAACGAGTCATCGATTTGCGAGCGCCGCCATTCTTCTTCGCTTCCAATATTTCAGTGGGTCTGAAGATTCGACTCGCACGCGCCGCGCACGCAATAACAACCGATAACCGATAGCCACCTACGTACACCCGTGCGCAGCCGCGACACGTCCCGCAGCACGCGCGGGCGGATTCGGTAGCGTTCGAAGCCTTCCGTGTTGTTGCGGAGCGACTCCTCGTCCTCGGCGCCGTAGTTGATGCTGGTCATCAATGCCGGCGCCCCGCGCCGCAGCGCCTCCGCCGCCATCTGCGGCACGCTCTGCAGCGCCCGCAGCTCGGCCGGGGTGCACCGCACCGCCACGTGCCGCTTTTTCGCCGCCGCTGCCGAAGACGACGGGAATACGATCCCGCCCGCCCCGAGGGTCGCTGATGAGGAGGAGGAGGAGGCGGTGGTGGTGGTGGTCGAGGAGGACGCCGAGGAAGGAGGAGAGGCAGGGCCGCCAGCATTCAATCGTGACGCGCTGGTGGTGGCGCGATCGTCGGCGTCGTCGTCGTCGTCGTCGTCGTCGTCGTCGGCGGCGGCGGCGGCGGCGGCGTCAGCAGCAACGAGCCGGCCGATTTTCAGCGTGGCGGCGATGCGCCGCGGGACCTCCGAACCGGCGGGGTGGTGAAACGCTGCGAACTGGGTCGACGCGTCGGTGCCGGCGGCCGCGAGGATGACACCACCACCCCCTGGGTGGGCCTTGACCCACTCCGTGACGTCGTACACGGAGCCATCGATCGCAATCCAGCACGACGCGGCGGAGGCGTGCTCAGCGAGTTCGCTTGTTTGGCTCCTTGCCCGCAGAAATACATTCACTTTCGTCAGTTTCAGAGCAGCGGAGATCGG